>JAIXPW010000077.1 GCA_027485995.1 Verrucomicrobiaceae bacterium
AAGTCGCCGTGCAGGTCCTTCTTTCCAGCCGGAACCATCTCGTCGATGCGACCTGCGTTCTTCGTCCAGTCGAGATCGAAGTCCTCCCAGAACGTGGTCGCGCCGAAGTCCAGCATCCCTCCCCAGTATTGGCTGATGAAATCAAGCCCGGTCTCGTAATCGCCCGCCTCGGCCAGCGCGTTGAGCACGTAGAATCCATAGAAGGTGCTGAGATCCTTCGGCCCATTCTTCTTCAGCACGTTCGCCGAGACCTCCTTCGCGTCGCGGAATCCAGCGAGTGCTAGCAAGGCGACCGGTGATTTCCTTCCACTGGAGGCGGGCATGTGGGTGCGGAGTTTCGCCTCGGTTTTCCGGCAGAGAGCGGCGGTGTCGGCATCGCCGAGGATGTCACAGAGACGCGCGCCGCTGGCCATGGTCTTGGTCATCATCGCCTGAAGACCTTCGTGAACGGCGACCGGGTTTTCAAATGTCGGCCAGTCGAGAAAGCGCATGCCATCGAGCTTTTCCTTTCCATCCTCGGCGACGTAGGTGCTGAGGCGTTTCAGCAGGGCGGCGAGGTAGGCTTGCTGCTGCTTGAGATAAGTGAGGTCACCATTCTGGCGATACCAGTCTTCGTGAATGATGATCCACCACATCGAATATGAGCTGATGCCATTCATCCAGTCCTTCACGGGAGTCACCTCGCGGATCATGTCGAGGCTGCGCGGCACGACCTCGTTGTAGCCGAAGACCGAGCTGATCACGCTGACCTCCGGGTGCATGTCGCCGAGCCAGACGAGCCGGTCGCGCTTGATGCCGTCCCACAGGTATTCCTGCATGTTGAGATGGACGGTGTAGGCTCCGGTTTTCCAGATCCGGTCGAGGCGTTCGTCGGAGGACTTGAACGAACCGATGTACGGCACATCCCGTAGTTGAAGGATGGCGCGCACCTGGCTGAGCTGAACCTCCGGACCGTTCTTGGCGGCATCGATCCTGACAAAACGGAATCCGCCGGGCCCGACGGTGGTCTTGCCGAGCCATGGGAGAACCACCGTCCGGTCGCGTAAGGCGTGGTCGTTCTGGGCACCGCGCTCGTCGAGTTCCACCATGGTTTCCGCCACCGATTCGCCGAAGCGGATGCGGACCGAGGCGGGGGTCTTGGATTTCGTTTGAGGGGTGAAAAGCTCAAGCACGCCTTGGATTTCGACCCCGAAGTCGAGGACCACACCCGCTCCGGGCTTCAGCACCAGCGGGGCCTCGGGCTCGGTCAACACCGCCTGTCCGGACTTCGGCTTGAGCAAGTTGTCGGAGTTCGCGACGTCCTTGCCGGAGGTCCAGACCACTCGCTTGAGGGGCACGACAAAGGTGGAAATCGGACTCTTCTGCGAGCCCTCGGGGACCTGAGCGAGACAAGGGCAGACCGAAACAACGGTGACGAGCGAGATCAGGCGGAGAAGTGCATTCATGGTTTGGAGAGGATTGGGTGACTAGGATTCAGGGGCTGGGGGCCAGAAATAAATGACGAATGAGGAATTCTCGAATGACGCCTCCATTCTCTTCCTGACCCCTGGCTACCGCCCCCTGACCCCTCCACCTTCAGGCGCTTACTTGAACAAGATCGGAATGATGAGAATGGCGAGGATGTTCACCACCTTGATCATCGGGTTCACGGCCGGACCGGCGGTGTCCTTGTAGGGATCGCCCACGGTGTCGCCGGTGATCGAGGCCATGTGCGACTCGCTGCCTTTTCCACCGTGGTGGCCGTCCTCGATGTACTTCTTGGCATTGTCCCAGGCTCCACCGGCGGAGGTCATGACGAGGCCGACGAAGAGTCCGGTGACGATCGTCCCGACGAGCATGCCGCCAAGCGCCTCCTTGCCGAGACCGGGAATGGCCGCGACGCCGACCACGAAGATCAGCGGCAGCAAGGCCGGCAGGATCATCTGCTGAAGCGCGGCCTTGGTGACGATGTCCACGCACTGGCCGTAGTCGGGCTTGTCGCTACCTGTTAGAATGCCGGGCTTCAGCTTGAGCTGGCGACGGACCTCGTTCACCACCGCGCCTGCCGTCGTGCCGACGGCGTCCATGGCATAGGCGGTGAACAGAAAGGGCAGCATGCCACCGATGAAGAGGCCGATCATGATCTTCGGATCGGTGAGATCGAAATGGAAGACCTGGCCGGGAAGATGGGCCTTCAGCTCCTCGACGTAAGAACCGAAAAGCACCATCGCCGCGAGACCGGCGGAAGCAATCGCGTAGCCCTTGGTGACGGCCTTCATCGTGTTGCCCACCGCATCGAGCTCGTCGGTCACGCGGCGGACGCTTTCCGGCAGTCCACTCATGACCGCGATGCCACCGGCGTTGTCAGTGATCGGACCGAAGGCATCGAGCGAGATGATGATCCCGGAAAGGCTGAGCATCGAAACGACCGCCACCGCGATGCCATACAGCCCGGCCCACTCATGGCAGCCCCAGATCGCGGCGCAGATGAAGAGCACCGGCAGGGCTGTGGCGTGGTGGCCGACGGAAAGTCCGGCGATGACGTTGGTGCCGTGACCGGTTTCGGAGGCGAGCGCGATGCTGCGCACCGGCTTGTAATTCGTAGAGGTGTAGTAGTTCGTGATCCAGACGGTCGCGAAGGTCATCACGATGCCCGCCAGCACGCAGCCGAAGATCGCCGAGGAATCCGCCACTTTTCCGGCGAAATCGACCGGGTCCGGAAACATCGCGCGGGTCGCGGGGAAGAGCAGTCCGGCGGTCACCAAACCACTGATGGTCACGCCGCCGAGCAGCGACCTGGTGGCATCCTGTTTGAAAAGGTTCACGTAGAGCACGCCGAGCACCGCGCCGATGATCGAGATGCCGCAAATCACGAAGGGAAAGGCCAGCGAGGCCACACCGCCATGGGTGAGGTGGCCGACGAGTACGCCACCGATCAGGGAAACGGCGTAGGTTTCGAAGACATCCGCTGCCATGCCGGCGCAGTCGCCGACGTTGTCGCCGACATTGTCCGCGACGGTGGCCGGATTGCGCGGATCATCCTCCTGAAGATGCTGCTCGACCTTGCCGACGAGATCCGCGCCGACGTCGGCTGCCTTGGTGTAGATGCCGCCTCCGAGTCGGGCGAAGACGCTGACCAGCGAGCTGCCGAGGGCGAGGCCGATGAGCGAGTCGATCGCCGCCTTCTGGTCGTGGGTGAAATTCAGCACCGCGAGGTAGAATCCGCCGACCGAAAGAAGGCCGAGCGCTACCACGAGAAGACCGGTGACAGCCCCCCCGTTGAACGCCACCTTCAGGGCCGGATGCGAGCCGACAGATGCCGCCTGGGCCGTGCGGACGTTGGCCCGCACGGCGATCAGCATCCCGATGAATCCAGCGATCAACGAACACACCGCGCCGATCACAAAGCCGCCCGCAGTGGTCCAGTCACGCAGGAACCCGACCGCCACGAACATGACCACCGCGATGCTGCCCACTGCCAACAACTGGCGGCTCAGGTAGGCCTTCGCTCCGGCCTGGATGGCACTGGCGATCTCCCGCATCGCGGGGTTTCCACCGTCGGCCGAGAGGACCGAGCGGATCAACAAAAGGGCGGTGACGAGTCCAACAGCTCCGAGGCCGAGAGACAGTGGGATTCCTTGACGGGTAAGCAGTTCTTGCATGCGGATGGGTTTGTGGGTTTTCCGTTATGGGTCAGGTTGAAGGATGGCCTTCTTCTGACAAGAGGAAACCTCACGGATCATCCGCCCCCTAACGGAAATCAAGTCACGTGGGTCGCCTGATGATAGAAAAACCTGCCCCCGATAGTCCCTCCACGACTTCTGAAAGGCCGGTGGCTGGCTCGGCGGGTTCGCCAGGTCTCCATGGGGAAAGCGGGCGGATTCCTTGCTCCACAGCTTGTCGAGTTCATCAACCGGGAGCTTGAGTGCATCTCCCTTGTTCCAGCCTGGCGTCCAGACCAGCGAGGAGGGATGACCGTGAAAGCCATTTTGCTGCATGACCTCCAGAGGCGAAGGGCCACGCCAGTCGCCCTGGTTGCAGGTGATGAGGAGATTCCCCGCATCATCAAAGGAGATGACATCGGGCGAGCGAACGCCACTCGCATAGGACTGCATGGATTTCCCATCCGAGGAGAGCTTCAGCACCCGACCAAGCCACAGGACGCGGGATACATCCGTCCCGCCTTTCCTAACAGGGCGAAGCCGGCAGTCGGTCGCATCGAGTGAATCGAAGAGATCTCCCGGCAGGAAAATCCATTGCACCTGGGGCCGCCGCACCTGGGCACGTGTCACGGCGACGGGATCGACGCCCGAAGCCTTCTGCTCCTATTTCCTGCCGCTTCTTTGAGGATGCAGGCGAGGAGCTGGCGCAGCGCCATGGGTTTGTCCGCATGCCCAACCAAGACTTATGACGCAGCCTCTGTTAGAATGAGGATGGCATCATTCTCAGGATCCCGGGAACGCGCATCACTGACGGTTCATTCGCTCGACCAGCGGCGCAGGCAAGGCAGCACTATTGCGGGCGACCCAGGTCTTTGCGGCGTTGGCGTCCTGCTTCATCCAGGTGTTCACATAACGCCAGTAGTATCCCTCACGGGCGCGGGCGTCGGAGAGATTCGCCACGAAATCCAGCGACTGCTGGGGCGAGCTGCGGAAACTTTCGTCGATGAAAATGCGTCGCGCCCCATCGAGATCCGGGTTGTTGCCAAGTCCGGAAAGCCATTGCGCGGCAGCGGCGGGATCCTGCTGGGCATAGTGCCGGGCCACTCCCTCCGCAGCTTCCGTACGGGTGTTTTCCGGAAGTCCTTCAACCCACTTGCGGGCCGAGGCCAGATCGGTCCTGGCCCAGGCATCGGCCACGGTCTCGGAGACATCCCGACGCGTGTCGGTGTCGGTGATCGCCGCATTCCAGGCCCCGGCCTGCGCGGGATCGAGCTCGGTCAGGCTGCGGGCCAGCGTGCGCGAGGCCTGGCTGCGAAGGCCCTCGTCGGAAATGTTACCGACCCAGTTGCTTGCATAATCGAAGCCATATTGGGTCACATAGGGCTGCATGTCGCGCAGCGCCTGATCGCGGGTCTTTCCTTCCATCTGCGAAAGGTAGTCACGGGCCAGTTCGGGATTCGTCAGGGCGATTCCCCGCGCGGCACCGAGCATCCAGTTGTTGACGTCGCCCTCGTCCTTGGCCGTCGCCGCCCAGGCGAACGCGGCCTGCGGATCCTTCGCGGCCCACGTGGACACCGCCGTTTCACGTTCCCAATCCTCCGCCCCGCCCTGCTGCAGGAAACCGAGTGCTGTTAAAGGATCGCGATCCGCCCAGGCCTGAAGCACCAGCGAGCGCTCGGAGCCCTGAAGCTTCGCCGAGGGCGAGTTGCGCATTTCCTCGTAAACGGCAGCGAACTGCTCGGTCGGAAGGCGGTCGAGGTAGGCGAGGAGCTTCTCGGTGCGTTCGAGTCGGTTGGTGGAGGAAAGGATTTTCGAAAGGTCCTGCTCGGACGGGGCAGACTTCGTGCTGCGGGCCGATTCACGCGAGCGGGCAGTCCGTTCCTCGGTCAGCGAGCCACCCCGCGAATCCCGGCCACCTGATTTCCCGGCCCCCAGCGATTCCCGGGATCCTCCAGCCTCCGGTCCGGGGGCGCTCACCCGGCCGATCATCACACCGGCCGCCAATGCCAGCCCAAGTCCACCGGCCGTCCACGTCCACGAGGGAAGTTTGGAGAAATTCATTGCGACAAGACGTTCCGGCCGCGCGATTCATTTCACCCGTATTCACGCGGTCGTCCCGATCCGGAATGCAAACGCTTGGTTTGCACCATTCGTTGAGGCCCCCCGAACAACGGGATTGGGTGAGGAGAGCGTGGAGGCCCACAGAGCTGTCTTGGACCTCTGACACAAACGACGGGTAAAGCTCGGATTTCGTCCAGCTCTTATAGGAAACCTACCCCGCTTCAAAGTTCGCTATTAAACGCAGCCTCTCTTAGATGAAGCTCCTTACCACCCTTGAGCGCGATGAATTCGGTTTCTAGATTGCCGAATGTCCCTCGATTCCCAGCTGCGTGAGTCTGGGTAAACGCGTCAAGATGCCTTGGCCAACATCTGGAAAGCCCTTGCCGCCTGTCTCGAAGTGCGAGCATATCTCGGCATGGAAAGGCAGTGCCGTTCTTCCTCGGAGGAAATGTTGAATGCCAAACTTTTCATGCAAGGGTGTGGACGCTGGCAATAAAGGAGAAAAGATAGTTTTATAATATTTATCTATTTATGTAACTTTATCCAAAATCATGAGAGAGCGAGTGCTGGAATGTGGACCCGAAGTGACGCATTCTAGAGATCATCGGTCTCATCGAGGCGACCATGCGGATGGCAGCGGGGTGAGCCTGACACCTGCCAGACCTACGTCGCACTGACCCGCCGGACCACGGGAACCAGCAACGGCGAAAACCCTCCTCCACGTCGGCGATCGAGCTGACAGGCGGCATGACCAAGCTCAATCAGGGCGAAATGTTGAGATACGACACCTTCCCCGAATGGCATATGAGGCTTTTGCAATCGGCGTATTTGGCATGTAGGACACTGTCCGAGTCCGAAAGATAGGGGTTCCCCTACCAACCCTGAGGATCAAGAGACTAACCGCCCTTAGGCGATGGCCCGATCGTCCCTCCTCCGATGAATACCGCCTCAAACAAGCTACCGTGGCGGTCCTCCAGGCCGTTGGCGACGTTGTTAACCCAGCGTACCACACGGTTTAACACTGTGCGAGCGGACCAACGGATGCAACTGGCGGGAGGATCGCACCACTCGAAAAGCGGACTGTCATCCGAGCAGATGAGTGAAACGTCCCTAGGCGCGAAAATCCCGCGCTTGGCGAGGTAGTGCTGAACGGCAATGAATTCGCTGGCCTCTTCGATGAAGAGGGCGGTGGGAGGTGTCAGATCAAAGAGACGGTCCAGACATCGACGCAGGCCTGACGGACCACGTTCCCAGTCCGGCAGATGGTAGTTACCGACGGCAATGCCGTTGGCCTCCATGACTCCGAGAATTCTCTGTACGAGCAGTCCGGGATTTGGCTTCCGCATCTCTTCGGGCAGCAAGAACACGATGCGCCGATGTCCAAGTTCCACCAATCGTTGCACCGCCACCTCGAATGCCGGAAACTTGTCCGGCCCGATTCCGGCCATCCCGAGACGGGAGAAGCGCCCGAACATGGCGAACGCCGGTGCGGATTGCGCTGCGAACCATTCCAATACGTCGCTGGAAGCCGCTGCGACCACCCAGGCATCGGTCTTCACCTGTTGGACCATTTTCGCAACTCGTTCCGGCTTCATTCCCAATTCCACCAGGCATTTGGGTGCCAGATCGACTTGGTAGCCACGCCGGGTCAGGTGGAACATGATGTCATGAACCAGTTCCTCATGGCGATCCTTAGTGCTATGCAACAGCAAGGTGACCCGACAGTTCCTAGCGAGTTCATCACTGTTCATCACGATCTGCCGACGTTGGCCCTTGCCTTGGGAAGCAATCACTCCTGCTTGCTCCAGGTGGATCATCGCGGCCCTCACCGTGTCGCGCCCCACCTGCAAGTTGCTGACCAGCCAGTTCTCGCCGGGCATCCCACCTGTCCACGTTCGGCTCCTGATCTCCTCTTTCAGAAAGTCCGCCAATTGCTCGGACGCGGATCGAATACGCAGAGTTCGCACGCCCCAAAACCTGGGGAAATCAAGATCGGCTGGCAATCATGAAAAGGATTGTTTGCGATCGGGGACAAAGGGTGAGTGGTCGAAGGTGACGGGAATTTCTCGCGCGGCTGCGTGGTTTCCTGCCTGAGCCCCAAAACCCAGAACCCAAAACCCAAAACCCATGAAACGACCCGCTTTCTTCGCCTTTGCCACCGTCAACGCCGTCTTGCTTGCCGCACCGTCGGCAAGAGCCGTTGATGGCACATGGCTCGGTAGCTCCGGCAACTGGAACGCCCCAGGCACCTGGTCTGGCGGCACGATCGCCGACGGTGCGGGCTTTTCGGCCAACTTCACCGGCGTGAACATCACCACCGCTCAGACGATCACTCTGACTGCCCCCCAGACCATCGGCAACATCACCTTCACCGACGCCACCACCTCATCAAACGACCTGGTTATCAGCGGTGCCAACATTCTGACCTTGGACGTCGCCTCGGGGACGCCGGCGATCAACGTCACCCAGTCCGACCGGATTCTCAGCATCTCCAGTGTGATCGCGGGAAATGATGGATTGGCCAATACCGGCGCCGGAGTCCTCTCGCTAACTGCCGCGAACACCTACAGTGGCGTCACCAATATCGCCGCAGGCAGATTGGCCATCGGAAACCTCAGTGCACTGGGCGCCACCTCCGGCATCACCATCGGCGGCACCTCTGCTGCATCCCTCTCCTCCGGCACCACCGGTCTCACCATCACCGCGCCGATCACCACGGCCAATACGGGAGTCAACTCCACCCTCGCGTTCGGTGTAAATGCAAGCTCCGCAGGCACCTTCAATCTCAACGGCGCGATTGGCGGCAGCGGCAACGTAGTCTTTACAACGGTCGGAACCAGCAACGGCAATTCGCAGACCATCAATCTCGGCACGGCAGGCAATTATGCCGGCACAACTTCCATTGGTTCGGGCAATATCGCCAATACCATGACGGTCAGGAATGGTTCGGGAGCCGCAAATGTCCTGCCCGCTGGCACGGTCCTAATCTTCGGAAATGTTGCCGGCAACGGTAGTGGCCGCACTCTGTCATTTGACCTCAATGGCCAGGACCAAACCCTTGCCGGTCTGACCCAGCCGACCAACATACCGAATGACAGGCATTACCGGGTAACCTCGACCAGCCCGGCCACGCTGACCATCAACAACACTGCGGACTTCAGCTTTGGTGGCTCGAACGTCGATGTTGGCACTTCCATCCCTGGCACGATAACAAGCTCTCAGATCACCGGTGCGATCGCGCTGGTGAAGAGCGGAGCTGGCACCTTCACCTTGGGCGGCAATCTGACGAATGGCGCCACGGTGAGTAACCACCCCTACACCGGGGCCACCAACATCCTTGGCGGCACCCTCCGTCTCTCCAACAACGGCGTGATCTCCGCGAGCAGTGGCATCACCATCAACGGCAGCACCGCGAAACTCCTTCAAGAGAACACCGTAACGGCAATTGCTCCCGTCGTTACCCTCACCCAAGGCACTCTCACCGGCAGTGGTGCGGTCAACACCGTCAACGTGGACAACGCCACCGGCGGCATCATCTCGAACAACAACGGAGTCGAAGGGGCGTCGCTCACCATCGGCTCGCTGACTTTCAATGGTGCGGCCTCGGTGAATACCTTCGGCAACGTGTCCGCGCCCATCGTGACCACCAGCCTCGCGACCAATGCAGCCGGAACGGTGACGATCAATCCCTCGGCGGCATCCTGGGCGGCCGGAACCTATGATCTGATCAGCTATGGTGGGGGCAGCATTTCTGGCGGTGGCTTTGCCCAGTTCGCCCTCGGCACCGTGACGGGTGTCTCCGCACGTCAGAGCCTTGCCATAGGAGATTCGGGCACCGCCATCACGCTCACGGTCGGCGCGGACGATTCTCCGTATTGGGTGGGTGATGGCGATGGAAAGTGGAATCCCGCCGCCATCAGCAACTGGAAACTGCTCTCCAACAACAGCGCAACCTCGTTCCTCGCCACAGACAATGTGCTTTTCAATGACGGCGCGACGGGTGCCGGCCCCATCAACGTCGATATCGACGTCGCCAACGTCGCGCCGGGCTCAACCACGTTCGACAACAACTCCAAGGACTATGTGCTGAGCAGCTCTGGCACGTTCGGGATCGAAACCGGAAGCCTGATCAAGAGAGGAACCGGCAGCCTGACCCTGAATACTGTTAATGCTTTCACCGGCAGCACGACCATTGATGGCGGTTCATTGACCATCGGTGGCGCTGGGCAATTGGGCGGCGGCAATTATGTGGGTACCATCATCAACGAGGGTTCGCTCATCTACAGCAGTTCGGCGTTCCAGACTCTTGCCGGCATTGTTTCCGGCTCCGGCTCGATCACTCAAAATGGCCCTGGCAATCTTACATTATCCAGTGCCAATACATTCTTCGGCGGTCTCAAGGTCAAGGGAGGCACCGTGGTCCTGGGCAACAACAACGCGGCCGGAACGGGAACGATCGACTTCGACACCGGTGGCGCGACGAATGCCGCCGTCCGGTTGAGCGGCGCTCTCACAAGCATCGCCAATCCCATCACCGTCAGCTCCGGCAGCCTCGGGACGAATACGATTGCGAATGTTGGCACCGGCACGCTGGCTTTGAATGGACCAATCACCATCAGCACAGGAACCACACTCACTGTCGATAGCAGCAGCATCAACAACTCCGCGATGGATCTGGGAACCGGACTCATCACCGGAGACGGAGGTATCATCGCCACCGGAACAAGCACCAACAGTTTCGGGTTCAAAGGTGCCAATACTTACACGGGAGGTACGACTCTCGGTGGGGCGGGGCTATTCATTCCTACCGCAAGTTCCACGGGCTCCGGTGCCGGAACGACTGATGGCGTCTTCGGAACCGGAACACTCACCTTGGGAAGCATTTCGATGCGTTCCACGAATACGTTGGACATCACCATCGGAAACACTCTCATCCTCGCCGGAAACCTCACGGCAGTCACTGCAACTGCCGAGAAGAACCTCACATTCTCCGGACCAGCAACCCTGACAGCCAACCGGACGATCACTTCCCAAATAGGTGCCACGGTCGCTGGCAAAAGCCTCACATTCTCCGGCGTCATCGGCGACGGAGGAAACAACTACGGCATCACCAAGGAAGGTGCGGGAACATTGCTCCTGAATGGACTGAACACCTATGCAGGCACCACCACGGTGAATGCCGGAACATTATCCATCACCGACAACTCCGCACTCGGCAGCACCGCCGGTGCCACCACCATCAATGGCGGCAATGGCGCGAATTCCGTGATTCTCAATTTGTCTGCTGCCTCCTCGGATCTGACGATTGCCGAACCACTCAACTTCTTCGCGAACACCACAGGACGTGCCCGCTTGTCGAGCGACAGCACACGCAACCACTCTTTGAGCGGTCCCATCAATGTGAGCAGCGACACAAATCTTGTGCAGTTTTATTCTGATGGCACCGGTTCCGTCACCGTCAGCGGCGACGTAACAGGGACAATGACAAACGGTGCTCTCTTCGCGGTTCGAGGCACTTCAACCAACCCATTGAACCGGTTGACGGGCAGTATCAACCTGATCGGCAACCTCTCGAAGACCGATGCTGGAACCTGGCTGGTGGGGGCTCCCGGGAAAACCTACAGCTGGACGGATACAGTCGTGGCGGCCGGCACCTTGAAGATGGGCTTGGCCAATGTCCTGCCCTCCACGACGACGCTCATTTTGGGGAACCCAACGGGCGGATCTTTTCCCTTTCTCGACCTCAATGGATTCAATCAGACCGTCGCGGGCATTGCCTACAATGGTCAAGGCTCCGCCACTGGCACCCGGACTATCACCAGCGCCACTTCAGCGGTCCTCACGGTGAACAATGCCGCCGACTTCATCACGACTGGCGTCAACACGGGCACCAACAATGTCGTCCTGACCGGCGCGCTGAGCCTCACCAAACAGGGAGCGGGTAAGCTGGCCCTGAACGGCGTCAACACCTACAGCGGCGATACCACGGTCAACGAAGGCATCCTTTCCCTGACCAAGGCGGCAAGTTCCGCTGACGCAAATATCAGCAACGATGCCTCAACCGTCACCATCTCCGCCACCCCAGGTGCCACCCTGGACCTCGCCTACACCGGCACCGACGAGGTCGACAAACTCTTCATCGGCGGCGTGCAGAAGGCCGCTGGCGTCTGGGGTTCGGCCACTTCGGGGGCACCCAACATCGACCCCAAACTCACAGGCAGCGGCACCCTGACGGTCGCAACGGGTCCAGTCGCCGGCTACACCGCTTGGGCGGCCATCAACGCCGATGGAGAAGGAGCCGAAGTGGACACCGATAGAGACGGTGTATCGAACGGTGTGGAGTTCTTCATGAACGCCCCTGCCGGATTCACCGCGAATCCCCAACTCAACGCCTCGAACACGATCACCTGGACAAACGGTGGCAACATCCCCGCCTCCGCCTATGGGACACAGTTCGTAATCCAGACCTCATCGAATCTCACGAACTGGACGGACGTCCTCGTCGGAAATCTCACCACCAACACCAATGGACCGGGCGGATTCCTCACCTACACGCTCACCGGCGCATCTCCTCGCTTCGTACGTCTGAAGGTTTCTCCGAATTGAACCAGCCACCATCCCGATGTCTGCCATCAAGCCAATTCGCTGTCCTTTCGCTCGTCACCTGATGGGTGCGTTCCTAATCGCGGGAACGTCCCTGCTCCATGCGCAGAATCTGGTGACGAACGGCGGGTTTGAGAGCGGGCTGACCGGATGGTCCAACAACACCAGCGGCGGGGCCGTTGCAGCCTTCTCTCTGGAGACCTCGCTGCCGTATGCCGGGGCGAAGGCCATGAAGATTGCCGTCACAAATCCCGGCGCACAGCTTCATAACGTACAGACCCTCGGCCCTACTTTCGCACTCACCGTGGGCACATCGACCTCGATCACGTTTCGCGCACGCGCCTCGACCGCCGGGGTCAAGGTGCGTTTTGTGATGCAGAACAATACCTACAACAACAAGGAGTTCACGCTCTCCACCGCTTGGCAGTGGTACACTTGGAACCATACCACGACCGAAGCCAGCCCACGCCTTCGCCTTCAGTTCCGCTCGGCGGGCACGGTCTGGCTGGATGAAATCTCGGTCGTGGCCAATGCCGCAGCGGGGACCACCACTCGCATTTCATCCGACCCCACCATCCGGCATCAGATGATGGACGGCATCGGGGGCTCGATCGCGTTTAACTTGCCGGACTATGAAGCCTTGAGCGCTACGAAAAAGAACGAGATCGAAAACCTGCTATACGTCGATTGCGGCATCGATATTGTCCGCCTCAGAACAGGCAACTCTGATTCGTTGAACAACGAGTTGGCCATGAGGGCCCACAGGAATGGTGCCAGAAGCCTGTTGACTTCCTGGTCTCCACCGGCGTCCCTCAAGAGTAACAACAGCACTGTAAGCGGCACTCTCCGGATGGTATCAGGCAAGTACGATTACGCCGGATTCGCGAATTGGTGGTATGAAAGACTCTCGGCATCCAATTGGACCCACGACTTCATCTCCATCCAAAATGAGCCCAGTTACGATCCCGGCGACAAGGAGACTTGTCGCTTCTTCGCCAACGAGACCGTTCCCGCAACAACGAGCGGGTCTGCCAGCTACAGGTTGGCCCTGGATGCCGTTTACAACAGAATCAAGAATGAAACTTACAAACCGCAATTGATCGCGGTGGACGCTGAAAACCACTCAGCTTTCAAGACAATCGCTCCGACGGTTTCGGGGCTTTCCTATGTAAACCACCTGGGATTCCACAACTACGGCACAAATGACTTTGCAGGGGTTGAAGCAAAGTATAATGGCAGGAGAGGATGGATGACGGAATGGGGGAAAGATGGCACGGCTGCGGACCCTGGAATTCTGGAGAACTGGTTGCTTCTTGCGGCAAATATCCACGACACGCTGGTTGGGGCGGATGCCTCGGCCTACCTCGCGTGGAGAATGGTCCATGGCAACAATACGGGTCAGGTCTGGGCCATGATCGGTGTGGAAAATGGACAATACCAGGTTCAGAATTCGTTCTATTCCGTCAAGCACTACGCGAAACACATCTCAAGCGGCCATCAGCGGTTCGAGGTTACGAATTCCGGCACCAATGCCAACCTGCGCGCCTCCGGCTACATCAACCCCGCAGGCAACCAGCTCACCCTCATCGTCCTCAACACCGGCGGTACGGACGATACGATTTCGCTCCGCTTTCCGGGACTCCCCGTCGCGTCAGTCAGCGGCTTCCGTACCAGGCAGTTCGACATCGGCGGGTTCCCCTACAGATCGCTCGGGACCTTGAACATTGCCAATGATCAGGCGATCTCCAAGAACTCGATCACCACCTTCGTCGTCACTCTTGCCGAGACCCTCAACCCCTATGATCCGGCACTCCTTCGCGTGGACGGAACCGCCTACGCTGGCAATCAATTCTCACTGTCCATCCCCGCGCAACCCGGCCATGACTTCATCCTCTGGAAGTCCACCACCCTCGCCGCAGGCTCCTGGCAGAAGGTGACGAATGCGGTCTTCACCGAATCCAACGGCCAGCTCATCCTGACCGATCCGAACACCAATGCCACCCGCGCGTTCTACTGCGTTGAGCGAGACACCGGGCTCTGAAATCGCAGGCAAGGCGAGAGCGGTCAGGGAGACGATCCCCGTCCACGACGGGAATTCCAATTATCGGATCACACCACCATGAAACCTGATACCCTGTCTTTTTCCAGCCCGATCACCCGCAGGCATTTCATGCGCGGGATCTCTGCAACCGGCCTGCTGCTCGCAACCCCTCGCGCCGTGGCGCAGGAACCCGTCCTCGCATCGTTGCGCTCCCTAGCGGGCGGAAAGCCGTTGATGGGAACCTCCGTCCAGACCCAGTTCGACAAGATCTACACCCCGGAGGAAATCCAGATCCTCAAGACCCAGTTCGACAGCGTCACTCCGGAGAACTGCATGAAGTGGCAGTTTCTCTGCTCGAAGGAAGGCATCTACCGGTTCGAACCGGTGGATCGCCTGGTCGATTTCGCCACGCAGAACCAACAACGTGTCGTGGGGCACACCCTGATTTTCAACCGCGATGGAAACTATCCGGGGTGGCTTTTCAGAGATGGGGAGAAGGAGGCCGATACGAAGCTTGTCTGGAAACGGATCGAGGATCATGTCGCGAAGCTGATGTCGCGCTATGCCGGACGAGTCGACTCGTGGGACGTGCTCAACGAGTTCGTCGAAGTCCCTTCGCCCGGATACCGTGTGACGGATCTCACCCGCGTGCTCGGGGCCGATTATCCGGAGCGGCTGTTCAAGCTCGCGGCCGGGATCGATCCGAAGGCGAAGCTGACCTACAACGATTTCGCCGTCGAAAGGCCTGATCGACTCAAGGCCATCCTGGCCTTCGTGCGCTCGCTTCGAGAAAAGGGCTGCAAGGTAGATGTCGTGGGCAGCCAGAGCCACCTTGAACTCGGCGAAAAGGCAGCGGGAAACCTCGACAAGATGCTCCAGCAATTCGCGGCCGAAGGGTTCCGATGCGCCCTGACCGAACTCGACGTCGATGTGATTCCCAGGGCACAGCACTGGAATCAGAAAACTCGCGAGGAGGCGAACAAGCAGAACCCCTACGCGGATGGCTGCCCGGATGAAGTGCTGGAAAAACAGGCGACCGTTTACCGTGAGGTCATGGGGGCCGTCGCCGCCAACCTCAAGCATGTGGATCGGGTGACCGTTTGGGGCATCAGTGATCGTCACAGCTGGCTGAACAAATGGCCGTGGCAGCGGGTGAACCACGGCCTGCTTTTTGACCGCGAAGCCAGGCCCAAACCGGCTTTTCGTGAGGTTGCAGGAGCGCTGGGAAGGAAATGAAGACAGGATCGAGAAGAAGGTGCCATGTTCTCGGAATCCATCGGAACTGGCCGTTTGTGAATCGCGATGCCCGGTTCACTCTGCAGGATGAGGGTGGATATTGTTCTGTCTGGAATCCGGTCGTGGTGATTCCCAACAAAAAATCGAACACCAAAACGCATCCCATCAACAATATGAAAACCATCGTGCTTATCGCTGCCCTGGCCTGGCAGCCGCACACCCGCGAGCCGCGGACTCCCGGCTCACCGGGCCACGAGTACATTCCAAAGAAAGGGGAAGCCGCGACGTTCTACCTGACCGGAGGAGGCGTCGAGCCCCTCAAGCCGATCACGCCAAATGGAATGGTGATCTACAGCGTGGTGGTCGATTAGGCCATGAGTTTGGAGTGACAGGCAAATCCATGGCTTCTGGCGCTCCGAGCAAACCATCCCAGGCTTGCCCCCCGCTTTGGCGATTTTCTTGAATCCGGAACGAGGACTTTAGCGAACTTAATGCTGAGCCGATTCTCTGCGGAACATCTACGAATCATGAAGATCACTCAATGTGTACCGCCACTCGTTGCGCTGATCATCGCTGCGGCATGGCTCGCCAATTTATGCAGCGCTAGCAACACAGTAAGTCAGGACAATGCCCTGCTTCGCGAGAAGATCGCCAACTCCCGCAATGTCTCCATTTCCCAAGACGAGCGCCCCAGAGTCAGGGAGAAGAGGGAGTCCAGTCCATCGGAAGACGGGATCAAGCCTTCAGCCGAATGGGTGAGCAGCTCCAGGGATTGGGAAAAGCTTCTTCTCTGCCTGAATGATGATGTGGAGGGCTCATTCTATTATGAGACCGAGTCAAGGCTGGAGAAACTGGCACTCGAAATGAGCGCAGAAGAACTCACGGCAGCCCTTACGGAAATGGCCGACATTTCGATTCTTACAAGAGTACGCAATCGGGTCGAATGGTTCATGCTGAGAGAACTCGAAAAGAAGAATCCCGCCTTTGCGTTTGGCCAATACGTTGCGAAATACCAGGCTGAGGGAGTTGTTCCCCAGGGCATCGGAAGGTTCAGCGAGTGGATTGCGAGAGATCCCGCCGCTGCCACGGCCTGGTATGACAGCCAACTTACCGCAGGCAGCTTCGATAAGTCGCTTGGCGGAAAATCTCCGGTTCTCTTGCCCTTCGAGGGCGCTTTGATCAGCTCATTACTGGCAACAGATCCCGCTTCCGCTGAGCAACGATTGAACGCTGTCCCTCCGGATCAACGCGGACAAATGATTTCCCAATACTTCAGCAGCGTATCAGAAAAGGATCAGAATGCCTTTGCCGAAATGCTCCGCAGAACGATGCCCGTGGAGCAATACATGGGGCTGATCAAGAGCAAGGTCATGCCATTCAACTACCTGAGTGATCCGGCAGCGATCCAGAAAAGCCTGGATCGCATCGCGGCCACTCCCGAAGAGCGCTCCACGCTCATGGCCACGGAAGCCGGGGTCATCATGGATTTTGCGGCAGCGCGACCCCAAGTCCCCACCCGTGAAACGTTCGACGAATTTCGCAAATGGGCCCAAGTGGTCGATCCCGCTTCCGCTGACCTGGCCACGGGATCCGGTTTTGCCAAATACCTGGAAAGGAGAAGCAAAGAGAACCCGGACATCGCGGAAGAACAAGATCTCATCGGGAAAATCGCCATCGGTTACCATGACTCAGGCGCAGGAGATGCGATCCTGATTCCACTCATTGAGGGTAGCGGCTCCGGAAACATCTCATTTCCGAAAGACAAAGCCCGCGCGCTGGCAACCAAGATCTCCGATCCGATCCTGCGTGAAGAACTTCTGCAAAAACTGAATTGACCGATGAAACGCTCCCTCATTCTTTGCTCCCTCATCATGATCGTCGCCGCACTTCTCGGTTGGCGGGAAAATCGGCAACTTTCCAGCGAACAAGAAGCGAATGCAGAGCTTGTGAAAGAAGCTGCTGCCATTCGAGGCGAAGATGCGCAGTCGCGACAGTCCCCCGCGTTGAGAGAAGGCCGCAAGGATCGGCGCAACGAAGATCTCGCCAGGAAGGCAGCAGCGAAAGCACTGGTGAACGATTATTTTGCCTTGTATCGCGATTATGAGGCAAATCCCAACGGGAAATCCAGTGAGGAGTTCGAAGAGATGAAAGCGGCTGTGCAAAATCGCATTTACGCACTTGGCCCAATGGGGTTCGAAGATTTCATCGCCGGTTTCAGCAATAATCCTGATCTTACCCCGCGGATGAAGCGGGCCATTCAGTCCATGGCAATCGATTTTTTCAACAGGAAATACCCGCTTGAGATGGCTGCCATCCTAAGCAGATCGCCAGAAATGTTTAAGACAAAACCAGACCCAACCTATCAAGAAAATACCAGGGACCCGTTTTTTAATCTCATATTCCACTGCAGAAACGAACTCAAAGATACGAGACTCGCGCTGCAGTGCATCGCTGCCGCAGAGCCGGAATATCAAGAGAAATACATCAGCGCAGTGATCATGGATGCATGCAATTCTCAGGAACGCGACAGATTGCTCGAAGAGATGAGGGAGTTTGCCACAACCCCGGAACAGGTAGCGCTGGTCAGTAACACCCTGAGCCAGCTCGCCTTCGGGCCTGACTATGCGAAGCTCACCTTCAAGGAAGTCTCCGATTGGCTGGGATCTGCGAATCTTTCGGGTGAGGAGCTCGTCGGTGCCACCAGGGACATGCAGAACAAAGTGCGGGTCGGCGAAACAGGTCAATGGTTGGACTGGCTGGCAAAAAGCGGAGTGCCTCATGAGGTCTCCAAGGAACGTGCTTTTGAACTGGCCTCTGCGTGGACAGAGGCAGACTACCTCGCCGCCGGCAAGTGGCTCAATAGTGCACCCGACAGTCCGGAGAAATCCGCAGTCGCAAGTGCATTCGCCGCCAAGGCCTATCCCTACGATCCAGAGGGTGCCATGAAGTGGATCCAGACTCTCCCGCAGGGCGCTGACCGCACCAAGGCGCTGGAGACCATTTATCAAGGCATGCCGAAAGACAGCGATGCAGCGAATGCCTTCGCCAGAGATTTTGGTCTCAGGAAGTGACTGCGCTTCGTTGTTGATTCGGATCAGCGGCTCGCAAGAAGGAAGCAGGTATGATCTGTTGATGGAGCTTGGGGAGAATTCATCCGCCGAGTCTCAGGTCAACATGGAAGCTGCGAGGTTTTGTGCTTCATCTAGAAACCTCTTGGCGAGTTCGCCGGGTGGACCATTGGTGAATCCGCCGAAAAGGATTTCCGGGAAGCCGTGCAACCGCAGTGCGCGCACCCCGGGAGGCTGGCTGGCTCCAGGAATATCCAGCGCCAGGCCGACACCGAAGCCGGAGGCCACATAGCGGGTGATGAGTTCTAGGCTTGCGAGTTCGTAGGCCGGATACCAGTCGATGCCGCGCGTTTGCAGCTCCTTTTGGAAAATCCTGCAGGCGGGTTCATTTTTCGGCAGGGCGATGAGTGGGAGATCGATGCGGTCGCGTTCGAGGATTTCCGCTGCCTCTCTGATCGGTGAGTCGTCTTTCACCAGCAGAACGCTGTGCAGGCGGAAGATCACCCGGCAGTCCCATTGAGCGGCGACCGCTTCATCGGCGGAGGCCAGGCCGATGTCGATCTGGTTGCTTCGCAGAAGCCGCGTAATCTCATCGATCCGCGCAGAGACCAGACTGAAATGAAACTGAGGCACACGGCGCCGCATGCGCTCCATCAACTGAGGGAGGTAGTCGCGTTGCACGATCTCCGGGCAGGCAATGCGCAAGTGCTTTTCCGCTCCGCCGCGCAGGCGCTCGGCAAGACCATCCAAACTGCTGAAAAACGGTTCGATGGACTCGAACAAGACGCGGCCTTCGGCGGTGAGCTCGAAGGGTCGCCGCTGAAAGAGGGTTTTCCCGAGGTTGTCCTCGAGCTGGAGGATTTGGGAACTGATCGTGGATTGCTGGATGCCGTAGGGCATCTGTCGGGCGGCCGCCGTGATGCCTCCGAAACGGGCGACGTGATAGAAGAGCTCCAGGTGATGGATGTTCATCGAGTGGTATGATCCTAGCATGGAGATTCCTCATTTGGGAACAAGCATGGACTGTGGGAGGCATTCATGAATTGCGGACCCTCCAGTAGAACCGCCAAGCTCGCGATATCCCGCGCTTTCGCCAGGATCTTGATGGAGCGAATTTCCGTGTCGGCGACCCGGGGCAATCATTGAAGGAGATGATGGTAGCATTGGGAATTTCAATTACCGGTTCACCGGTGAACCTGATACTTTGTGGCTCATGGAACAAATCCTCACGAATGTGTCAGACCGGAAGCATCATCGCAGTCCTTTCCTCTGGAGTGTTGGCGGCTTCATCATCGCCGCATCCATTCGATGCGCGGATATCCTGCCGGAATTTTTCAGACGTCTACATTGGGCATTGACTGGCGGAGTCGGCGAGTCGGCGGTCTGGGATGAACCGCTATTCTACATGGCGATCGTGGGAATTCCCGCCGGTTTGATTGGTGCTCTCGTTGCTTTCGCAATCGCGTTCGTGGTTCGCAGAAGCACCCAATCAAAGTAGTTTCCGCAAGATGGAATCGAACCTCCACATCATCGTCTCGCGGGGCAAGAAGCCTTCGCTGGCGATCATGGCCACCGTCGAGATCGATCCTGCCGACGCCAGCTCCTTGACTCAAACCATTCCGAATGAAGACCTGCGGCACAAGACTCTCCTGAAAATGACGCAGTGATCCGCAAGGCCAGCAAGGACTCAGAAGCCTTGAGCTGCTCAAGGGGGCAGGTGTTTAGGACACCGAGATCAACGAGGCCGACCTTTTGAGGACAATTGCTGAGCGCGTCCCATTCCTCGCAGTAAAACCAACCCAAACGGAATTCGCCCGATCAGCAATAAATGATTCCAATCCTCCTCCTGATTCATAGCCTGCTGAGAAAACTTGGAAGTGGAACCAACCTGTTGACCAAGCTCGCAACCTTACGCCGCACGATGAAAACCAGAACCTGCGCATTCTCATCCATCCTTCTCGCCGCCGCCCTTCTGTTGCCCTCGTGTAGCGTCAAATACGACATGGTGAAATTCAAGGCAGTCGGCATCATGCCCGCTGCCCCAACACCCGTTCCTGAGATCGAAATCGATACCAACGTGACCGCAGGAATGATGGGTGGCGCCGTGAAGAGCAATCGGCCTTACAACATCCAAACCAACTACCTGGATGATACATTCACCTTCGCCTCAGCCGAGTTCACGACCGTGACCGTGACTTACGCCGATGGCACAATCGATCCTGGAGTTGCCGCGCTCAAACTTCCCATGCGCTTCCAATACAGGGTATATGAATCCCCCAACAGCATGGCCGGCGGAGTCGTGGTTGTCACCAAGTCACGAATCATTCAGGCAGAGTTCCCCGGCACCATCTCCCGCGACGAGCCCTTCACGATTCTGATCGAGGGCAAGTTCACCAAAGACGACGGCACGATCATCCCCTTCAAGATCAGGGAAAAGTACGACCTTTCGCGGGAGAATAGAACGGAATCCTGGGTAGATTTCGTGAGCGCCTGCTGACCAGATCTCAAGTGCGCTCATGGATCGGAGCCCGGCAGTGCGGACAAATCCAGAGTCCGCGCAATCAGTCTTGGCTGCGAGTCTGACGAAAGCTCGGCAAGTCTCCTTGAATGCGAGCAGCATCGTGGATTCAGGCGACTCAGTTCTTTCCAAGCAACTTCCTGAATTGCGCCAACGTAAGGGAATTCAATTGGAAATCAACGAGGCGCAGGCCTGCTCTCAAGCCGGTCAGACAGCACCGTTGAAACCTCCATTCTCAGACTCGGTCGGCACCAGAACCAGCAGGCCTACGAGACCGGAAGGAAATCCTTATCTTATCCCAAATCAGCCACAAGTTAGCGCCATCCGAGTCAGTCCTCGCGTCTTCACATTTTCTCGCTCTTCATCAACACGTCGGAGCATGGGCCACTGCGGAATTCTCAGAGCGAAAGTGGAGACTCTTAAGGCTGGATTGCATGGACGAACGATTCGGGGCATGCCAACTAACACTGCAAGATTGTGTTACACATACCGCTTGATGACTTCAAGCCCAACCGCAATCGCCGATGAGTTTCGGTTCGAGTGAACGGTGAAAGGGATCAGGTGACGCATTTCAACTATTGCGGGGAGGAGGCTGATGAAGCGAAGGCACTGGGAGCCTCGACGGGCAGTCTTTCTGCAACGAACGATCGTCATCAAAGCCGGTCGCGGAAGACGAACTGGATCTGGCATGGAGGGTGTGGACCAGGCGTGCATCTGAAAGCGGTGTGGCGTTTCACTTCCCGCCGCACCAAGGTTCAGAGCTTGAGCCACGCGCCGATTCCTTTCGGTTCAGGTCGCAGATCGTCACACTTCAGAGTGGGTGACAGCCCGCACGTCGCAGCATGGTTCCAATGAATGCAGCTGCAGGTCCCCGAGAAATCCTGATTTCTTTGCTGCGCCGAGGCCGTAGCATGCGCGTGATGCGACTTTTTACGGCCTTTCTCGGATGCCTTCTCGTTCTTTCCGCGCGGGCGGAAGTCGATGCGCTGAAGGCAGAGCTCATCTCGGAGGTCAGCGCTGCCGCACCAGGAAAGACCTTCCTCGTCGGCCTGCACCTTCAGCATCCACCGGGGACCCACACGTATTGGAAACATCCGGGCATCGTCGGGCTGGCGACACGGATTGAGTGGTCGCTGCCGGAGGGCGTGAAGGCCGGGGGACTCCAGTGGCCGGCCCCGCAGAAGGTCATGATGGCGAGCTACGAGGCCCAGGGCTACGAGGGAGAGACCTTGCTGATGTGTCCGATCACGCTGCCCGCCACCTTTCGGGAGAAGACCCTCGTCCTGAAGGCCAAGGTGTCCTGGATGCATTGCGGAAAGACCTGCCACCCTGCGACCGACTTGCCTTTTTCAATCAGTCTTCCGGTGGGCGATGCCGTAAATGGCAACCCATCGAATCAGCCGCTCTTCGAGAAATTCCGGGCGAAGCTCCCTGCTCCGCCGACGGATTGGAGACGCATTTCAGTCGAGCGAAAGGGCGACCAGATCCTCCTCACTCTCGAACCGATGCTTCGCCAACGCGACCCGTCCTGGAACGATCATCCTCCGCTGCGCTTTTTCACCGCAGACGGGCAAGTGGACTCCGACCAGGAGCAGAACGTTCAGGTGTCTCCCGACGGAGTGGTCGTCATGACACTGCCTACCTCCACCACCGGGCCGAAGAATCCCACCAGCTTGCCCGGCGTTGTGGAAATCCCCACCGGCAAAGCTCTTCGCTACATTGAGATCAATCCGAAGCATGGATCCTAAGAGGCACTTGGTCAGCATTGCTGATGAGCCGATGCCTGGATGACTGCAGGGAAACTGAGCAGACAAGGATCGCAGAGAAGACATGGGACTCATGATCCTAAACAGGAAAATGGGAAACCACTAAAGTCACGAGAATCACGAAAGTAGAAGCAATTGCCGCCATCTTCGAACTCACCTGATGAATGAGTCCGAAGCATTTCGGAACTGCCTGATTTTCGTGATGTTTCGTGAATCTCGTGGTTTGTATTTCAGGTTCCAAGATGATACCTCAAGAAGCCACGACGAAAACCGCCCCTCAGCAATCTCCTCCACCTCTGAGACCTCAACGGTTCAAAAAAGGCCCACAGAGTGGATGAGCAAAAAAAGGCCTCGCAGCCGATGGCTACGAGGCGCTTTCAAATTGAGTCACCTTATTTCTCCGGGTTCGCCTTCAGGTAGGCCTCGACGTCCTTGGTCACGACGAGCTTGCCCCACATGATCGCCCAGTGGCCGGGGAAGGTGCAGACGTACTCATAGACGCCTTCCTTGTCGGGAGCGGTGATGCGCAGGGTTTCCCGCTGCTTTGGCTCGAGCATTTTCGTGCCTTCCAGAATCCGGGCATCGCCATCGACAAGATAGGCGCGGCCCTTCTTGTCGAGCTTCGTCGGCGGCAGGGTCTGGACCGATTCGGCGACGGCCTGATGGCTGCCGGGTGCCACGAAAACGAGGTTGTGAGGCATGGCGTCCTCGTTGATCAGGGTGACCTCGAACGGCTTGCCAGCCTCGACCACCAAGCGGGGGGTGTCGTAGCGAAGCTGCTCGTGAACGGTCTTGATGACGAAGCTCCTGATGGTCAATCCCGAGAAGGCCTTGCGGGCGGCAGCCGCGCGATCGGCCGGCAGCACCGAGGCCAGGTCGTTGGCGACCTTCAGGGTGGAAACGAACTCCTTGGAGGTGCGATCCGACTCAGGCACCGCAGTCGCCCATTTCAACACCGACACCAGGGCGGCATCGGCTGGACCGGCGGACCAGGCAGAGCGTGGAAGCTGACGGATGCCGTCGAGGGCGGCGGGCAGGAGGTCGTTCTTCGCGACCATGCCGGCGAGCGTGGAGAACACGGCGGGCTGGTCCTTGCCGGTGCTGATCGTGGCGCGGATGGCGGCGCGGCGGAGGGTGCCGACCGGATCGCCCTTCAGATCGAGGCGGACGGATTCCTTTGGCGCGGGGTTGCCTGCCTTCTTGAAGATTTCCCGACGATTTGAATCGAGCACGGTCAGGGTGAAGCCCTCGAGCCGGTCGACATAGGCACCGTCTCCCTCGGAGCGGTTCCAGATGGCGATGGCTTCGACGGGAACATTCCTTCCGAGATCGACCTCCCACCAGGGTTGCTTCTCATTTTCCTGAGTGTGGGTCTGGGAGCCCGAGCCGTAGGAGCCGTCGGTATTGCCGTCGATCGCCCGCTTGGCCTCGCCGTCGTTGGAAACACTGGACTGAGTGGCCTTGCCTTCAGGGGCGATGTTTTTGCCCTCACTGAAAACCTCCACCTCGGCGAGGGTCAGGGTGCCCTTGCGGGGAAGCTCGATCCGCACGAAGCGTCCGACGCTGCCGACCTCATCCTTCTGCAGCGCGGCTGGCACCGTGCTGATGATCGGCTTCACCAGATCGTAGGCGCTGGCCCGCAGGGCGGCATCCGGAAGCGAGGAAAGCGCGGTCAGCCAGTCGGTCAGGGTGGCGGTGGACTTCGAGGCTTCTGCAAACGAGGTCGCTGGCGAGCCGTCTCCGGTGAGGATCGCCGCCTGGGCCGCACGACGTACGGCATCCGGCGTACTTGGAGCGGTCAGGCTGGTGAGCTGGGAACGCTGGGCCTTCAGCTCGGCGGCGGGCTGACGAAGCAGCAGGCCGCAGAGCGATTCGACCGGCTTGCCGCCCTTGCCCATGATCGGCTTGAGGACGCTAAGCAGGGTTTCGACCGGAGTTTTCTTGTCGAGCTTTGCAAGGCCATCAAGGGCCTCGGCGCGCTTGTCATCGGCCACTCCGTCGCGGGTCAGCAGCGCGGTGTAAACGATGGGAGTTTTCGGGAGCTTGGCCAGATCGTCTGTGGAGACCGAGCCGAGGATTTCATTGATGCCTGCGGGGTTGTCCGCAGCCAGTGGCTTGCCTTCCGAGATCGCGCTCTTCCACCAAGGCTCCAACTGCCGCATTGTCTGCTTGAGGCAGTAGTCCAGATAGTAATCCTTCGGATGCTTGAGGATGGTGAGTGCAACATCAGCCGCTTCCCACTGCCGGAAGAAGCTTGCCACGCGCACCGCTTCGAGCCGGACGCGCGGCGCTTCGTCGTCTGCGGCCACCTTGAGCAAGGCAAGCGCATCCGGCACCCGGTCACGCCAGTAGCCCATCACGCGGACACCCTGCGCACGGGCGCGGGGTTCGGGCGATTTCAGCACGCGCTTGAGCAGGTCGAGATCGACCACGTTGTGCCACTGATGAACCCACAGCGCCTCCAGCAGGTTGTGCTCGAACTTGGGATCTTTCTCATCGAGCTGGTTCGCCCAGGCCTTCACGCCATCGGTGACTTCCTTGGCATCGTGTTTTCCAAGCTCGATCTTCGCACGAAGGCGGACGTCGTTCTCGGGCTCCTTCAGCAGTTCAAGAAGCGCGGCAATCGGCTGGCCATCGATCTTCTTCGGCTGGAGCAGCGGACGACCTTCATACGTGATGCGATAGAGACGGCCATGTTGGTGGTCGCGGTTCGGATCGCGGAGATGGTGCTGGAGGTGGCCGATGAGCATCTGCGACCAGTCCATGAAGTAAAGCGAGCCATCCGGCGCGACCGTGATGCCGGAAGGGCGGAAATTCGGGTTCTTCGCGATGTCGGTGGCGACCAGATTGTCGAGTGTCTCACCTTTCAATCCGGAGCCTTCCTCGGTGATCTTCGCGCGGAAGATGCCCTGGATGGAAATGACATTGGTGTTCAGGAAAAGCCCCTGCCAGTCATCCGGGAAGTGGCGGCTGGTCAGGATCGCGGTGCCCGGGCAGGGGCGCGATGGACGTTTCCAGAACTGCTCCATGCCGGGATGGGCTCCAGTGTCGAGATGGCCGCTGAAGGCCGGGCCGAAGTAGTTGGCGTTGCCGGTGGCATCGGTCACGAGGTCATTGCCCCAGTAGTCGAACACGCGACCATGAGGATTGGCGAAGGCGTAGGGAATGTAGCGCTCGAACTTCGAGGTCAGCGGCTCGAAGCGGTAGATGGCCCCGTTGACGTTTCTAACAGGTCCGTTGAAGGTCTCGACGTTGGTCCGGTGGAACACGCCGTCGCTGAGATACACCGCGCCGCCGGGTTCGTAGCAGATCGAGTTGGTTTCATGATGGGAATCGGCTGCATCGAGGCCATGAAGCACGCGCTCCTTCCAGTCGGCCTTGCCGTCGCCATCGGTGTCGCGGATCCACCACAGGTCGGGCGACTGCATCACGAGCACGCCATCCTTGTAGAACTGGAAGCCGGTCGGGCAGTTGAGGCCATCGGCGAAGGTGGTGATCTTCGCGGCCTTGCCGGTCTTGGGATCGAGATCGACGACCAGCAGCTTGTCGAAATTCTTGGTGGTCGGCGTGGTTTCCGGATACGTCGGCCACGCGGCGATCCAGAGGCGGCCCTTGGTGTCGAAGTTCATCTGCACCGGATTGACTAGCTCCGGGAAGGTTTCCTCGGACGCGACCAGCTCGACCTTGCAGTGCTCGGGAAGGGTCAGATACTTGATGGCCTCCTCGCCGCTGACATAGGGCACCTCGTTCTTGCGGTTCGGCGGGACGAGATCGACGGGCGGGAGATTGTCGTCCTTGAGCTCAAGGCTGCCGCCCTTCGCCACGGCCCAGACAAGCTGGTCGCGGTTGGCGGTCTTCACATCGCGCTGGGCGAGTTCCTGACCAAGAATGAAGGCATTGGTGACACCTTCGTAGGCGATGCGCGAACGTCCGCCGAAGATGTTGAACTGATCGACGGTGCGATAGCGGTGGTGCCACTGGATGTTTTTCTCGAGCACCGCCTCACGGATCTTCGAGACCTGCGGGTCGCTGGTGGCGTAGGCGTCCTGACCGAAGAGTTCCTTGAACTGGATCGGGGCCAGTTCGCGATCGCCGTCATCGTTCAAATGGATGCCATTGATCGTGAGCGGCTTTGCGGCCTTGGCGTAGAGTTGCTTGGAGGGAGTGAAGAGATCCACGAACGGAACGCCCTTCGACTTCGCCACCTCGGCCATCGCCTGGGTGTAGAGCGCGAGGTTCTTGTTGTTGGCCTCGCCATCGCTGAAGTTCGGGCTTTTCAGATTCTCCTGAGCGACGGGAGAGAACAGCACGATCCGGGGAGCGCCCTCGCCGCTGTAATTGGCGGCAAGCTGCTTCGAGAGGTAGTCTCCCAGCTCCTTCTTGAAATTCTCCAGACCTTCGGGGCCCTGGAACGACTCATTGAAGCCCCAGTAGGCCAGGATGACGTCCGCACCGAAATCCGTCCCGGCCTTGTAAACCAGACCGGGCTTCACGGTGGTGTCGCCCTTTTTCATCGAGAGGAAATATTCGGTCGGCGGAACCTCATCGGAGCGCGGATGGAGATTCACCTCATCGGCGGCGAAGCCCAGGTTCCGGATCGTCAGGTCGAGGTCCGGATAGGACTTGTAGATCAGGGCCTCCAGCCATGCGTGGTGCTGTTGGCGATCCGCGAGGCCGCTGCCGACGATGGCGATGTGATCGCCTTTCTTGAGTTGGAGGAGGGCATCCGCCGCCCAGGCGGAGGAGGACAGGCTCAGCAAGGCCAGGCAGACGCCGGACCGCAGGAATCGTTGGAAACTCATGAGGATGGTTCGGAAAAGTGATGCCCTGTGACGGCAGGGAACGCTTTTACTGCCGGAGAAGGGCGGAATCTTGCACCGCGAACCCAATTTCTGTCATACAACCCGTCCGAAAAGGCGTCAAACGCCGCCACGGCTGTCTGAAAAAGCATCCCCGCCGGGAATCGAACCCAGATCTAGAGTTTAGGAAGCTTTTGTTCTTTGTTGATTTTACAATGAAAATCCGCCCCGTGTTACGGTTTGTTACGGATAAAACTTGAAATCAGTTCCGGAAGGTGTCCAAAAACGCGCATGCGCAGCACCGAGAAAGTCACTCTGAAGCCGTTGAAGCATGCCCGCTATTCCTGGGTTGTGCGCTGGCCCGGTCCGGGTGAATCGCGACTTCAAAAAGCGTTCAAGACTGAGACCGCCGCGAAGGCATGGGCAAAGGCTCGAAAGGCGGAACTTGGCGACGTTGGCCTTTCCTTTGGCTCGATCACGGAACCGGAACGCGCTGCCGTCCAGTTTTGGCGGGGATTCGTGGAAAGCGTGCCCGATGCCGAGCCGCCCGCCCTCATGGCCATCCTGCAAGACTACGCGGAACGATGGAAAGCCACACGCTCAAGCGTGACCGTGGAAGCCGCCGTTTTGGCGTATGAAGCCGCCAAGGACGCGGAAGGGCTCCGCCCGTTGTCCCTGCAAGGCATTCGCACCCGTTGCGGGCGATTCGTCCGCGACTTCGGAAGCCGCCCCATTTGCTCGATCACATCGGCGGAAGTGTCGGATTGGATTCTGTCCCTTGCTGCCGTCCGCAAGCCCGCCAAGGGCTCGCGAAACGCCAAGCCGGACACGTCCGCGCAGCTTGGCCTTGTGGCAAAGCGCAACCATCGCCTCGCTGTCTCTGGCCTCTTCAGCTATGCGAAAACGCGGGGATGGGTCCGGGAAAATCCCGTCACCGATGCCGCCCGGCCCAAGCCCCCGAAAACCCGCCCCGGCATTCTCCGCCCGGTTGACGTTGCCCGGTTCTTCTCCGCCCTGGAAGCCGCCGCGCCTTCGCTCGTTTCCTTTTGGGCGGTCCGGTTCTTTGCGGGAATCCGGGAGCAAGAAAGCCTGCGCATGGATTGGAGCATGGTTGACCTTGCTGCCGGGGAAATCCACTTGCCCGACACCGTGACGAAAACCGGGCATGCCCGGACGGTGAAAATCGAGCCCGCGCTTGCTGCTTTCCTCGCCCCCCACAAGAGACCCGACGGCCCGATTGTCACCCCGTCGCCAATGGCCCGCCGCTGGCACCTGGGAAAAGCCCTCGCCTTGCTTGAAGCGGAAGACACCGCCGCGAAAGAACACGCATCGAAGAAAGACAAGGACGCCCCGCGCCCCTTCCCTGTGCCGATGCCTGCCAACGTCGCCCGCCATAGCTTCGCCACGATGCACTTGCTAGCCTTCCGGCACGCTGGCGAGACCTCGATTCAGCTTGGCCACGGTGGGAGCCCTGAAATGCTTCACCGCCATTACAAGGGCATGGCCACAGAAGCAGAAGCGAAGGCGTTCTGGTCCATCCGTCCCGCCGCTGGTCCCGTCAACGTAGTTTCCATGGAATCACCCGCCCCGAAGAAGCCGGCGAATCGGAAAAAAGCCCTCTAAATCAGGGCGTATGCGGCCTCAGTTATCGCGAGACTTTTTGGAGAGATCAGCTTTCTGAGCGCTTTTCCCCTTCAGAAAAACAGTCACCAAGCCGATGATAGTCGTCCCAAAAATTACGCCAGAGACCGTTTCATGGCCTGTAAGGAATGCAGTGATTCCCGCCCCTCCATACAAAACCGAAAGCACGAAAGCATAAAATTGGCCCCGCCCGCTTTGTGTGGTTTGCGCAGTTACGGCTATCGTCTCAAGATTCTGCCGATGGGCCGCTTGAGTTTCAGCCATCACCATTACGCGGTTAGCCCCATCAGTGATCAACTCATCATACGCTCGAAGCAAATCCTCTGATGGGAGCGGTCCCGAATGCGAGCGCGACTGTGTGGTGATGTTGATCGCAGTGACCTTTGAAACTGCGTTTAGCACGCGGTCCCTTTTGTCTTTATTGAGATTGCTGAGCAGGCTGGAATCGACCTGTGCGATCAATGCTGCAGCCTGTTGCTTTTCTTCGTGTGACGGGCCGCTCATGCCTTGGCCTGCAGTGCTTCAACGACCGCCTGATCTTTGACGATCTTTGCCGCGTCACGGATGTCTTGACCAACCATCTGAAAATCGTTCCTTAGGGCACGAATGTCCGCTGCGCATTCGCTTTCGCTGCGGTTGAACTCAAAGCTCCCGCCGGCCAAATTGAACACGGTGGCAGCACCCGAAAGGAACGTCGGGGTGCTGTAGAGGAAGTCTGTGGTGATGCGTCCCATGGCGATGATTATAGTCGCCGACCGGGCACGAGCAATCGCAAACGATGCCTTCCGAAGAGGATTTTGGGATCTTGCAAGCACAATCTGAAAAAACCGTCGCTTGAGACAAGGGTTCAATTGATTGATAATGAACGTTTTACGAAGAACAATTGTGCGCTTTTTGATGATTTCGTGGAAATTGAGCATATTCCAAAAATTCTGCGCCTCGACCCCAAGAAAATGCAACATGTTGCACTTTTGAGCATTCCGAGGCGCGGTTCTAAGCCCCTGGAGGCGTTGGTCATCCCGGCGGAAAGTCGACCCGCGCAGGGCACCACTGCTTTCTGCAACTTGCTAGTTTCCAGTTTAATGCGACGAATTTTCAAGGCTTTTCAATGGTGACAGTGCTGATTTGCCCTTTTCGTTGTATGAAGCTTTCCCGGCCTATTCTCCCGAAAAGGATCGGGAAAACCTCTGCGAACACTGCGACCAATGCATGCCCCCGCGCTTTCCAAGCGCTGAGAAAAACCAACGCTCCCAATGCGAGATAGTCCTTCGATTTAGTGCCCCCCCCTCTCGGGAATGCCTCCCGTTTGACATTCGGGTGCAGGGTAATGCAGGCAACACCGCATCTACTCAATCGGGCACAAGCCGCCGCCTTTCTTGGCGTGGCATTGCGCACTCTCGACACCCTCACCGCCAAAGGCGAAATTCCGGTCGTTTCCATCGGTCGGTCGCGGCGATTCCGCGCTTCCTCTTTGGAGTACTTCGTTGAGGCAAATGAATCGCGTCCGCCGGTCCGCAAGAACCGCCGGAACAAGTAACCCCTCCCGTCAATGAAGTCTCGTCTTCCTCGATCACGGAAGGATGCACTCCTTGCCTCCATTCCTCTCTACTTCACCGGCCTCCCTTGCTGCCACGGGCACCTTGCCCCAAGGAGAAGCCTCAACAATGTCTGTCTCTCTTGCCATAGGACATGGCGAAGGCTCCGAAATGGGTTTGGCGTCTATGGGGGAGAGCTTCCTGGGCAACTCTCCTTTCGATTCTACAAGCAAATTACCCGCCGGCGGAAATGAGCGAGAACCCCGCGACACGCCGCGCCATCGCGGCGGAACTCTTGGGCGAAGCTCCCGACGAAAACGGCTTTGCCCCTTGCCCTGGTCGTCACCTTCACAACGGCTCGACTGGCCGGCGTGACTTCCAAGTGCTCTTGGAAGGTGCCCCAACCGGGCGGTGCTTTCACACCTCATGCGCGGCCATTGTGGACGATTTCAACGCGAAGCTGCGGAGCATGATCGGGAAGTCGGAAGCGAGCGGTGCCAGTGGCCCGCCCCGCTCGCCGATGCTTGGCAGCAACGTGCCGCCGCTGCCAGTGGCTCCCAAGCGAGCGAAGCGGCCCCTGTATGACCCCGCGAAGCTCGCGGCCTTCGCTGCATGCGCTCCCTTCCCCATCACGGCGGAGTGGTTGGCCTCTCGCTCGCCCGTCCTGATTCCGAAGGGCCAAGGCATCGCAACGGCGGAGCTTGTGCTGTCCTCTCTGTATGCTCCGGGGGAGCGTGTCCTCGTCTTCACGAGGGAGCATTCCCAAGGGGATTTCCTGTGGGAATGCTCGCGAGGTGCCTTTCGTCTTGGCGAGCAACCGGGAGTCGGGGCGGTGCCCTCTCCATTGCCGGCGGGTGGTCCGCTTGGGGTTTGGTTTCTCGCTCAACCCGTGACCGGGCGATGGGCGGCAAACCCTAACAACCGCGCCCCCGATGGCTCCCCGAAGATGGGAAGGCGTCATGGGGCGGTCGTGACCTCTTGGCGGTTCATGGTTCTGGAATCCGATGAAGCTCCGCCCGAGTTGTGGCTACGCGCCTTGGTTCAACTGCCCTTGCCCATTGTGGCGGTTTACACCTCGGGCGGTCGCTCGATCCATGCCCTTTGCCGGGTGGGTGCCAGTTGCAAGGAAGAGTGGGATTCCCTTCGTGATGACCTGGTGCCCATCCTGTGCCCTCTCGGGGCGGATGCTGCTGCAATGACCGCTGTCCGTTTGACGCGCCTTCCCGGCACGCTCCGCCATGGCTCCCGGGGAAAGGATGGAAAAGTGAATCCCTACCCTTCCCCGCGCCCTCAACGCCTGCTGTGGCTCAACCCGGAAGCAACCGCCGTTTCGATCCTCGACCTTCGCCCCTGACTTCCTCCCGTGTCTTTCCCTGAAAAACCTCCCGCCGCTACTGGCGACACCGGCCCCGATGAAATCCGCCGGAACTTCGCGGCGGTCGCTGCCGCCACTGACACACCCGCCCCGGGCGACGGGTGCCGCCTTCCGATTGTGTCCCTGGCACAACCGATTTCCGCCCTCGCCCGGACGGTTGGGATGATACTTCACGCCGCCCCGCTCTTCCGGTTTGGGGAAACTCTCTCGACGGTGGACGAATCCGGCCGCATTGCCGGGATGACTGCGGAGCGGTTCCCCTCATGGGTGGAAAGTTACCTCGCCTTCACCCGCCCGACGAAAGACACGCCGGCGGTGGAATCCATCGGCAAAGACCTCGCTGGCAAGATCCTCGCGGCGGACCAATTCCGCGACCAGCTCCGCGAGCTGAAAGCCGTTTCCGAAGCCCGCCTGCCATCATGGAAGGGCGAGGGCGACACGCGCACGGTGGAACTTGCCCCTGAGGGCTTCAACGCTGCCACGGGGCTCTTCACGCTCAACCGCATTCCATACGCGGAAGACATGACCGAAAAGGAAGCGGGGCGGGTGCTGTGGGATGAACTCTTGAAGGATTTCCCATTTGATCCCGAGGGCGAATCCCAACCCCACAAGAGGCGGAGCTTTGCCGCTCAACTCGCGGCAATGGTTGGCGTCTATTGCCACGCGCTTTTCGATGAAGGCACGCCCCGCCCGATGATCGTTTTCAACGCGAACCAACCGGGCTCCGGGAAAAGCCTTCTCATGCGCCTTGCCCTTGCTCCGGTGCATGGTCCGCCGCCCGAGTCAGGAAAGCCCGAGACAGAAGCGGAGTTTGAAAAGGTGCTCGATTCCGCCGCCATCGCCCGCAAGCCCTTCCTCGTCTTGGATGACTGCAAGAGCATTCACTCGCAAGCCCTCAACCGCTTTGTGACTTCGCCCGTGCATGAGTGCCGCCTCATGCATTCGCAACGCTTGGCGACGGTGCCCAAGGTGACGCAAGTATGGGCGACGGGCAACGGGCTCGCCATCAGTGAAGACCTCGACCGCCGCGCCCTGGTGATTGACCTTTTCGAGCCCGGGGAAGCCGCGAGCCGCTCATTCAAACGCGAGATTACGCCCGGGTGGCTTTTCTCCCCCGAGACTCGCGCCCGGTCGCTCGCGGCCCTGTGGTTGCTTGTGCGATGCTGGCGAGACGCAGGCATGCCGATGATGAAGGAAAACCGCCGCGCCTCGTTTGAAGAGTGGTCTGCCATCGTTGGCGGCATCGTGACGAGCTTCGGATTCCCGAATCCCTTCGCCCCGAGGAAAGCCGACGTTGGCGGCGATGAAGCAAGCCGCGCCCTCAACCTCGTCATTGGCTCGCTGGTCGGTGAAGCAAGCCGCGACCTTCCGCCAACCCTGACAACCGGGGACATCCTCGACCGGGCGGAAGCTGACGGGATGCTCGACGTGATTGTGGGATTCGCCAAGGAGCCCAAGAAGGCCCTCGGGTGGCGTCTCAAGAAGCTCAAGGGGCGGCATCTGATCGACACGCAACGCCGCGCTTTCGAGTTTGGCCGGCGTGAGTTGTCTGCGGGGGCAAAGTATCCCATCACCTTCCTGTGACCGCTACGCGCCCGCCTGAGGGCTCCCCCTGCCCCCCTTGCACGAGTTGGGAGGGCGAGCCCCAAAAGGCCAGTCCCTCCCCCGAATGGCGACTCTCGGGCATCACTAGGGACCATTCGCAAAAGGAATCTTTTAGGCCCGAGCCCTTCCCTTAGTGCCTCCGACTCCGGGCATTTAAGCGGCTGGCGCGGTGAAAAAAACCGCTGCCCATTTCCCCCGGGAAGGGGAAAGTGCCCCGCTCCTTCCCTTGCCCCTCCCCCCGGGGGGTAAGGAATCTTTTTTCCCACCTGGCCCCGAGGTGGGTCTTGGAACTGACAGCCAGAACGAGAGAGGCACCCCGCCCTTTTCTTTGGCACTGGTTCCGGTGCCAATGTCCCTTCGCCTGGCCCCTTCCCGCTGTGCCCTCGATTCCTTTGCACTTCCGGGTGTCGATCCCCTTGCTTGAAAGGCCTTCCCCGAAATGGAAAGGCCACTCTGAAAGCCTTGTTGCGCTTGGTTCTGTGGTCTTTTGGGGTTTCTCTCTGGGAATAAGAGAAGGGGGAGAGTTGACCTTGTGAGAGGGGGACAGGCTCCCGGCAATGGCGTGGGGGACTGGAATCCTCGGGCTGAAAACCCCAAAAAGGCCACTTCCGCCGCAACCCGTAAGGAAAGCGGGTGGCCTTTCGATTCAAGGGAAGGCCTTCACCCGCTCCGCTTCCATTCGCTCCCCGCCCCGCGAAAACGCCGCGCCCTGGAAGGGGCTTCACGGTCCAGCCAAATCGGGGGCGATCCTGTTACGGTTTGTTACGGTTAAAATCGGCAATTCGGCGCATTTTCGCGCTTTTCAGTGCATTTCAACCGCCACCCGGAAACTTGCTCAAGTCCTTGAAAACTAGCACTTTGCTTGCATCTAAAGGAAGCATCCCCGCCGGGAATCGAACCCAGATCTAGAGTTTAGGAAACCCTTGTTCTATCCGTTGAACTACGAGGACGTTTTCTTTACAGTGTAAGGCTTCGGTTGACAGAAGCCTGACCTTGAAAGGCCGCTTTGACCATGCGGTTTGACCATGTCGGCTTGATCTGTGCGTTTCCCTGCGTCACTTCTGGCGCATGAGCGAAACGTGGAGCAAAGCCGGTGAGAACCTGGTGAGACATCGCGGTGGCACCTACTACCTGCGGGCATGGGTCGGCGGCAAGGTCATTCGAATAAGCCTCGAAACGAAAGATCTCCGGATTGCGAAGCTGAAGCGAGACACCGAGCTGGATGCCCAGCGCCAGAAAGCAGCCAAGAAGCTGCCCGAGGCGGGAAAGACACTCGGCGATGCGCTTGAGGTCGTTCGGCTGCGCCTAGCATCGGTCCCCGACCACAAGGACAGCACTCGCCACTACTACGACCAGCTCGTGACGGCGGTGAAGGGCTCGCTGCCAGCGGATCGAGCCGCGAAGAGTTGGACCGCCGACGAGGCCCGGGTGTGGTGGAAGCAATTCACCAGCGGAGTGTCAGCAACGCGCGCGAATGGCGCTCTTCGGATCGTCCGCATGATGTTCGACATCCTTGTGGAGTCCGGGTCCCGACGTGACAATCCGGGATCGGATCTGAAACGCCGGAGAGTTCCTCAGACCGGGCTTTCTCATCTGCCCCAGCGCGAGAAGTTCGAGGAGATCCTCAAGTCGATCCGGAGCCTGACCCATCCGTCCGCGAAAGAGTCCGCCGATTTCGTTGAGTGGCTGGCGTGGTCAGGGATGCGCGTGAACGAAGTTCGGCACTTCTGGTGGGAGCATGAGGGCAAGCAGTGGCTGGAGGTCACTGGAGGCCCAAACGGCACGAAGAACCACCGGCACCGGCACATTCCGAAGTTCGAGGCGCTGAAGCGGATTCTGGACGCCCGTCGTTATCCGGGCTGCACCGGTCCAGTGTTTTCGATCAAGTCCCCGCGATTCGCCCTGACCAACGCATGCAAGCGCTTGGGGATTCCGCACATCCGGATCCACGACCTGAAACACCTGTTCATGACGACAGCGATCGAGAAGGGCGTGGACATTCCCACTGTCTCGAAATGGGGAGGCCATCAGGACGGCGGCGTGCTGGCGATGCGGACCTATGGGCACATTCGCGATGATCACAGCCTCGAGGAAGCGCGGAAGATGCGCTGAGAGGAAGCCTCTGCGATGCCTCGACCACTCGCTTGAGTTCGTGCGCAATCTGCCGGTCTCGATCCACCCACCCAGCGGCGGGCGGATTGCCAACGGTGATCACGTCAAACCGTTTCACCGCCTCGTCAGCGTCGGCGTGGATGGGCAGGGCGGTGAATGGTCCGCCTGTCGCGTCGAAGGGCATCAGCACTCGCTCGCAGACGCCCTCCAGTGCCGCCCACACGGTCAGATCCTCGGGAGCCTTGGTGTCGAGGGGCAAAGTGGCCAAACGCGCAGCAGCGGCGGCGGCAGCGTGCCCCGGTAAGGAGTAGGCCATACCGAAGGCTGCGTTCCTCCCAGCCTGCGGCCAGCTCAGGCCGACGGCGGTGTCGGCAGTGGCATGGAACCTCTCCAGGCGCACAATCACGGTGTCGTCGTCAAGTTTCAGCGCGTGGGTCGAATTGTGCCGAATGCAGGCCGTCGCCAACTCGCCCATGATTCCAGCCGCGCAGTCGGTGCCATTGAGATTGCCTCGCCTCGGGAAGGCCGTCGTCCGGATCTCGATGCCCTTGCTCTCCAGCCAGCCGAGAACGTGGGGCTGCAGTGGTGCGGCCGCATCCTGGCAGACTACCGGCACGAGCCCCGCCAGCCGTGCTCCACGCACCGCCCACGGCACCCGCAAGGCTGCGCCCCCATAGGTGAAGATGCAGGCCGGGATCATGGCAGCGCCTCCACGATCCGCATCACCGCAAAGGCACAATTCCGCTCTTCGCGGATCAGATCGCCCATCGGATCACGCACGTTGCCAAAAGTCCCCACGACCGAGTTGTCGGGGTTTTCGCCAACGTAATTGCCCTGCAAATCATAAGCTGGATAGGGGTCGCCTGGATCGAGGAACAGAACGAGGCTCCGACTCAGCCCGGACGTCAGCCAATCAGGAATGTCGATGGTCCATTGGTCGCCGTAAAGACGCACCACGGCACCATCCACACCAGCGGTCCGAAGGTCTGCCTGAAGGTCCGCTTCTTGTGACGGCATCGAGTAGGGATAGCTCGGCAATGAGATCGTTGATCCCCCATGCGGGGCCACTGCCGTGACTGAGCTTCCGGACATGGTCACATCATAAGGAAATGCCCCCGACGACAGATGATTTCGCACGGTCACCGACAACGCTGCGGAGGTCACAGAGACAGTCGCGCCAGTGAATCCCTCAGCGATCAAATCCGCCTCCAAAGCGGCCGCATCGGCGGGCATCGCATAAGGGTAATTCGGAAGGCTGATCAGCGTGTCAAACAGATGGATTTCCGTGATCGATTGCCCGGATCGATTTGAACCGATTTGCAGGTCCAGCATGACCTCGAACCACATCACCGGCACCGAGGCGCGCGCGAAATACCGGGTCTTTCCAGTGCCTGCGGATTCCGGCGTCGTGCCAGGCGTCGAGACCCAATCGATAGTCTCCCAAGTGCTCAGATCCGTCGTGTAATCGAGTGCCAGATTGATCGTTCCGTTGCTCCATCCGTCCTCAGGAGAACCGGTTAAATCATCCGGCATCACGATCTCCAATTCGAACCATCGCGCCGTGCTGTCATTAGAGACTGACGAGGTGACCCTCACGTTCTCATCCAGCCACTCCTGAGAGATCGATTTGACGGTATCCGGAGCGATCCAAACCACCCGCTCGCCACGGATCAGCATCTCCAGATCACGGCCATCGCGTGACAGCCTTCTTGGGTATCTTGAGCCCTTCCGGATCATGGGTCGTAGATGTCGTAAATCGTGTCCGTGTCGGGCGGATCGAGCGCGAGGAAATCCGCCGAGGTAATGGTCACCCAAGGGATGGTCTCGAAGCCTCCCCATTGGATCGCGCCTTCCTGGAACTGCTGAAGGTTGCCGTCACCATCCGAGTAGGCAATGGGCACGTGGTAAACCGGGCTTGCGTTGTCCGGCACCGAGGACGCGAAGAACGGTCCGCTCACTGAGGCAATCACCCCCGGCGCAGACTCCGTCACTGAGCAATACACCCAGCCCTCGACCGGCACGCTGGAAAGCACCTGCACGTGCATTGTGAAAGCTGTCTCGTCGTAGCCCCATGTCGTCGCTCCATAGGTCGTCGAGACATAGACTCCGGAGGGATCGTCAGGCGGTCCGCTGGCCCGCTCTGCCACGTCGCTCGATCCATCGTTGATGAGGCCGACACCAGCGTCGTCGATGGTGAGAAACCAGCCACTCAGAGCGTCGCCTTCATACTCCTGAACCGACACGGCGGTGAACTCATCCGAGTCGATCAGTGAGCTCGTGGCGGACACCAGACAGCCCGGAATCGTGCCCCCGGTTTCGAGGGTAGTGGTGACCGTGAAAGCAGCTCCCCCGTTGTAGGTTGTAGCCCCGGCAGAGGTGCTGTTGAACGTGCCCACCGGAGCGATGGTGAACCCGGTCCCGGTCGCCAGATCGATCGTGCCATCGGTGATTCGCGCCGTGCCCGCACCGGCATTGAAAATGATCTTCTTCCCCTCTGCAAACGTCCCTTCGAACTCGTTCGGGATAGTCGGCTTGAAGATGCCCACCGGCACCAGGGTGCCGCCCGTGGTGGTCGCCTTGATGTTCCGGCCGTTTCCTCCGAGAAACACCGATGCACGAGGCCCGGCGAATGTCCGCGCGCCATCCTGATCCGGCCTTGCCTGGCGTGCTCCGGCCACGGCCTTGTCGGCCACGTTGAAAACCTGCCCCTGCCGCGCATTGACGACCGTGCCGGCCGCCATGTGGATGTTTCCAGAGCGGTCGATCACGCACTCGAATTGGCGCGAAGCCGCAGGACCATTTCCGGCGCGGAACGGTGGCGCAGTGGGTGGCGTGGTGATGGGCATGGATCAGGTGAGATAGCGGATGTTGTCGGAGGCCCTGCTGCGGATGCGGTCCATGAAACTGCGGTAGCTGAATCGAGGCGGTGCCCCCACGCTGATGGTGGTCAGGCCGCTATCGAGGTCCAGAGTCTCGCCGCGCACGCAGGCCTTCATGGAGGCATACTCGGTCCGATGGCCGTCGAGGTTGATCACCGTGCCACGGTAGCGGGTGCCGCCTGGCAATGCCGACTTCCACGAGATGTCCCCGCTGTAAACGTCGAAGCCGTTGCTCTCCTGCATGCCGCTGGCGAACCCATCGGGCGGATTCACGAATGAGTAATCCGCCGGACGATAGACCGTCGTGAGGGTGGGATAGCTGTTGTCGATCAGCCAGACCGAGACCGAGATGGGCACCGCCACCCACCAGATCCACGTCGTGTTGCCGGTGCCGCTGGTCGAGGCGTTCGCAAATGCACCGGTCTGGCCTTTCGTGTCGATGTTCCGGGAGCCGAGAGCCGTGAACCAGTTCGGGAACGTCGTCGATCCATTCGAGCCGGTGATGCTGGCCACGTAGGCGCAGGTCAAATCGGCCTTCACCGCGCCGACCTCATTCACCAACCAATCGGGAATGTCTCCGGCGATCACCACCTGTTTCCCTGTCGCGGAAATCACGCTGCCGTTGGCCTTGTAAACCGTTCCCGCGAACGTGCTGGACGATGCCGTTTTCGGTCCGCTGGAAAACCCGGTCCAGTAGCCGATCACCGTCGTCACGCTTCCACCGATGGTGCCATACTGCGCGATGATCCCCTTCAGGTTATCGTCCAGGGCGCGGGCAGCGGCAGTGAGGTCACCAGTCGCGGAAATGGTCTGGAGTTTGACCGAGTCGAAGTAATCGTTCGGCAGGGTGGTGTCGATCTCCTCGCCCGACACCACATAGACCTCGCCGGTGCCGGTGCTGCTCAGTCCCCCACCGATCCGATAGGTGCTGGTGTTGCTCGGGGTCGTCGTCCACGCCGTGGAAACGGTGGCGACCTTGGTCGTGCCGTTGTAGGCGGAAATCGTTCGTGTCTGCCCGCTGCCGGTGCCGGTCAGGATCGTGATCTCAGCCCCGACGTAGCTCCCGCTGTTGGAAGACGCTGCGGACCGGAGCTTGATCGTCGTGCTCGTGCTGCCGCTTTGCGCGGTGCCAGCATCGCCAGAGAGCTGCTCGGCAAACACCCTGCGACCATCGGTGCCGCGAGTCACGAATGCCACCGTGATGGAGTCCCGCTTGAGCTGGATCTCCTTGCGCAGGCGGATGCTCAGATTGTCGCCAGCGGTCAGCGTGCGGACCGTTGCGGATTTCCGGCGAGCTGTGTTGTAGGTCGGCGTCGTAGGCGCGTAGTCGATCCACGCCATCAGGTCTGGAGTCAGCCGCACGATGTCAGCCGCGGCTTGAGCACAGGACATCTGTTTGAGCGTGATCTCCGGTGCCGCGAAGGTGCTGGCCAGTGATCCCACCGCGATGGGCACGCCCCGCGTCGCGGCCGTCGTGATGATCGTCGACAAGGATGTCGCCAAAGACTGCGAGGCGAAGGCGTAGCTCATCCGCTCTGCCGTCGCCCCGATCGAGTCGGTCTGCGTGCTCGTCAGAGGCTCCTGTTCGAGATCCCAGCCCACGCCGGAAATGACGATCCGCAGCAGTCGTCCGTCCTGTTCGACGCTTGTGCATTTGCCCTGGAAGAACCGGCTTCCGGATCTGAACACGGTCACCTTTTGCCCTTCCTCCGGATAGAGGTCGCCACCAGCCGGGACCAGCGAGGCAATCCGGATGGCGAACTTGCAGGTGTCCACCCCAAGGTCGGGGAAATCGATCACCACGCCGAACGCCTTAATCTCGGCGAAGGTGCGCGTGGTCGCGTTGAGTCGCTTCCCGGTCTCACCTTCAATGGTCCATTGCGGGGAAATGCTCATGGGCTTCCGGCTCCTCGATTGGCGGCTTGTTTCTTCAGGTCAGCAACATCGCGCTGGAGTTGCGCGGTCTGGCTGGCAGTCAGTCCGGCGGCTTCGATGACTCCTTTCAAGACCTCTTGCAGTGCCTGGACATCGCCCTTGTAGGTGCCGACCAGCGTCTGCACCAAGGCAGGGATCTTCTTCAGCTCCTCGGTGGTTAGACCGTCCTTGAGAAGGCTTTCAATCTCCTTCGCCGTCTCTCCAGCCACTCCCACTTGCTCCTTGGCCATGCCGACCGCACTTGAAAGCTGACCGGCAATCGCGGTCGCGGTCTCAGCAAGGTTCTTTGAACTATCTCCCAATCCTTGAGAGAACTGCTTGTTCAAGATATTCTCAACCTCCTGGTCTCTGGCGGCCTGCTGGCGTTCGAGATTCTGCGTGGCGATCGCCAACCCTTCATCAAAGCGATCCAGTGCCTTCGTCAGTTTCCCAGCAGTATCGCGGAACGTGTTGGCCTGCACGGCGGCAGCGTCGAGATCGTTGTTTGCAGATTGAAGCGACTGCTGAGCACGAGATTGCGTGTCAGCCTGCATGGAATTCATTCCGCTTGGATCTCGCAATGATTCCAAGAGCTTGCTCCCCAATGTAGGACCTTCCGCCATGGACTCCAAAACCTCTTTCTGTTGCTGAAGATGGCGGACTTGCTTCTCTGCCATTTCCGCCGCGAAGATGGCATCCTGTTTCAGCCGCTCCTTGTTTTCACGGTCCTGTTGGGCAAGAAGCAGTGCGGCCCTAGCCATTTCGACCTTCTTGTTCTCAGCGTCGATTGCTTTTTGCGCATCGGCCTCTCGCTTGGCCGCCGCAGCTTGTTCCTGAGCCGCCATCTGCTCCAGTGCAGTGGTCTGACGACCGAGCAGTTGATTGAGCTGCTGCGTGACGGTGGCGATGGTCTGGATCTGCGTCGCGTAGGCGTCGAGAGCCTTTTGCTTCGCCTCGTCTCCAGCGGTGTCAGGTGTTAGGGAAAGCTTCAGCCGCTGCTGCTCGTCTTCCAGCTCAGCCTTCCGCTTGTCCAGCTTGCTGATCGCCGCGTTGGCCGCGTTGGTCAGGACATCAGAGGAAGTCTCCTTCAGATTCGCCATCCCATCGCCTGCCGAGGTCAGAAGCGGGAGCAGTTGGTTCAATGCAACAGCCAGAATCGCAATTCCGCCAGCCCATCCCGCCGACAGCCCGAACGCCTGAGCCAGCATCGGCACGTTGTTGACGATGCCGCGCAGACCATATTGAAGATCATCCGCAGCGTAGGCAGCTTGCAACATGTTCTGCCCAAATTTCGCGGAGTCCTTTCCGGCCTTCGTGCTACTCTCGCCGACCCTCACTGAGGAGTTTGAGACCCCGGCCAGAGCCGCGTCGAGATTGTAGGTCGCCGTCGCGGCCGTCTTCGCCTCGAAGCCCATTTCGGCGAGTCCGCGCCGGTAGCTCTGAGCCGCCGTTGTGGCCTGCGCCGTGGTCTTGCTGGCGTTGCCCGCCGCAGTCGCCACGGCCTGCACGTCCGCCGCCGTCTGCTTGGCTCCATTGCCCTCGGCAACGGTTTTGAATTTGATCGTGTATTGGAGATCTTCGGCCATCGGTTAGAGAGAGGTCGCCTTCCCGGCGATGAGTTTGACCGCCGTGAGGGACTGGAATCCCGTCCCCTTCACTGGCACGCTTTCACCCGATACAAACGCCGCGTTGGCGAACGAAACCCCGGTGCCGCCACTGACTTCCACCTTGAGAGTGGATGTAACATCCAACGGCAGCTCGGCGTCGAACATCAGGCAAAAATCCTGACACGCATGGAAGCTGGCATGGTCCTTGAACACGCTCAGACTGATGTCCCGGCGCACCTGCCCTTGCGGGAAGGTCTCCACGCTTTCGCCTTCCAGCGGCTCGCTGGTCTCCACCTTGTTCGACCATGGGGCTTTGAATGCCTCGACCAGGTAGTCGTCATAATCGACGAGCACGACCTCATTGGCCCCGCCCGGATCGAACGTGATCTTCCAGTTGGATTTCAGTCGTGCCATGAGATGTCAGGAGATCGCTCCGGGAGCTGTTGGACCGAGGTTGCCGCCTGCGTTGCCAGTGCTGGCACCAGGGGCCGTAGGGGCGCGATTTCCCGCCGACGACGCACCGGAAAGGCCGGGAGCCGATGGCGGATCGGGAGCGAACGCATTGGTCACCGGGTCCGGTTCTGCCGGTAGAGCTACGGTCGCCCGGATTAGGCCATTGCCGCCGCCTTCCGAGCAGAAATAGTAGCCGTCGAGCGCGGAGATGGACTGAGGCGATTGAGACCAGACGTTCTCGTCGATCTCGTAGCTGTATCCTCCAGCGGCCCAACCCAAGGTGGAGTCTGCGTTTTGCCATTCGGTTCCGTCCCATGTCGGGTCACCGCTCGCGTAGTAGGGATAGCCGTTGACCAAACCCAGCTTGTAGAGCGTCTCTCCACCGAGGGCGGGCGTGCAGCTCGGCACGATCACGCAGCCGTCACCCGTCAGCGAGAATCCGAACAAGTTCTCCGGAGCGTCCTCCCAGTCGTCGCCTGGAGAGGTTCCCGGATTGTCCGTGAACGTCCATGTCGGCACTGCGGCCGGCGTGGCAAACGCCGATGAGGCGGACCGATAGTAGAGGATCAACTCGCCATCATAGCGAAGGTCGAACCTCCATGTGGTGCCGTCATAGTAGGCCGCACACCAGATCCCTTCAGTTGGGCCCGATGGCAGCAGCTCCTGACTGACCAGCGCGTCCGACGAGGTGCCGGTGGTCGTGTAGATCGGTCGGGAATACTCCGTCCGCCCTGGCACCTGAATCAGCGTCCCACTGTTTGGAAGGATAGGCGTAAAGTCTGGAACGAACAAGATGCCAGCCGCCTGCAGCAGAAGCGCGGAACTCGGAGCCGAGGGCTCCGCATCCCCCGCCGCCGCGCCTTTTGACAGCCCCGGCGCGGTCGGCGCAAGGTTGCCGCCCGCTGCACCGCCAGAGGTTCCCGGAGCCGTTGGAGAGGCATTCCCCGCCGAGCTCCCGGTGCTGAGACCTGGAGCGGTTGGGGCGAGGTTTCCTCCGGCATTTCCGGCAGTAGCGGTGACAGTGGGCGGCATGACAGTTGTCCGTTTCGAATTTCAGATTTCGAGCTTCGCGCTTTCTTAGGCTGGCAGGTTGTAGGCGTTCAGCGTCGAGAACGGACGCACCACGCGGCAGGTGAACTTGAACTCCTGCACGCCCTTCTTGATGTCCGGCGTGTCCATGACACGGATCTCGATCCAAGCATCGAGCAGCGAGTGGTCAGTGCCGGTGTGCTTGCGCTCCTGGATTTTGATCCAGCCGCGCAGCTTGCGGTCACTGGTGACAAACGGCGACTGAGCGGTGCCATGAGTGATCGCTCCGGCGAGCCCCATCTGAAGCTGGCGGAACAGATCGGTTGCGCGCTTGCTGGTGATCTCGAAATCATCGGCGACCGAGAATTCATTGATCTCCTGTCCCCAGCCTTCAGCGGTCACGATGTCATCTTCAGAGGAGACCTTGACGGGCTTGTGCTTGAATGATTGGACGGCGAACAGTTCCTTCCAGGCCGAGTTGTTGGCGGCTGGCTTGGTGGCGCTGTCGGAGGTCCCGGAGGCCTCCACAGCGAAATATACTAATGCTCCTGCGAAAAGGAGTTCAGATCCGGCGAGTTGTGCCATGGTCGTAGTTGGTTGAGAGTTGGTGGTTCAGGAGATGGGTTCAGACGCCGTCGATGCGGACCTTTCCGAGGTCGGCCAGTGCTTTGGCGGTCGCTTCGGGAAGGTGGATCGATTTGCCGGCCGCATGATGGCAGCCTTCGATCAGGGCGCCGTTTTCGATGACCGTGCACGCGAACTGCACGGGGCTTGCGGGTGCAGTTGTTTCGGCAGGTGCGGCTGCATCGGTTGTCGATTTCATGATGGTCAGAACTGAGTTTCCCTCTGGAAGGTGATGGAGTAGGCCACGAAATCGGGATCGGGCATCGGCGTGAAGGAGATCGCCGAAAGCCGCTCCTGCCAGGGAACGCCGACCACGTTGATTTCGGCAGCGTGCAGAAGGCGGATGACATCCATCGTCAGGAGCATGGACTTGCGCCCCTTGTTGACGGCCCGCTGCGTGTAGATCTGAATGTCGAACTGGATCTCGAACCGCGGCTGTTCCATCTCGGGCGAGACGTTCTTTCCGCCCCCGGCGATGATCACCGCACTGACACCAGTCCGAGAGACCGCGCTCACGATCATCTCGTTCAGGTCCGCTGCCGACTTCTCTGTCGTCATGATCGCGACGTTTTGCGGCTTGAACTCGGGCAGGCTGGCGGCATCGACCAATGTGGTACGGATCACCGCGAGCATCGGATCGACCACGTCGTCAGGGATGCTTGTCGTTGCCTGGATTGGATCGGCTGAGGGCATGGATCAGAAATCGAGGAGGGTGGATCCGCCATAGGTAGCGGAGGCCGATTCGGTGCTTGGGTCGCTTCCGAAGGCCCCGGATTTCATGGTCGGGAGGGCTTTCAGGAAATCCTTGGCGAGGTTGTATTCATCGCGGCGAGGGTCAGTCATTCCGACCGGCACCGGGTTTAGCCCGATGGCGGCAACTCGACCGATGACAGCGGCCTCGGCAATGCAGAAGTCGGGAAGGGTCCCCGCTGGACCCATCTCGGTGACATAGGGGTTCTCGAGGATTGCCCCACGGAAACGTGCGAGGACCTGCTCGGCGATGATCGGAAGCCGCTCAGGCGTGCCAGGTGGAACGCTGGGCTCGGTATCGCCTTCCTCCCAGACGCTGCGGGAAGATCCTTCGTAGGTCTCGACCTCGCTCGCAGTCATGCGGGCCTTGATGTCGTCAGCAGTGAAGGCGGTCCATGTCACGCCACGAGGGATGCACGGTCACGGATTCCCTCTCCATCCTCGCCAGTGGTCCCCACGAAAAAGCCCCGTCCGCTTGTAATTTCGCGAAAATCGTGGAACACTTCCGCTAGGAAAGTTTGAAAAGGGTCATCGGGTTTTCGAGCTTTTTGACATGAAAAGGGTCAGGTGGCGGGAGTGCCGCCGGGGGCTGGCGAGGGGGTGGCCGGGTGGCGGCCGGGGCAGGTCGGACAGGGGCGAATCAGGGTCTGGCCCTGGTAGGTGTCGCCCTGCCCGGCGGGTGCGCCCTTCAGCTTCCAGGTGACAGCGCCGGCGTGGGCCACCCTGGGGAAAGTCCGCTTACTCGGGGGGGATGAATGACTCGCCGAGGAACTGGGGCTTGGCTCCATAAAGGGTTGGGCGGTAGCAGGTGAATGCGATGTTCCGGATCTGGATGGTGCCGGCGCTTTCAGGGGCCTCGATCTCGATCCAGTCGGTCAGGCGCGAAGGGTCATCGTCGCCTCCTTCGCCTGGGCCGGTCCATTCAAGGGAGTGCTCGGAAACGATCGAGGGCGGCGTGCCTCCTTCTTCTTCCCAGTCGGCAGGGTAAAAAACCAGGTCCGCCTCGATTTTGAAATAGCTCCCGGTGTGCGTGGATGGGATGCGGAAACGGAAGCGGGCCTTGGTCAGGCTGGAAATGCTATCAGGGCAATCCGGCGGAATCAGGCGCGAGGCGCTGCAATCGCCGGTCTCGCCATCGTCCTCCCAGGTCTTGCTGGCCAGTTCTGCGGCTAGAGTCTCTGGGGTGACGGGATCTGAGAACACCACCGAAAGGGTCCGCGTGCCGGCCGGGCCAGTGATGGCCTCCGACTTGGTATAGGTGCTTCCGGAGAATGACCAGCCTGCCCCTGGGCTGTGGGAAACGACCGGGCAGATGTTGTACGGGCCGCTGTCGTTGTTCTCGGAATCGACGGCATCGGTAAACGAGTAAGATCCAGAGCAGGCGGCAGCGAGGGAGCTGGATGACGTGTTGCTATCGGTCTGGTCTGACCACACGGCACCATCAGAGTCGAAGGTCTGAACTTCCTGACTGGAGTAGCTATGGCTGGTCGCAATTCTCCGATCAGCACACTCGCCGGCCTCATTTCGATAGAATTCGGAGGTGGTGGTATCGGTGCGGGCGAGCGTGGTCAGTCGATGGGCCGGCGATCCGAGAATCGTGGTCGGCACTGACTCAGATCCACTCTCCGTCGTGCTATCCGTCCGCGTCTTGTAAAGGGTGCATCGGTCCTCGGCGGGCGGCGTCTCCTCATCGATCACAGGCAGCTCGTAGCCGCAGGGCTCAACAGTGATGGCCTCACAGACCAACTGCGGGGCCGGGCATTCCGGCATGGCGCAGCAGTTGCAAAGCGCCAGCCTGGCGTTCCAATCGGAAAGGGTCTGGATCGTGGGCGGCATCAGCCTCGGATGTAGGAAAGGGTTCCCGGGCAGTGGGCGATTTGAAAGTTCCCACAGCCAGCCGGGCGGAAAGTGTCATCCATCCAATCGCCCAGCGGGATGTAAAGGGTGCCGGAGGTGCTCGCGGCCGTGGGCAGATCGTTCGAGGGGATCGTGGATCCGGAGCCGATCGAGGCTGAGGTAGCATCGCCACCAGGCATCAGAACATCGTCCACCTCGGCCGCGCTGAAGGAGACTTCCAGCCAGACCTGGGTTTCATCCGCCGGGGGTGAGGAAACGGTCCCGATCGAGGTGTCGGAAACGGTGATCGAGCCCTCGCCGCCTGTCACCACCCCGCCACGGAGCATGATCGCGGTGCCGTCGATGTAGGTATCCGCGAAGGGACAGTTGGCATCGGCCGCCGCGCCGCCGCCCAGGGCATTGATGAAGGTGCCGGTGGGGGTGACATCCACGGTCACGTTCTTTCCGGGGCGGACGCGGCCACGGGCCAGCAAGTCCATGATCCGGTTCGCGGTCGATCCGCGCAGCAGAATGATTTTTCCCGGAGGAAACCGGGGGATCGGGGTCTTGTCTCCGCCTGCCATGGTTCAGCCTCCAGAGGGTCGCTCTTGTTCGTAGAAAACGTGGGTATCGGTCACGGCCCAGCAAACCTCATTGCCGGTGGCATCCCGGATCGTTGGGCCGCCGCGATCTTCCAGCACCCATCCGGCGGGGTAGATGTAAACCGGATCCGCGATTCCGGCCCACTTGCTGGTGGGCGCTGTGGGCAGGTTCGGGTAGCCGGCGGGCAGCGCATTGTAGCCAATGGTGGTGCCGCTGGTGGTGTCTGCCAGCTTGGTCAGATCCGGCGCGGTGGTGGTGACGTAGCTGGTCTTGCAGGTCAGCACCGCTTCGTTTGAGCGGACGTTGAAGGTGGATGGGTAGGTGTAGGGGTAGCCGGATGGCGTGGTGACTGAGACGTTCGAGGCACTGCCCTGCTGCACCACGCCAGCGGCCTCCCGGTAGTAGCGCAGAGGTCCGATGCGACCATGGAAAACGATCTGCACCAGGAACAGGTCCTGCATCATTTCCCGGCCGCTGCCCTTCTTCACCCAGAGCGTATCCGTGCCCAGGCGCGTGCCGGTGGGAAAATGGGTCAGGACCACTTCCCTCACGGTCTCCAGGGCACTGCGGACCAGGTAGGAGCGGGTCACCTCGTCAAAGCCCCCACCGTCGCCCGCCGGAGACTCTTCCTCCATGAGGAACATCGGCGTGTCCCATTCGAGATCAGCGGCGGCAATGAGAATGCCCAGGGGATGGAGATCAGCAAACATCAGACAGCTTCCAGGAGGGTGAGGCGACCATCGATCCCCATCAGCGCGGCGTGGATCTTTTCCAGGGGATCGAGCAAGGGGTTCCGGCCATCAGCGGCGGGAGGGCGGTTGGCGCCGGCCACCGCCTGATTGCCGGCGTTGTTGATGCCGTCGATCTGCTTCTTCAGCGGGGTGGAACGGCGCTTCTGAGCTTGGCGGCGCTTCCAGGCTTCGTGCTCGGCATCGTCCATGGAGGATTCCGGGAGGCGCTTGCTATCGGCGGCGGACCGGCGATTCATGCGGGCGCGCCAGCTTTCCTCGGAGTCCTTCAGCCGGATCCGGCGGCGTCCCTCGCCCTCGCCATCTTCCGCACCGCCAGTCTTCGCCACCGGCTTTTGAAGGTTGCTCTTGGCATCCGCGAGGGCCTTGGCCAGACCGTCCGCGCTGGTCTTGATCTTCGTCGCGCCTTCTTCGCCCGCCTTCTTGACGGCCGTGCCGTTGATGGCATCGGTGAAACGCTTCAGCGCCTCAGGATTCGCCGCGTTCCCCAGATCCCGGAACTTCTGCTTGTCCTCCGTGAGGTCGAAGAAGGGTGTGCCCTTGGCCTTGGTGGCGGCCTCATTGCCCTTGAAGTCTGCATACCGCAGCTGCTGCACCAGGGCATTGAGCTCGCCGCCGATGTCCGCCGTGTTCATGTTCGCACGGGCCGCGCCGAAGTAGATCCCGGCACGCTGGCCAGACTGAGCGGACGCATCGCGGACATCTGATGCTTTCTTCTCGAAGGCAGGGCCAAGCCCATCCAGGAACGTGGCCGCGCCAGCTTCCAGCTCAGAGCGCAGCAGGTTCGCCACGCCGCTGAAGATCGCCTCGAAGAATGCCTGGATGCGCGGCGAGGTGATCTCATTGCGGAAGATCAGCGCAGCGATGGGCAGGGCCGTGCCCAGATAGGCCGTGACCGACTGAGCGCCGGACAGCAGCACGTTCACCAGGCTCTTGCCACCCAGCACCAGCGAGGTGCCGATCAGCTCGCCAAAGTTCCCCTGGCTACGGGCGGCGGACATCAGATCGATGAAGGCGGCCATCCCTTCCCCCAGGCGACCGGCCATCGCGATGCCATCCTTCAGCATCGGGCGGATGGCGTCATTGATCGGCTGGCCGATGATCCGGAAGATCTCGCCGATGTTGTCCTGGAGAGTGGACCAGAGGCCATTGATCGTGCCGCTCTGTTCCTGCATCATGTTGAAGAACTGGCCGCCCTTCGAGGTCAGGTTGATGAAGGCCTGTTCGAGCAGCGGGAAGGTGATCTTCCCTTCAGAGGCCAGGCCCTTCACCTCGGATTCGGTCACGCCGAGTATCTTCGCGAACTGGGAAATGACCGGGATACCCCGGCCGGTCAGCTGGTTGATGTCCTCCGCGAAGAGCTGGCCCTGGACGCGGGCCTTGCCGTAGATCTCGGCGATTTCTCCGATCGGGGCCTGCACGCCGCTGGCCACGTCTCCGATGCGGGTCAGCGCCTGGGTGACCGTGCCGGCGCTTTCACCGAAGGCGATGAGCTTCCGGCCGGCGTCCGCCAGCTCGGGGAACTCGAAGGGAGTGGCAGCTCCCAGCGCCTTCAGTTCATTCAGAGTCTTCTTCGCCAGGTTGGCATCGCCCACCAGCGTCTTGAACGCCACTGAGGTGCTTTCCATGTCGGCAGCGGAACTGATCGCCTTCTTCAGCAGGCCCGCCGCACCGGCCACGCCGAGCAGTGGCCCGGCCACCAGAGCGGCCTTTGCCATCAGGCTGGTCATTGATCCCCGGAACGCGCCCACCGCGCCCTGGGCGGCGCTCAGTGGATTCATGAAACCCCCGGTCTGGAGTCCCAGGGTGTAGAACATGCCTTGGCTCATTTTTGTGGGGTCTTAGGGGTGGGAACGATCCGGTAGTTATCCTTCAGCCAGGCGGTGACTTCCTCACGCTTTGAAAGGCTGGCCTTGTCTCCGTAGCCGGGGCCGCTGGCGGTGTGGCCCAGGCGCTCCGCCCGCACCGGCAGCAGGGCGAAGGCGGCCCGGATCGGGAACCGGAAGACTGCCTCGTGAAGGGTCTGCCGGTATTCCGCCATCAGGAGTTCGATGAGGGCGGGAGCCCATCCGCAGACGGGGCCTCCGCTGGCTCGGGTGATGGAGGTGGCGCCGGGCTTGGTTCGCTCTCGGGTGAGTTGCTTTTTTTTTCCGGGGTGGCCTCGCCGAAGAACTCTTGCATCTGGCCGTTGATGAAGACGTTCACGGCATTGAGCACCGGAGCCGTCATGGAGAAACTCAGTTCGACGGCCGCACGTTTCAGCTCCGCGATCTGGCCAGCTTCCAGCAGCTCGTAGGCCCACTCCGGACGCTGGAAGACGAGGGCGGCCAGGGCGATGTCCAGCTGCTTCACCACCATGGGCGATCCGTCTGCATTCTCGGCGGCATAGACGCTGCCGAGCTTTTCCAGTGCCAGGAAGGTGCCGATGGAAAGCGGCCGCATCGGAATGCCGGCCACGTCCAGCATGTCCGCCCGCGCCCACGCCGCGCCGATGACCATGGAGGAAGTGGCAGCAGGATCGCCAGCGGCGGCCAGGGCCTGCTCGCGGGCGGCCACGCCGGAAACATGGCTGTGCCAGTTCGCCTCCATCTGAGTCATCAGCGGAAGGCCCGTCTGCGGACAGACGGGGCGGGGCTGGCCGTTTGGCAGGAAGGCCGGATCTGGACCGGTGAGGGGGAATTGTGGATTCATGCGGTGTCCTCTGGGTAGCGGGGTGATCAATCGTAGTTGGAGTTATTCACCACGGCACCGGCGGAGATCGCTCCCAGTGGCACGCCGCGCAGACTCTGGAAGACGCTGCCGCTGCCCGGCGCGTGGGCCAGGGTGCAGGTCTCGCCGAGATAGATCCGGGTGGAGAGATTGTAGATGATGGAGGACGTGCCGCTGCCGGAGGCGTAGATCGCACTCACGGAACCGGATCCGCTGGCATCCACCGTGATGCCGGTCACGATGACTGGCACGCTGCATGGCTCGCTCATCACGAGGGTCAGTTGATCACCCGCCGCGTTGATGGTGGCGCTGGTGATGGTGGGGGCTACGGTATCCACTTCCACGGTGTCCACCAGAGGAGTCCAGGCGCTGCCGTCGTAGCTCTCAGCGGTCTCACCGGTAAGGCTGTCCCACTTGGTGGCCTGGATGGTCATCATGCGGCCGGTGGCGTCTTCCCAGTCGATCGAGATGTCCAGGATGCGACCGACCACTTCCACCAGCGGGAAAACGATCTGCTCGCCGATGCCCGGGGCATCCTTTTCCGCCGTGAAGAGCACCTTGAGGGTCAGCTCGAAACGCGGCTTCTTGAGGATGGCGGCCTTCAGCGCACCCTTGGCGTTGTCGAGTTCTTCCTTGTCCGCCGTGCGCTTGATGCCGGCGCTCTTGACCTCGCCGAAGGCATCGGAGATCTGGCAGGTGCCGAAGATGATGTTCTGCGGATCTTCCGCGATGACGATGAAACCGGGGTATTGAGTGGCGAGGGCCATGGGATCAGGTGGTTAGTGGACGGTGAGAGAATCAGTGGGAGCTTCCAGGGAGACGCGGATGACGGTGGGCTCAGCGGGCAGGGCGGCGGCCGCCACGAAGTCGAGCTGGTGTTGGCGGGTCTCCAGACCTTCGATCAGGAGCCAGTTGGAACCTTCCAGCGCCCAGCCCTTGGAATCGACTCCGCAGCCATCCGGAAAGCGCATGGCGCGGAACCAGCGGGAAACGGTCTCGATCCGGCTCAGCAGTGGCGGCGCTCCGGCGGGGCCTGAGCGGTGAAGCGTTTCCGCCTGGCGGACCGCGAGGCCTTTCGGGGCCTGCACGATCGCAAAGATCCGGTGTTGCCCCATGCCGAGAATCGCATCCGGGTGGCCACCGTAGCCGGGCCAGCCGATGATCACGCGCCACTTGGGCGGGGCCACGGCCAGCATCTCGATCGCATGCTCTGGATCACTGGCCACATCCAGCACGCCGAGCTGCTCAGTCACGAGAGGGCGGAGCGTGTTCTCCACGCAGCGCAGCATCTCGTCGGCAGTCATCGGCATGACGCGGAGACTGCCAGCCTCCCCCACCGCCTGCATCTGACAGTGGCGGGAGTGGCGGGTCACTGAACATGGTCGGAAACGACGTTGTAGGGCGTGGGAACTAGGTTTGTGACATTTCCGCCGAGGCCATTCGCATCGTTTGATGCGTTGTTCATGCGGCAGTGATAGGCCGCAACGCTCTTGGCAGTGGCAGCGTAAATTGGAACACCGGTGCTGCCTTGGAACACAATGATGTCCGAGTTGGAAATGACGCTGGTGGAATCCAGTAGCTCAACCGCATTTATCCCGCTGGTGATTGTGGTGATCCTTGAATCTCGAATGGTAGCGCCCTCTAAAGACATTGGCAGCTCGTTCCCGGTCACCGTGCAACGGACCAATGTTCCGGTGCATTTACCCCCATAGCCGGATTGATTCCCACCGAACGATCCTGATCCCGCGAAGCAGTCCTCCGCGTATCCCGCAAATGTTCCAGACGTGCTAGGATCGCTGTTCGTGCTACCGAAGCAACCAGCTCCGCCACGGCAACGGATAAACGTGCCATTGATTGTATTGCCGATCCCGAATGAAGTGTTTCCAGCAACACATTCAAGAAACACGACTCCGGCTGGAATGGAGATCCCAGTGATGTTACAGCCCGCAAATCCGCATGCTCCTTCTACTCCGTCAAACGAGTATCCAATGCAAACGCACCTTTCAAATCTGGTCGATGGATCAATCGAGTAAAATGGCTTTCTGGCCTCTGTTGGATAGTCTCCAACAAATGAGAATGGACCAGCCATGCAATCATACATTTTTGCTGAGAAAACTGCCGTTGGCGCAATCTTATCGCCGTAGCCACAACGAAAGGACGCCGAATTGGAAACGCATCCAATCCATGTTCCCGAAAAGCTTTCATAGGCACGAACTCCACCGCAGGTTGCGAACGTTGAGCACGCACTCCAGAAATACATGTCCTGATAAAGAGAGGTTGCGTTGTCGCATCCAGGACCGATCAGAAGCGCACCCCAATCAAGGGCATCAAGAAACAGGTTTTCCGAAAGAAATCCGACACCAAGCCCAAGGTGTGCGACGGTGAATCCGTAAAGCTTCACATTGTCTGCCAGCTGCGTGATGGTGCTCACATAATCCGTCTCAGAATAGACCACAGTGAAGCCTGGTCGATAGGTTGAAAAGTCGATCGGGTTCGATTCTCCAATGTTATCCACATCAAACTCCCTACGCGGAGAGGGCTTAGCGGGCACAGAGGCAATGAGATCCACGAACTCTCCATCAAGTGTCAACGTGGCCGTCAGTTTGTAGTTTCCGGGAGGGATCGAAACGGCAGCGCGGTTGAATGCTGATAGAGCCAGCCCGTTTGGCGTCAGAAGCTTCGCGGCTTCGTATGCGGCAACTAGAGCAGCTCCCCGCTGCAAATCGGTGCCAGAGGGATCAACAAACACAATAGCGTTGCCATAGAGAGTTCCAGTGATGCCCTGGAAAGTGAATCTGACATCATCGCCAGCCGCCACCGTGCCGGCCGCCGTGCCCACATTCCGGGTCGCTGCATCGCCAAGATCTGCGATGTCAGCAGCGGAGTGAGTGTGAGCCAGAGGGGTTCTGGCATCACTGAAGCGGGAGTCATCCCCCGCCGCTACGGTGCCAGCCGTCGTGCCCACATTCCGGGTCACACTGTCGCCGAATCCAAAGTTGGAGATCAGTTGTGCCTGCTCTTCGCCGTTCAGCACCGCCGTTTTGTCAAACCGGGGAGATCTAGCATCCAGCCACTGCTCGGGATCAGGTTGAGCCAGCGGCGTGCCTTCATCGCCCGTGATCACCGGGCGCAGCACAGAGAGCGGCACGGTCTGGGAAACAAAGTCGCCTTCCTCCGCCTGGATTTGGATCTCGCAGACGGTGTCCAGCTTCTTGGCGGTGCCGATGGCCTCATTGAATGCCACCGTGTTGAAGCTGAGAACGGCGGTGTAGCCAGTGGAGTCTGCCGTCCATTCGTTGATCGTGACCAGCGACTCGGCATTCTCGATCGCATCTTTTACCATGAAGGTGATCACCGGATCAGTGAAAGTGGCCCGGTTTTTACCGCGCCAGCATTCCAAGCGTAACACAGAGGGCAGGCCCCATTTTGCGACATAAACCGCCTTTGCGCCGCCTCGTGGCGCACTCAGAAGACTGCTTTGATCGAGATCGAATGTGAGAAGCATTGGAACTTGGTCTTTAGAACTTGATCCTTCATCCGTTCAGCGTGCCACGCGGCACAGTGCCGGCGGCCTCGGAGATGATGGAAATGGGAGGCCGTGTGGGGGAAGTAGTCACGGTGAGGGATTCCTTCCCGGCGGCGATGCGGTCCAGCGCGTCACGCCAGCCATTCGCACGCTTGGTGAAGGGGTTCTTCTCCCCATGCAGGCCACGGCGCTGGTAAAGCAGCTCACAGGCGAAGATCAGGGCCGCTTGGGTGATCACGTCCGGCAGCGGATCGAGCGTGACCGGCACGCCGTAGCGGCGGCCCACGTAGGCATTCACGGCGCGATCGGCAGCCGCAGCAATCTGATCCCAGACGCCAGAATCCGCCACGCCATCGCCATCGTCATCCAGCGCCTGGAGAACGAAGTCAGCGGGGATCTCAGCAGAGAGGTCAGCCTGGGAAATGTAGCTCATGAGAGGGAAAGAAAAACCCGGCGGGGACAAGCCGCCGCCGGGTTTGGGGGTTTCGCGGGGGGAGTGGCGAAAATCGATCAGGCACCGGCACCAGTGGAACCGTAGGCGAGCTGCGGCAGACCGTAGCCTGCATTGTAGCGGCCATAGGCCTGATAGAGGAACTCGTGGTTCTTGAAGACGTGATCGCTTTCCATGTTGGTCAGAGAGGAAAGCGTCGGCTTTTTCTCGAACTGCATGAGGAGCGGCTTCACAGCCAGACCGGCCTCGATCAGGAACCAGGCGGTGTCACTGGTGAGGTCAGGCAGGACCACGATCTGAGCGGAGTTCCGCTGGATGTTCGTCGCGCCGGCGGCGTTCTTCTCAGCGGTGAGGATCTCCAGCGCGGTGTCTTCCAGAGCGGGAGGCACGATCAGGAGCAGCTTCTTGCCGAGCTTCATCGCACGGCCAGCACCGTTCTTGCGGCCCTTGATGTTCTTCTTGGCGATCGAGTAGTTCGCCGCGCTGAGAACACCCACACCCTTGTTGGAAAAGCTGGTGCTCTTCACATCGTTGGGCGCGTGCTTCTTGTTCGCATCGAAGAAATTCAGACCAGTGTAGTCCTTGCTCGTGAAGCCATTGTTGAGCAGATCCGCGACAAGCTCGTCGGGATGCTGGCCAGCGGAGGCACCCAGGGAGGCGAACATCGGGTTGTAGATGCCAGCGCGGTCCTGCTCGATGTCAGCCTGCTTGACTCCGATGGTGGACTCGAACTCATCGTTCTTGATCTCCCACTCGGAGGCGCTGAGGTTTTCGATGACCACCTCACCCACGAGCTTCTTCATGGATGGGACAGCGCCCAGCCAGTTGTAGGACTCAGAGGCGGAGGAGCTGGAGGTCTCCATGGCGATGTCCCGCCAGCCGGGCTCGGCACCCTGGAGGGCGGTGTCAAAGATGACGCGGAAGCCCTTGTTCAGGGCGTTGACAGATGCGGCGTTGATTTGCATGGCAGCGGGAGTTAAAGCGAAGGAGTTGGACAGTTATGGGGGGAGGGTGAATCAGCCGAGGAGACCCTGAAGCACCAGGGCGGCGTAGATGGCGCGGACGTCATCCCCGATCTTTTCGGCCTCGGCCTTGAGAGCGGCCAGGTCAGCAGCGCCAGCGGCGGTGCCGTTGGTGGAGGCGAGGACCACAGCGATGGCACCGGGCAGGCCCGCGCCGACGTTGAGGAAAACCCCTTCCGAATCCACGCGGACCACAATGCCCGCGACGATCTTGTTGGTGGACGTGTTGGCGACGGTGTTGTCATCCACCACGTAGGCAGGCTTTCCAACGTGGGCCTTGGTGATGGCATTGGTGCCGTCGTTCTGGTATTGGAAAATACCAGGCTTCACCGTGATCGAGCGATCCGCCGCAGCGCCGGCGGAGTTGTCGATCGTTTCCTCAGCGCGACCGATCACGCGGAGCGCGGCGGTGTCAGAGGCGGGGACGGCATTGCCGGCGGCGTTCAGGGCCACCAGCGTGCCAAGGTAGATCTTGGTCGTGGCGGCGAGCGGAACGTTGAGATAACCCCGGGTCAGTTCGGGAGCGTTGAAGGGAGCGGTGGCGGCGGACATGGGAGTCGGGAGCTAGGAGTTTGAAGGTTCGGGCGGCGGGGTGAGATCAGGCCTTTTGGAAGTCCTCTTCCTTGATGCCGAGCTGGCGGCACACTTCCTTGTCCTCAGCGGACAGGGCCTTGAGCTGCGCTGGCACCTCCACGTTCTTGCCGGGAGCGGTGCCGAGGGCCACGGTGGGCTGGATGCTGGCGGCGAGGGCCTTCAGCACCGGGATGGGAGTGATGGCGACCTGCTCAGCGGAAAGCGGGATGACCTTGCCCAGGGCGGTGGCGGCAGAGACAATGTTGTCCCGCTCCATGGCGTCGATGCGGGCGGACAGCGCGGTGACATCCTCCGGCTTGGTGGCAGCAGCAGCAGGCGCGGCGGAAAGCTCTTCAGGCTTGGCAGCGGCGGCGATGAGTTCCTCATCCGTCACAGTGGCCGGATCGAGCTTCAGGAGAGTGGCGAGCAGGGCGCGATAGTCAGGATTCATGGAGGCGGTTGGTTTGGAGAGGATGGGTGGAAGAGCGGAGTAGGCGTGGACGTCTGGGAGCTGGCCGTTCCGAGTGAGGGCCACGGAATGCACGAAGGTGACTTCACCCTTTTCGTTCTTCCCCACCGTGGGGCTCAGGTCGCGGTAGTGCCGGCCCGTGTAGTAGGCCTCACCTTCCGGCGTCCAGGTGGTGGGGGTGTAAACGATGCCCACGCCGGCCTTCACGGAGAGCACGCCGTATCCAGCCACGAGCTGCGGCTCAGCGGGCGGGATCGGTTTCCCCTCGGCATCGAACTTGGGGGTGGTGTTGTGATTCCAATCGAGCGCCACTTCCCCGAATCCGAGGGCGGCCTGATTGGCGGAAAGTTCACGGAGCGTGGTCTCATTGCAGATCACCGGCTCGCCAGCGAGGTCCTGGGACTCGCCCCATGGGCAGATCACCAAGGAATCCGGCAGAGGGATGAGACCCTTTTGAACGGGGCTGGTGCCTGGCGCGGCGAGCGCCCTCACCTGAAGCCGACACACGGCGTTCAGTGCTTTGTTAGCGGGGCGCTGGGCTACGGCAGGCATCAGATGCTGGCACCGTGCCCGCATCGGCTTTTTCCCGCTATGGAGGCTGGCGTGAGTGGCGGGAGTTATCCCGCCACCCGATCACGGTCTGCTATGCACTCGGGCGCGGAGCACCTGCTCGATCAGGCGGATGGCCTGCGGCGTAGGACGGCCAGACTTATCAAAGGGCAGATAGGGCCGCGGCGGCATCTTCGATCCTGGATGATTCACGAAGGCCACCGGATGCGCGGCACCGGGCCAGAACAGCGCCTTGCCATTTTTGGGGAGGATCTTGTGGGGCGCGGTCTTTCCGCCAAGCTGGTGAATCGCGGCATAATCCCGATCACTCCCCACAGTTGTTCCCCGCGTGGTGGCGGAGGTCATGCGGATGCTCTTCGCCATCGTGCCGGTGTCCCGCAGACGCGAGGGCTGGCCGTTCGCCTTGTTTGCCCAGGGCGCGGGGCGGAGGCTCGCATCATTGAAGGCCCGCTTGCCCAGCGAGGCCAGACCCAGACCGATCGCCGCATGCAGGCCGCGCTTATCAGACACCGCCTTGTAAAGGCTCGCCAGCGCCGGGCTCAGCGTGTTCGAGTCGAGGCGAAACTCAGCTTGCATAGGTCATCTCTAGCAGACGAGTGACTCGCTTGGCCAGTTCTTCATCCGTTTTCAGCCGGGTCTGCATCTGCTTGCAGGCGTGAATGATGGTGCCGTGATCCAGCCCACCCAGCACATCGCCGATCTCCTGAAACGTGAATTGATGCCGGGTCCGGAGGATCAGGGCCACCGCCTGGCGGGCCTCGGGTATGTTCCCCTGGCGAGTCCGTAGAAAGATCATGTCCATGTCCACTTCCCACAGCGCCGCCGCATTCACCGCCAAGCGCCGCGCCTGATTCGTGCAGGTGACCGGCTGGCCATCCAGGGCGGAATCGATCGCCAGCATCTCCTCACGCAGCTTCACGCGCCGCGCCTTCAGCTCATCGATCAGAGCATCCGTGGGAATGGTGGCGAGGTCGATCATGGCTTCATTCATGCAGCTCCGCACGAAGCGCAGATCCAGAGATGGAGCCTGGCAGGGCGCGAAGAAATCGCTCAGGTTCATCTGTTGAAACTTCGCCATCGTCATCCAGCGCCAGATCCACACAGAGCTGGCGCGTGTGGATGTCGGAGAACTGGATCTTGCCGTCGATCAACTCGGCGGAACCTACGATTTCAGGGGTGTCAGTGGTGTAATCAGTGAGGGTAACTTTCATGGGAAATTGCGGTTGAAGACTGGGGCAGCAATGCCGAATCCGGATTGTTTCAAAGTGGTTATGCGCTGGAACATGCGATCAACGGCGTCTCTTCCGACGAGGGAGACAACCTCAGATTCCCACTCATTGCGCCGGGCGACAAAGTCATCCAGCTGGCGGTTAGACTCGGGATCCAAGGGCATTCCATGCAGCGGACCAGGGAAACGTGTGCCGGAGCCATCCGGGTGAGAGGACAGCGAAAGGCCGTTGTCGATCAGGGCTACTTCCATGTGTGGCGAGCCCTTCTTTGACTTCAGCATCCAGTTTCCCTGGTGCCGGTCGAGGTGACCCAGCACATCATCCAGTAGCTGCATTTTCCTGGCATCATCCGGAGAGATGTTAGGACGGCCTCCCCGCTTGCGGACATCGAACACTGTCTTGAATCCAGGCCGGAAAAGCTGAGCGGATCCGACTTCACCATTTCGAGTGATGATCTCAGTGGGTGGCACGAGGTTGATGCCAAGGTATTGGTCGATCAGACTCGCGGCCTTCTCACGCTTGTATTGCTCACCAGGAAGAATGCCCGGTCGAAGGATCCGTGGATCCTCACCGGCAGCTGACTTGAAGACGACCTGGACGCCGTTCTTCACCTTGGTCGTGGTATTGACTCCGCCACCCAGCGGCACCTCAGTCTTGTAGTTCGCGGTAGCGATTCGAGCCCGCATGCGATCGGTCGCATCCGTAGGAAGTTTCACGGCAGCTTTCTTCGCCTTTGGCTTGGGCGCGGGCGCAGCAGGCGGGATGACGGCCACGATCGGGCCGGGGGCTGGCGGGACCACGGCCGGAGCCGGGGCAGGAGTCGGGGCGGGGCCATTCTTCCACCAGTCTAGCAGCGTCCGCCCATCTTCCAGACGCTGGCGGGCCGCGAAGTCCTCGAAGGCTTGTCGCTCGCTTGGAGTGAACCGCGCTAGGATCTGATCGATCGAAAGCGCATCCTCACCCGGCCGCCATTCGTAGCCATCGCCGGTCTTTTCGCGAGGCGTCCGCAGATCGAAGAACCCTTGAGCCCCCGGCTTCACCAGGCGCTGGTTTTGCTCGATCTCCCGGAGCTGGCTGGGTGGTAGCACGATCTTATCTTCATCCGGCTTCCGCACTTCCTTGGCGGCGATCTCCCCCACCTCTTCCGCCGTCATCGGCACGCAGTCGCAACGGCAGTTGAACTCCCACGGCGGCGTATGATTGATCCAGAACGGGTGATTCGCCGGAAGGATCTTCTTGTCCAGGGCGGCATGAGTCGGGCGGACCCTGTTGTCTTCACTGGAGAGATACTTCCGATAGGGAAACACATCCACGTGTTCCTCCATCAGGGCGTGTTGGGTGCGGGCATAGGCCTGCCAGCCATGCAGGCGCAGCAGCAGCTCGGCGCGGCGGTAGGCGGCGCTTTGCTGCTTCGCCCGCTCATCCGGATCGGTGGAAGTCACCAGCCAGGGAGACAGCTCATTCAGGATCCGGCCACGCAGATCCTTGAAATCCCCGCCCACCGGCAGCTGAGCGGTCAGCTCCCGCACGCGGGCCACCACATCCAGCGCCTCGATCCCCGTCACGAGAAAGGCCCGCGCCTGAAGCTCCGGCGCGAGCTGGTCAAACACCCGGCGAGTGACCGCCGGCTTCCCTTCAATGAAGGCCGCGCCTTCCGTGTGGGGGACTGGAGTGGTGAGGAATTTTGCCATGATAGTTGAATGAAAAGTCGGTATAATTAGCTGTTGGGCAAATCAATACCTTCGCGGGACCACGCCCACACCCATTTATCACGCCCCGGCCTGCCAGAGCGTGTATCGGTTCCAGAGCGTGCGCGACCTACCCGCGTCCATCCGTCGAAGCGGTAGGTGTTGCCGTTGTGAAGATCGGCGTCTTGGTAGCTCACCGCGTAGTCATAGCCGAGCGCGGGGAATACGCATTCCCGCCATAGCCGCAATGCAACGCGGCATAGGCCGCCGCGAGCCGCACACAGTCGCGAGAGTTCGATTGTGTTGTCTCTGGTCATCCATGAGCATCCGCCGCCGACCACTGGCATTATGAGCGTCGAGGCCGTTGCGACGGCGAGAGCTTCATCTCCCATCCATAGCGCATGGCACGATGCGGCTCCTTGGTTGCCACGTTTCAGTGGCCCCATTTTGTGGCCCCACGCCACCAGCATTTCGTTTGCTTCGTCGAGCGGGACCGGATCAAAGCCGACAAAGCCCAACAAGGCGGCGCACCTAATGCCGACCCGTCCCGAGTTTGGGCGGGGGGGCTTGGCTAGGTGCCTCCATTTGCGGCGGCGTGGCGGTTCCGGTCGTCATAGGTGGCCTTGATCGTTCTGTCGATCTTCGATCAGCATTTCCTTCCATCGGAGCAGAGCGTCGATCGTCTCATCAATGTCCTGATCGATGGGTTTCACAGACCTTCCAGCTCTGATGAGTTTCTTGAGTGCGTGGGCCTGCGCGTGATGCTTGATCCCCAGTATTTCACAGAGTCGATAAAAGTCGAAGATGATGCCCTTCCATGCCCAGCGATACCGCTCCGGAGTCGGGCCACCAGCAGAACCAGCCACGCGATGCAGCAGCTCATCCGGTTCCGGAAACATGCAGGACGGGCAGTCCACGTTTCGGCATTGGCATTTCTCACTCATGGTTGGCAGGCTGGGCAGTCGATTTCCCCTTGGTTCTCACACACGCAAAGATCGCCGCCACAGCGGCACGTGATAGTTCCAAGGTTATCGCAGTTACCACACCACGCATCCGAATCGAATTCCTCATCATCAAAGTTCGGCCTTGTTGGTCCGTCACAGGAGCCGCCTGCGAGACAGGAATCGCATGGGCCATTGTCGGCCTCGCAGGTCTTTGCCATCTCGGCAATGAAGAATTGATACTCCTCAGATTGAAACGGATCTTTCTCGATCGCGGATGGTGAACGGGGAAGATCTGCCCAGTGGGAGACTTTGCAGCGGGTGGCATCGACATCGCGCCAGGTCTCCCCATCGTGATAGCCCAGCCACACTGGCTCATCATTTTCCGGGTGATGAATGAGAACCGTTAGATCAGCGTCCGGCATGTGATCGGCCGCCGCGATCCAATGAATCATGCAGGGCATCGCCACGAGTTTTGCCGGCAGTCGATGGACCTTTTCATCAGGGAGATGGACCGCTGCCGCTTCGATCGCACGACTGAGGAAACCCTCACGGGAAGTGACGGGCCGGCCGTAGATCCAGATTTCCAGAAACCTCATGCCGCGCATGGCCTCGGCCTCACCGATCTCGATCTTGCCCCGCGTGGAATGAACGGCGAATACTTGGTAGGGATGGGTGTCACTCATGACTTGGAAGATTGAGAGGCTTCAGGGAACTGGACGGAAAAGCCGGTGATGACCGAAACGTCCTTGGAGTGGAACTCGATCACCTTCCCGATCACAATTCCGAGGTTGGACATGCTGAGTGCATCCGCGCTGGCGATGTCGCACTCGATCGTCCGGTGTGACGGTGGCGAGTTGTGATATTTCCGGTAACAGATGATCACGCGGAAAGGCTTCTTGGTATTGAGAGGGGCGCTCATCGTTGGAACTTGTCAGTTGGCACTTGGAACTTGGACCTTCAGTCCCGCTTCGCCTTCACCAGATCCACCTGGTCGGTCTCCCAGGCTTTCAGCGCATCGGCTTCCTTGGGAAACTTGTCGGTCATCGGCCAGGCCTTGCAGTCGATCGTGTTGCCACACTCCACGAAGTAGAGAGTGGGATTCAGCCACCTCACGACATGAGGCTTCACGCCACAGTGTGGGCAGGCCTTCAGCTCGGGAGCTGGTGAGACGGCTCCGCCGAAAGCGGACTCGAATTCACGGGCAGAGATCATGACGCGGATTCGTTGGGAAGGTGGACATCCAGCACGGCCACCGGGGCGATGAGACCGCGATCCCGTGCCCAGGGCACAGTGGTTGTGATGATGGTCTCTGGATTCACCAGGCCAGCGCGGGAGATCATGCGCGGGGTGCGGGTCCGTTCACCCAGGGCGAAGCGGCGCTCTTCCAACCACACTTTATAAGGGAAGCCGCTCATCGGGTGCGGATACTGAGCATAGGCCTCGCGGATCCGCCGGCGGACTTCCTTTCGCGACAGCCCTTCCGTGCCCACGAGCGCGGCGGCAATGATGGCGCGGGCGCGTTGACGCCAGCTGAGGTTCTTCGTGGCGATCATGACTCATCGCCCTCCTCTCTATGATGCCGGGCCAGATCCTTGGGATGAGACGCGGTGTAATCAGCAGACCAGTGCCCACCCTGATTCCGTTCCAGCGTGACAGGCTGGAAGCATGAATAGCAGTGGCCCCACGCCTTCGCGTTGTCATAAGGAGTGGCCGGGGACCATGTTTCGAGGATGAAGTCCTCATGCCCCCAGCAGGTGGGACAGTCCAGGATGACATCATAAGGCTTTCCCCGGCGGGTGTCGGAAATAGCGACCAGGCCGGACTGCCGGCGGGTGTGGATCTCCACCGCCGCACGATAGGCGCGGCTGGTGAACGATGGCCGGATGCGGAGTTCATCATGACTCCGCACACGCACTACAAGACAAGCCCCTTCAAAACGGGCGCGGCCGCGCTGGATGAGCTTTGTCATCCGGCTTTCGACCCGCACTGAGCGAGGGGTGAAATCATGGGTGTGATTCATGGTTTTTTCGATGGGTGGAAAACAGGCCGCTCAGATCAAAAATCCCGCGATCCCTGCCCGAGAGTGGGGCGCTGGGGCGATCGGGCGGCAGAGACCCCGGCGAGCCCCGGCGAGAGGGGCGCGGAGGGCTTCACGAGGTCATCCAGGAGCGCCAAGCGGTCCTGAGCGGTGGAAATCGCGTTTCGAGTGCGGGCGATGGCACCGCTGCTGAGGGGCTGGCCATGGTTGGCCGCCTGGATGAGATCCAGCGCGTGGGACTCGGCGGCGGCGAGGTCGGAGTAAACCCCAGCCAAGACGGTGAGGACTGGATTGCTCATGGCTTGGGTGGGGGTGGGAGGTCGCCCAGCTCACGGCGGAGACCGTCTGCCGTGGTCCGCAGGCGGTTGATCGCCTGGCGACGTGGTGCGGTGATCACCTTCTCCCGCTCGATCGAGGTGGCGATGTTCTCGATCCATTCCACCAGCACCTTGTCCTTGGTGATCAGATCCGTGGTCAGTTCGATGTCCTGATCCAGCTTCGCCACCTGGATGGCATGCTGGTGAGCTTCCACCGGCACGGTGTCCGGATGGTTGGCTTTCCTGAACTGCTCGCCACGCTGGGCATGCAGGCTGGCGAGGCGATAGTGGAGACCTTCGATAGGGTTCATGAGGGCGTGGATGTCAGGATTCTTTTTCTTCGCGCTTCCAGCTGTCCCGGTATTGAGCGCGGCGGCGGGGCGTCCAGAACTCCGGATCCCGAGTGTTCTCCAGGTGCTGGCAGAGGCTTTCCATGTCCACGAGGATCACGGAGGGAGAGGGGCGGATGGACTGGATGAAGCCGGTCTCCACCAGGCGATCGAGCGTGCGCTGGCTCAGATCCCGGATGCCCAGCTCCGTGGCCAGGCCTGCCAGGCGGCGGTATTGGCCGAAGAGCTTGAGGACCGGCAGCAGACTGCCATCGGTCTGCCGCATCAGGCGGACCATGCCGTAGCGTGGGGCATCGTCCGGGATGAACTCGCAGGCTTCGAACTTCCCGGGAGCCAGTTGGCGCACACCTGTGGCCAGCGGCTTTCCGGACGCCAGATCGATCAGGGGCTTACTCATGGTCGCGGGGAGTGATGGCGGGTTCATCCAGACCGGCAGCGCGGGCCGCCTTCTTGGCCAGCGCCTTCGCCTGGGCGGTGGCGGTCTGCTTCTTGTTCCGGGCCTTGGTTTTCCCCCGGCCTTCCTTGGCGGCGATGCGGTTCACCAGCGTGAGATAGACCCAGCGGAGTTCCTCCGCCTGGATGCTGGCGATGGACCGGCCCTTGCAGCGGCGCTGCGCGATGGCGAGCACGTAGCCGGTGCGGATCTGGCCGCCGTTCTCGGCCACGGCAGCGGCGATCCTTGCATTGTAGGTCGGAGCCCCTTCGATGAGCTTTCCAGCGTGCTCGATCAGGGCCTGAGAAATCTTCGCCCGCCACAGCTCGCGGTTCTCGTGAGTGTCTTCCACCGGGCCATGATCTTTCACGCGGCCCGTCTTCATCTGGTATCGGAAGGCCTCATCGTCCCGACCGGCGAGGGTGAGGAAATGGGCCAGCAGCGGGCGGAAGTGTTCGTTCTGGCATTCGGTCAAGCTGGCGATCCGGACCGCCGCCAGCTGCTCGCCGCGCCGCCAGGCTTCAAACTGCTTGGACTCAGTGAGGCCCGGGATGGCATTGATGTTTCCAAGTCGATCCTGGAAATCGAATGCCTCCCGAGCCACCTGGGCGATGCGGGCCTTTTGCAGCTTGCTGAGCCCCTCCGGGCCAGCACCAGTTCGGCGCTGGCCTAGGCGATAGACTCCGCCGCGACCTGGGCGGGTGGTGGAGCTGGGGCGCTGAGTCTTTTCGTGTGTCCTCTTGAGGCTCATAAGCGTGTGGTTTTGTGGAGTGAAGGGGCGTTTAGGACGGCTTGCCCCGCCAGTAGCGGAGGCTGGCGTTGATCCGGCGGCGGCGTTTCTTCAGTCCGCCGCTCAGGCTCAGGACCAGGACCGCCAGCGAAACGGGAGCCAGAAAGGCTAGGGTGCCGGTCAGAACGGAGTCCGCGCTCATCAGGCCACCGCCTTTCCAGTCGCCACCGGGGCCGCATCCGGGACCGCATCGCGATCCGGTTCGAAGCTGAACTTCTCTTCCTTCAACACGCGGATGCCGGTGCTGGCCAGCAGCTCGCGGAGCGGAGTGGAGTTCCGCCAGGCGGCGAGAACGGCCGTCTTACTGAGCGAGGTCTTGATCGTGACGAATCGCTCCGCCACGGACTCGTCCTCACAGGCCAGCAGGAGATCGAGAACGTCTTCCTCCTTGGTTTCACCCTCGTAGGTGACCTTTCCGGTGCCCTCACGGAAAGCCAGCTTGTGGCCGCCCAGGGTGATGGATTGCTTCTCGCCGAATTCAGCCTGGCGATTGGTCACAGCCCAGCCGGCAAGGCGTTTGGTATTGAGCGTGATCGCCCGCCCGAGTTCCTCGATCTGGAGATCGAACTCCATCTTCAGCTCTTCCAATTTCTGATCCCGGATCAGGGCCACGCGGTCCTGTTCGAGCTTCAGCTGGGCGGTGGCGATGGCGATTCCGGTGGCCTCGTCACGCGAGGCGATGGGAATGATGCGGAGTTTCTGGAGTAGTTTCTTGGCAGTAGTCATGATGGGAGTGGAGGTGAGGGGTGGATGGGCTCAGCCGTCTGCCAGGGAATCGGCAAACACGGTGGCAGCGTTCAGGCCCTCCGGAGCCGGGAGCACCGGCATGCGGAGCGGATCGATCCGGGCGGCCAGCTGGTCCAGCGCACGGGCGGAATCGGCGATGATGGTGGCCAGGCTCCGCCGCATCGGCGGCGAGGCCGTGAGAGGCCCGGAGGCATCGCCAGAGATGGAAGCCATCACGGCGAACTCGATCAGATCGAGCTGGCCCAGCAGCGTGATGCCGTCCTTGATGGTGATTGGGGAATGGAAGTGATCAGACATGGTTTCGTATTTCGAATTTCAGATTTCGGATTTCGTGCTTTCGGCCCTCAGCGGGTCTGAAGGCTCTTCTTGAGGTCCTCCGCCTTGTCCGCGATGAGGGTGGGCGTGATCTCTGCCGTCACGGCCGCCAGCTGCTCGGCGAGGTGCCGCAGGAAGGCGAATCCACCGAAGGCCCTGGCGATCTCGGCCACCTTCGCGGAGGCATTCCGCCACTCCATGGCTTCCAGGCGCGGCACGCGGCGGGTCAGGAAGGTTTCCACATCCTCCGGGCTCGGCGGTGCCAGGCGAACGCGCTCGAACAGGCGGTTGTAAACCAGCTGCTTCGCCTCTTCCCAGAACTGGCGGGCCAGCTTGCCCCACAGGGTGTCGATCGTGGCGACGATGAAGAGGGAATCGGTCTGATTGATGGCCGTCTTGATGAAATTCAGCATCGGCGCGCCGCCGTGCTGGGCCTCATCGATCGCCACCACGATGCGCTTGCTCTTCAGCGCGGCCAGGACCAGACGCTGGCACTCCGCTTTCTGGTTCGGGATCTTTCCCTCTTCCACCTGGGCGGCGGAAAAGCAGCCGAGCGCCACCAGGAAGTCCCGGAACATCGCCATCGGGCTTTGCCAGGCATCCGTGGCCTCCACGATCACCACCTGGCCGGCGTATTTGCTGGCGATGATGCTGAGCGAAGAGCTTTTCCCGCTGCCGGTCGGTCCCTCGATCAGGACCAGCCGCGCTTTTCCACGCTGAGGAATGAGGCCAGCGGCAGCCATGGAGCATTCGAAGGCCGGCGTGAGGTCATTGTAGAGTTCCTCCCGGCCATCGGCCCCGGTGGTGGCCTGGATCTGATCCCAGACGGCGCGGTATTTCGGCAAATGATTGGCGGCGATCAGGCCATCCACATTTCCAGAGGTCAGGGCACGATAGGTTTTCGTGGATCCCAGACCCGGATAGGTGCGGAGCATCTGCTCATTGCTGAGGCGGGGAGCCGTCCGGTCCTGATAGGCCGAGATCGAGCGGGCGATGCCCACCAGCTCATCAGCCATCTCCTGAGCAGCTTCCGGATGCGAAAGGGCGGCGAAGCTCATGACTCGAAGCCCTCCTTTCCTTCGTTGGAGACTGCAATGAAGGCATCGGCGAACTTGAACGCATCCACTGCCACGTTGTGAGCCAATGCCTCCCAGGCCTCATCTTCTCCGTTCGTGTCGGCAATGAGTTCCTCAAACAAAGGACTCCCCATCAGCGCCGTCATCATCTCAAGGGCGATTTCGTCTCGGCTCATGCTGCGGCCCCCCTCTCCACGGCGTAGCGGCTGGCAGTTCCGACGTAGGGAAAAACCCCTTCGCGATCGGGTTGAAACACTGGGGCGGCCTGAGGCGCGGCCTGATCGATCAGGACCATCAGCACGCGCTGGAAGCCCACCGGCTCCGGCACGGCCAGGGTGTATTTCCATTCGGCACCATCCGGCATGCGGACGGTCAGATAGCGGCCGACGAGGATGCCCTCGATCAGCAGCGGAGTGGATGGCTCAGTCGTGTGGCCGAGCCGGGCAGCGGCCGTCGCTTCCAAGCGGAGCGCGGCAGCGTGTTCGGGTGATGATACGGTTTTCATTGTTGTGTCCTCTGGATCTGAGCCAATGGCTCAAAAGTGTTTGGCGGCCTCCTCTTCGAGGCGGCGGAGCTGCTCGGCGCGATCGACTCCGAACAGCGCGGCCTCATCTCCGCCGGAGACTCGCGGGGCCGGGGCCAGGCCTGCGCGGCCCTCTGGCCGGGCCGTGGCGGGCTTCGCGGGCGCGGGGCGGGAAATGGGAGCTAGGGAGCCTCCGGCGGCGGCACGGCCGGTGCCATCGAAGGCGGCGGCCTCGCGGGCTCCGGGAGCCCCGGCCACCACGGCGCGGAAGTCAGTCGCCCCGGCAGCAGAGGCGCGGCGGCGGAGATCGATCGACTCATGCCGGCGGCCGGAAAGGTTCACCTGGGGAGCGGCGGCGGCATACGGCGCGGCGGCCACCAGGCACTGGCCCACGCCCCATCCGGCGCGGTTCTTGGGAGTCTGATCCGCATTCGCCACGTAGGCCCCGGAAGCCGGATCGAGCGGGTCATAGGCCACCAGGATGGCGTGGCCGTTTTCGAGATAGAGGCCGTCGTGACCGTTCACGACGAAGGAAAGCTCCGGCCATCCGCCGCCGGGGTTCACCGTGGCGTGGCCATCGCGGATGATGGTCCGCTTCTTGTAGGGCAGCAGACGCCAGGCTTCCGATTCCGGGAGCGGCAGCGTGTTCCAACCCTGGCGGGCCACCAGGTCATTCGGGCTCACGCGCTCGCCGAGGGCCTTCCGGTTCTTGGGGCGGGAGTTGATGATCTTGGCGGCCTCCACATGGGCGGCGGCGGCATCTTCCTGGGACCAGAATCCAGCCAGGCGCGGATCGGTCAGGCTCTTGGCGCTCTTCACCTGGCGATGCGCCTTCGCGGAAGCCTGGAACTCACCAGCGTAGCGGCCGAGGTCGCGGCCTGCATGGGCCAGCCAGTTCTGAAGATGGTTGAAGGAGCCTTCCATCAGGCCCTTGCCCTTCGATTTGAAAACGTGCTGGATGTTGCACAGCGCATCCAGGCCACCCCACAGGCCAGTCAGGCCCGCGCATTCGATGCCGTGGACGTAGGAGCTTTCCCAGGTGCCGCGTTCGAGGCGGAGGAAGCGCGGCACACCGTGCGCACGGAAGAGACGGCCGATGTAGCGGACCACATCCTCGCCTCGATAGGCATCCCGCTCCCGACCGATCAGGTCAAAGCCGAGCAAGCGGGCGGAGGCGTAGTCGATCGCGGCCAGCGTCTGGCGGCCCACGCGAAGCTCCCCGCTCTGCGGGTCGCGATAGGTAAAGGCCTGATTGCATGAGTAGTCATCCAGCTCCCACAGCTCGCCAGCCAGCAGATCGTGAACGGTCCCTTCCTCATCGATCCACAGATGACCCCGGCGGGTGACCATTTCCGTCTCCATCGCCGCCTTTTGCCCCCGGAAACGGGCGCGTTGATCATCCGTGACATGGAAAGCACGCTGCACCGACAGTGGCCAGGCGGCAGCTTTCCCGGTCTCCAGGCCGCGCTCTTCGATCTGGCGGAGCGCCGCCACCGTTTCCGGCGAGACATCCGGATCCTTCATGAAAAAGAACAGCGCGATCTCCAGCGAGGCCTTTGTCATCCGGTGCCAGCGTGCAATCGCCAGTTCCTCATCGGAAAAGGTGATCGATGGCGGGCGACCGGTCGGTTTCTTGGCCGTCAAGGCCGCCCAGGCATCCCCCTCGGCAGCATCCAGCGCCGCTTTCCAGCGGAGATAGGACGCCGCCGAGACTCCCACCTGCTGGCAGGCCATGCGGAGGGACAGGCCCGCTCCCATGGCATGGGACACGCGGGCGACGAGGGCGGACTTTTCGGGCGGAGTCATGGAAAGGTTAGGCTGGCTGGCATTTGCGCGAAACGTCGTAGTCGCTCAGCGGGGTTTTGCCGTCGTCATCAGGGCCGTTGAGGCCTCGGAAATCGTCACACTGAAACCAGTTGCGGGCCGGGCGGACCTCGCGGTCGCGACGCAGAAACGTGAAGGTGAAGGTGCCTCCGATGCAGGTGAACTGAACCTTCTGACCGCGTTTGAGTGAGGTGGGCTTCATGGTTTTGGCGGGCTGTTAGAGGGCAGTCTTCAGAATGGCACGGAGGGGCTCAGGAGCGGCGGCCAGCGCGGCCTTCACGGTCTCCACAGCGGCCTCGCGGCGCTCGGCATCCAGCACGTCCCAACGCTCCCAGGTGGCTTTGCAGGCGGATTCGAACTTCGTGACCGCGCCCCATGCAGCGGCAGCGGCCTTGTATTCGGCACTTTGCATTTCAGCCCGGCCTCCGGTAGCGATCAGGGACTTCATCCCAGCCAGAATCCCGCCCAGGCCGCATCCGGCCCACACATCCGCCTCAGCCTCCGGGCCGAATCGCGGATTGGCATTCACCAGGCGGAAAAGCTCAGCGGCTTGTTCAAGCAAGCGCGGAGAGACGGAGAACTTCTCAGCGAGCACTTCCGCGCTGAGTGCGGAGGTTGCCGTTCCGCATTCTGTGCGGGACGGGGCAGCGACCCCTACTTTGAGCCCCTGCTTTTTCCGCGCCTCGCCTTCCGTGGCGAAGTCAGGATGCAGCAGGATGGCCAGATAAGCCGTCGCAGCCTTGGTGTAGTGACGGCGGCCTGCAACCGTGGCGGCGATGATGTCCGGAGCATCCTCCGCGCTCACCTTGATCACCGGCACGCTGCGCAATTCCAGCTCGCCGGCAGCGGTCCAACGGTTGCGACCATCGACCACATACCACGTCTTGGTGCCATGCCAGGCGTCGTCTTCAGGCACCCGACAAACCTTCAGCGGTTCGATGATTCCATCCTCACGGACGGAATCCAGGAAGGCCAGCCAGTCACCTTGGAGCTCCGCAGCCTTCTCCTTGTTTTCCTCCCGGTTTTTGCCGGATTTCCGCGCCTTGGCAGCGAAGTCTTCCGCTAGACCGCGCATCATTCCTACACGCGCAAGCATCGGGTGCGGCACCATGTCCGCCGGGCTGAGATAGTGAATCTTAGCCACGGGCCACCTCCTCATTGCGAAGGCGGATGATCGCCTTTTGCTCAGCCTCGTGGATGTCGCCAGAGGCCATGCGGCCCTTGGCAAGAAGGATGGCGGACTCGATCCCGGCCAACTGGCCACGATCAAAGGCGTCATTGGCGCTCGCTGAGGCCTTGGCCCGCAGCACCAGCAGATCGATCAGCAGATCGCTCACTGGGCCACCTCCATTTCCCGGACTGGAAGGCCCTTGATCTTGGTGAGGAGAGAGGCGCTTTCCCGGTGCCCATTCAGCACACGGTTCAGATGCTCATAGGAAACTCCCAGAGCACGGGCCGCCGCTTGATGCGTCCAGCCCCGCTTTTTCAGCAGAGCGGCGCATTCGGCACCCTCAGCAAAGGCCTGAGCCGAGGCCGGCTGCTTGGCCGTGATCGACCGGAAGCGCAGACCATGATTGACCAGGATCATTGTGCCCCCCCCTTCTTCTGAAGCTGAAGAGCCTCATAGCGGGCCATGAGACTGGCGCTTTTACGCTCGCCCTTGAGCACGCGGAAGAGGTGAACGCGGTCCACTTGAAGAGTGACCGCATCGGCGGTGATTCCCGGAAATTGGACGCCGCGCAATTTGCGCGATCGCTTTCTCGGCTTGGCTAGAACGGCTTTGGTGTCCATCTTGTGTGGCCCGCAACGGGCATGCCGCAAAAGAATCGCGCAACGCACATCATGACAACAGAAAAATCACGCAACGCAGAAACTTTCGCTGCGAGATTGCGTGAAGCCATGGAGCTTCGAAAAATCAGCCAATCCGATCTCGCAAGGGACATGGGAACAGCCTGGAGCACCGTCGCGAGATGGTTTGAAGGCTCGATTCCAAGAAGGAAGACGATGATCGAACTGTCGGAAGTTCTCAGCGTTGCGTCACGCTGGCTGATCGATGGTGATGGGCCGATGCTAAATGACCTTTCCAACCCCGAAGGCAATTCGCTTCGGGAACCTGAAAGAGTTTATGGTTCCAATTCTGTCGCAAGTTTGGAAGACGACGGTGCTTCAATAGCCAGATCCAGGGCTTTTGATCGTGCAAAACGAGGCCAAGCCCTTAACACGGACGAACACATCCACGAGGTGCTGGAAGAAATCCGCGTGAGACTTATGCAGCTTCATCACTCTGGAAATGCTAACATCCGGGCAAAATGGCTAAAGGAAGCACACTCCAGAATTGATGAATACAACGATTGGATCATCCTAAATTTCGAAAATCAGCCATGAAATCACTGCTTTACGTCCTTATTTTGTTTCCGTCCATTGCGAGCGCCCGCATCGGAGAGACACCGGAAGAATGTTCGAAACGCTATGGCGATCCCGTCAAAATAGATAAAGCCGAACAAACTATCGTTTATAAGAAAGCCGGGCTCGGAATTATGGTATGGTTCTGGGAGGGGCACGCTCACCAGATTTTTTATATGAAGCTCACCGATGAAGGGGTGATGGGAAGGGAGGAGCTTTCCAATGCTGAGAGAGAAAAGCTGCTGGAGTCAAACAAAGGAGACTCAGAATGGAAAAAAGGTGAGCAACTTTTTGAAGTAAATCCTTTCTGGAAGTCCAAAGATGGCAAGCGTCACGCTCGCTATGATTCATTTCAAAAAGCCTTTGTAATCCTGACCGAGGCATTTGCCCTTCATCAGAAGGCTCAGAAGGATGCCGCCGATAAGGCAAATCTGGAAGGGCTCTAGTAGCCCGATTACCACCTGGCCATTGGAACTTGGCCGTTGGACCTTGGAACTTCCGCCACTCCCGCCACGCACGGATGCACCGTGGCGCGTGGGCCTTGTAGCGTCTCCGCTGCATGGTCCCCGCTGCCGCCTATCACCTCCTTGCTCAGGCCTCCAATGAGATCGGGCCATTGCCCCCGAACACGGTCCTGATCGGCCTGCTGGCCCTCGGCCTTTTCGCCCTCGCCGTGGCAGCAGAGAAGGGCGTCTCGATCTGGAGTAAGCTCCGGAAATCTCCGCCGGATCACGAAACCTACGCAACAAAAGGCGAGGTGGCCGAGCTGGAAAAGCGAATGGAACGCCGCATTGGCGAATCGCTCGGCGAGATCAAGACCCGCATCGGGCATCTGGAAGCCACGATGGCCCGCTTCACTCAAGACTTCGCGCTGGCCATCGGCCGCCTGGAAGGCCGCACCGAAACCTTACCCGCCGCGCCGGCAAAAGCCGCCGCCCGTGGCGGACACTGATCCACTCCCATGCCAGAGGACAAAGCACACATCCGGCGCATCGTTCGCGCCTATCTCGCCGAGCGCCCGGCCATCAGCCAGACCGCTGAGACCATCCACTTCGCGCTCAAGCGCGAGCATGGCTTCACCCTCGATCAGGTCACCAGCGCCCTGATCTTCCTCACCAGCCTCGAACACGTGGAGGACGAGTCTGATCCCCTCGGCGGATCTACCCGCCGCTACCAGGCCACCGCCAAGGGCATCATCGAACACGAGCGCGAGGGCTAAGTCTTCCCTGAAAACTTCACACTGAAAACTAGCACACTCTCATGAACAAACGCATCCTTGCCATCCTCGCGGGTATCGCCGCTCTGGGCACCGCCCTCGGCGCTCTCGACCTCTCCGGTTTCACCTCCATCTTCCCCGCCGGCTGGGGAAAATGGTTTGCCATCATCCCGCCCATCGGGGCCGCCCTGGTTCATTTCGCTTTGGCTTGGGGTGACTACCTGGATGACGGCCAGAAAAACGATTCCTTCCGCGTCAAGTGCCCCGCACTGGTCTGGATCGCCGCCCTCATCTTCGCGCTGGTCTGCTCTAGCTGCCAGGTCCCGCTGTCCATTTCCCTGGAGGATGCCCGCTCTGGCCTGCGGGCCTCCTATGGCAGCAAGTCCGGCCTTGGCCTCAGTTACTCCACACCGGTCTTCCCCGATAAGTGAACCCCTTCGACTGGTTCCTTTCCCTTTTCCGCAAGGAAACGAGCAGCAGAGCTGACCGGGCCGTGTCCTCCCCGGTGGGCGCTGCTGCTCGACCCTCCTCCAACTCCATGATCACTCCCTACGACGTCGCCCGGCTTTATCTCGGCACCAAGGAAATCCCTGGCCCGAAAAGCAACTCTCGAATCCTCGGCTGGCTCCGCCGTGTCGTGGCCGCCATCAAGAGTGAGGACACCAGCTGGTGCTCCGCATTCGCCAACATCTGCGCGGAAGAATCCGGATACGAACGCACCGGCAGCCTGGTCGCCAGATCCTGGCTCAATGTCGGGGAGAAGATCCCCCTCGAACAGGCCCGCCCTGGTGACGTGATCATCCTTTGGCGCGTCTCTCCAAAATCTTGGGAGGGACATGTCGCCTTCCTCGATCACTACGCCGTCAAGCGCGGCCTCGTTTACCTGCTGGGTGGAAACCAAGGCGATGAGGTGAACATCACCGCGTTTCCAGCCTCCCGCGTGATCGGAGTCCGCCGTCTCCGCCACCTCGATCGCCTGCAAGGCAACTCAAGTCGCGTTGTCTGATCACCGATCACTGATCACTGATCACCAACCCCAGACCCCACCTTCTCATGAAACTCATCTAGTGAACCAGCTCCCCTTCATCTTCTTCATCCTTTTCAACGCGCTCACGACGGCCGCCGCTGTCCTGGGCGCGGTTCACATCGGCAGACATTGGCCGCAGCCACTTAGCTCGATCGCTCTTCAGTTCCTCGCCGCCCTGTGGCTCGGCGGGTTCTTCTTCAGCTTCATCCAGTGGATAAAAACCAAACTCGATCTATGACCCTTTTAACTATCACTTCCAACGATTGGCAAGGTCTCGCGATTACGTTCGGGGCTCTCATCGGCGGGGTGGTCATTGTTTGTAAATATCTCAGGTGATCATGATCTGTCTCCTGTCCATCGGCGTCCTGGTCCTCACCGCCCTGATCGTCGCCTGGTCATTCGATCATCTCTAACCGTTTCGAATTTCAGATTTCGCATCTCGAATTTTCTTCACCACCGTGGCCCGCCAAGGAAAAATCGCCCGTCTTCCCAACCACCTCCGCCGCGAGGTGAACCAGCGTCTGCTGGACGGTCAGACCGCGCCCGTGATCCTCGCCTGGCTCAATGACCAGCCGGAGGCCGTCAAGATCTGGGAAGCCCACTTCGAAGGTGTGCCGGCGAATGCTCAGAACCTCTCCGAGTGGCGACTCGGCGGATACAAGGACTGGATCGCGGACAACGAAAAAGCCGAGGCCCTCAAGACCCTCACGGACTTTTCCATTTCGATGGCAAAGGCCAACGGCGGAAACATCGCCAAAGGCGCGGAGGCCGCCATCGCCGGCCACATCCTCGGCAACCTGGAAGCCCTCATCCATGCCGATGAAGGATCTGAGGAACCGGACGATCCGATCGGTCGCCTGCAAAAGCTCACCGATGCCGTGGCCAAGATCCGGCGGAATGACCAACGCGAGGAAAAGGACAAGAACGACAAGAAGCGCCTTCGCATCCTCGATCGCCAGCAGGCCCTCAATCAAAAGAAGTTCGAGACCCAGACCGTCAACATGTTCATCGAATGGGCTCGCACGCCCGAGGCCGTCGCCATCCTCGAAAGCGGCAAGCCAAAACACGTTCAGATGGACCTCATTCGCGGCCTGCTATTTGGCAAGCCGCCTGAAGAAAAGGAGGTGGCATGACTCAGCCGCTCATCAAGTTCTTCCCCCCACAGGAAGAGGTGTTCTGGGCAAAGCTCCGCATCTTTTTCATGCTCTGGCGTCGCCAGTTCGGGAAGAGCCACACCCTCGGCGCAAAGGCCCTCGATCGCATGATGTCGATGAAGAATCATTCGGTCTATTTTGTCTCCGCCTCCATCCTCATGGGCCAGGAAAACATCCTGAAGGAGATCGCCATCTGGAATGTTCTGCTCGATATGTTTCGCCAGGCCGCTGAGGCCAAGGGCCAGCAGCTCACCACCAACATCGACGGCCTCGGCATTGACGACGTGGCCGAGCTGTTCGAGGCCTCCAAGCTCGAAGTGAAGATCTGGCACAGCCGCACCCTTTACAGCCGCTCCCGCGTGGTCGCTCCCAACCCGATGACCGCACGCGGTTTCTCCGGGGACGTGTTCGGGGATGAGATCGCCTTCTGGCCGGACTTCGAAGGCGTCTATGATGCCGTGGAACCCATCATCTCCCGGAATCCCAAGTGGATGATGATCATGGCCACCACCCCGGCCGCCGATGACACCCATCCCACCCATGAGATCCTGAACCCCGGCACCCGGGAGTTCAAAGTCAACCCTCGCGGAAACTGGTTCGAGACGGAGAGTGGCTATCCCGTCCACCGCGTGGACGCCTACGATGCCGAGGCCGCCGGCCTCCCGCTCTATCACCCCCGCACCGGCGAGCCGGTCACGATCGATGAGGCCCGCCGCCTGGCACTGAGCAAGCCCGCCTTCGATCGCAACTATCTCCTCAAGTTCCTCGCCAGCGGCACCGCCGCCATCCCTCGCCACCTCATCACCGCCGCCCAGCTCCTAGGCCAGGAATCCTGCACCGGCCTCGATCTGAGCGAGCCACTGAAAGCTGCATGAGCATTCACGAAGCCAAAGCCATTTCCAGCATGTGCGCCGCGCTGGTGTGTGCCGCCGTGCTCATCAAAACGGATGGCAAGTCCGGCCTCGGCTGGTTCGCGTTCTACCTCTTTCTGATCTGGTGACCCTTCCCCGATGTTAGCCACTGAAGCCATCCCGACCGACTGGACCCGCCACCTCACCGGCGGACGCCTCGGCATTGGCTATGACGTGGCCACCACGGAAAAGAAAACCTCCAACCCTTCCTCGATCACGGTCACGGAAGACTCCGGCGGGAAATACTGGGAGCGCCTCGTGGTCCGCTTCAAGTCCGGCGATCCAGACGCCGCCATGCAGGCCCTGGAAAGCATCCTCACCGCCGCGCCGGCGAACTTGATTGCCGCCCTCTGTGTCGATGCGTCCAACGAAAAGTATCACGCTCAGAACGTCCGGAAAAAGTTCCGCATCATCTGTCCCGTCCACCTGATCGCCTCCGGTGAAACGGTCGTCTGGGCCGGGGAGAAGTTCTCCTACAAGACCCTTCTTGGTAGCCTTTACGTCAACGCCTTCGAGGATGGCAAGCTGGCTCTTCCAGGCGGCGAGTGGATCGTGAAAGACCATCGCCTGGTGAAGAACCACGCAGGCGGATTCGCCACCGATCTGGATGAGGAAGGGAACCACGGCGATACCTTCGACTCTGGGAAACTCTCCCTCTGGGCACTCCAACGCGGGGCCGCCGGCAGCGTCAACGGCGTTCGCGCCATGGCCGTGGGTGGAGGCAAGAACCCTTCTCGACCTGACATCAAAAATCGGATGCTAGACCTGGCACGGCAGGCATCCAGAACCCGATTGACCTCATGAACATCAAGGACGCCTTCAATACCCTTTTCGGCCGCAAGCCCACGCCTCGCCGCGTCATCCTCGGCTCGTCTCACGAGCCCACCGCCATCGCCCAGACGATCGATGCCGGCCGCCTCCATGACATCCTCCGCTCTGCCGAGGCCGGGGACATGTCCGACTTCTTCGCCCTCGCCCGCGATGTCACGGCGGGCCACGGTCACACCCTCGCCGAGTTCGGAAAGCGGAAGCTCGCCGTTCTCGCCAAGGCCCAGGGCATCGCCGCCAAAGACCGGAAGGATCCGCGCCAGCGCCTCATCGCGGACCAGCTCAACGATCACCTGGATTCCCTCAGCACCTGGCTCCCTGGCATGGTCCATCTGCTCGACTCCACGATCTACCCCGTCGCAGTCCTGGAGAAATTCTGGAAAACCAGTGATCGCCCCGGCTGGCGCTTCGAGCTGGAGGAACTCCGCCCGGTTCCGTATCGCGCCTTTGATTTCACCCTCGGCTATCTCCGGATCCGGGACCTTGACGAGAACGGTGCCCCCCTCGGCACCTTCCACGATCTTGACCCTTTGCGCTACGTGGTTCATCGCGGCCACCTCCTCACGTCCACCCCGGACACCTGGGGCGGCCCGCTCCGCGCCATCCTATTCTGGTGGCTCTTCGCCGTCATGGATCGGGACTGGTGGGCTCGCTTCCTCGAACGCTTTGGCGCTCCCTTCATGGAGGGCACCTATGACCGCACCGATGACAACTCGCGCATGCTGCTTGAGCGGGCCTTCAGTGCCGCCACGCGCCTGTTCGGCATCGCCGTGCCCGATGGGGCCAGCGTCAAAATTCATCAAGCGAACACCAGCCAGGGCGGGGATGCCTTCGAGCAATTCCACAGTGTCGCCAATCAGGAAATCTCCAAGATCATTCTCGGCCAGACCCTTTCCGCCCAAGGTCAAAACCTCGGCCTCGGCGGTGGCCAGGCCGCCATCCAGGGCGACGTCCGCGATGACATCCGCGTGTTCGATGCCCTCCTGCTCGGCGCGACTGTCAGAACCCAGATCTTCGCCAGCCTCATCCACCTGAACGGCTGGCAGATCGAATCCCCCCGCATCACCTGGGGTGGCGAGCTGGAGATCAATGCCGAGATGCTCAAGAGCCTCCGCGAGGCTGGCCTCGACTTCACAGACGAGGCGATCGAGACCATCTCCAAACAGACCGGCATCGAACTGGTCCGGGCCACCTCGCCAGCACAGCCGGCACAGCCCACGCCACCCCTCGGCCAGCTCTCGGCCTTGGCCTCGCCGCCCCCTGGCGACCCTCTGGCCGACCGCAGCTCACGCGCCCGCGCCGCCACCGATCGCCTGGCATCCAGTGCCGCCGTGACCCTTTCTGAAGATCTTGGCCGCATGCTCCGCCCTCTGGCCACCCTGGTTGGCGAAGCGACCAGCCTCAGCGATCTGGAAGCCCGGCTGAAGGCCGCCATTCCAAGCCTCGACTACAACCAGGCCGCCTCCGTGGCCGAGGGGGTCCTCGTCTCATCCAGCGCGAACGCCGCTCAGGGATTCCGCGAAGCCTGACCCATTTCACGATTTCCGTCTGCCCGTTTCAAAGTTTCGCAGACCCCGCCGCGCCCGATCTACCCTGATCCCTTTGATTCCAAGCGTTTCAGGCTAGATCAGACTGTTTCAAGGTTTTTGTGTTTTTTCACGCTGGCGAGGCGGGCGGGGCTTTCGGGTAGCACGAGCAGGTGCAAATCAGAACAGAAGCGAGACCGTCACGGAACCAGTGAAGGTGCCAGAGGTAGCGGTCGCGGTCTGCGCGATGCGGATGTAGCGGCGAGTGTTCGGAGGCAGTGGGAACTCGACAGTTTTCGCCGGGGTTCCGGTGCCGCCAGCGCCAGTGACCGTGGTGGTCACACTCGGATCGACGGCGGCCCAGTTGGAGTTGTCGGCAGAATCCTGAAGCGTGAAGGTGAGAACCTTCGTGTCAGAGATTCCAGCGACCGCAGGAACCGCGACTTCGAGCTGGATGCCTTCGATCAATCCGCCCTGGACTTGCTCCAGGTCGAATCCGGTGGAATTCACCCCGGCCTGCGCGAGCACGGCCGTGGCGATGAAGTTTGCGTCCTTGTTACGACGGGAATGAAGTTGGGCCATGATGGTGGATCAGTTGAGGATTGATGAATTCAGGATCAGGCGATGGCCTCGGTATCGAGGATGTTGTCGGTGACTTCGATCGGGATGCCGAAAGCTTCGGTCGGGATCGGAGCGGTGAGACCCATCTGCGAACCAACGGTTCCAGCCTTGCCGTCGCCGTTGATGACAACGGAGCGGGAAAGCTGAAGCTGCAGGCGGCTGCGGCGGCTCATGAAGAGCACATCGGGAGCGAAGCCGACAGGGAACGTGGCCAGCCAGTTGGCAATGATCGCGTCGGTCAGAGTCTTGCCGGTCTGGGCGGTCAGGTTCTTGATACGACCGATAGCGTTCGGGTGAACGGCCTGCAAGCCGACCCACGAAGTGAGCTCCGAGACGTAAGCTGCATACTGTCCGCCGTTGCCGTCGAAAACGGACTGCTCACGGAAAGGAGCCAAGGCGAGGGTCTGGTTTCCACCGTAGATGAGTTGGACATACTGCGGTCCAAGCTTGAGACCATAAACCGAAGAGCCAGTGTTGGCGGTCGATCCGGTGGCATCATAGGTCTGGGCAGCGGTGACCAGAGCCTGCGCACCAGGGAAGCCCTTGGAGTCTTCGGCCGTGCCATACCAGATCTGCTTGCCGAGTTCGATGCCAGCAGAGCGTGCGACACCGACCGCTTCGAGAGCCTGATAGGCTCCGCGCCCACCGTCCCAAGCATCGGCAATCGCCTTGTCGGCATTGACCGCGCCACGGAAGATGAAGCACTCGACGCTTTTGACGGCAAAGCCAGACTTCCCGGCCGCGATGCCTTCGTTGGCATTGGTGAATCCGGTTGCTGGCAGCGCGTTGCGGTCGAGCGTCTTGAAGGACGTTCCGGCGATGACGCGGCCCGGGATGCGTCCAAGCTCGGGAGCCGCAGTAACGACCGATTCGATCAGACCGACGGAGCGGTCATGACCAGCGGCCTTGGTAAGATCGAGAAGAGAGATTTTAGCCATGATGGTATGATGTCAGGGGTTGGGGGGTGAGGTGGTGATCAGCCTTTGGCGTCCGCAGCGAGGGCAGCTTCCAAAAGATCGATGCCTTCCAGATTGGAGCGGTCAGCAGCTTCGAGGGTCTTGTCCCCGGCTTTGTTGACGATGGTCTTGGTGACATCGGCCCCGGCGAGCACCGGCAGGCGCTCGATGGTTTTCAAGCCAAGGGCTTCGTTGGCCTCGATCAGCTCGGTGAGTTCCTTCTTGGTGTCCTCATCCCTCGGAGCGATCTTGCCAGCGGCGACGGCGGCTTCGACAATGGTCTTGATCTTGGCCTGCTTGGCGGCAGAGCACTCGGCAAGGGCGGAATCGCGCTCCTTCTTGAGGGTGGCGAGAGACGCTTCGAGTTCGTCGATCTTCTTCTTCCGATCTTCGGATTCCGACTGCATCGCAGAGACTCGCGTGCGTGCGAGCGCTTCAGCGGTGGGAAGGGCGGCTTCGGTCTCGCTCAGGAGACCGCAGGAGGCGAGGATGGTCATGGGATTGGTGGGGTCAATGATTTCGTCCGCCTCACTGGCGGTGATGGCGGGAATCTCCCGAAATGCTGGTTCGTTGACCAATCCGCCGAGTGGTCCCCGCTCCGGCAGACCGCAGGGCATGTCTCCCTCAAGGTCGAAGCGTCCGGAGAAATAGCGGAAATCGCGGCCCTCGATGGCAGCGCGTCCCGCGCTCGACCACGTGGCCGCGCACATGAGCCCCTTGCCCTTCTCGTAGCGGAACTTCGTGGGCTCTCCAGCAGATGGCCCCTTGTTGGCGTGCTCGAAGTCGATCCACGGCTTGACGTTCTGCTTCTGGCGCTGCTCCAGGTCCTTGTTGAATGCTGCAGCGATGATCTCGCCTCGATCCGCCGGCAGGTTCACCCAGACCCCGTCAGGATTGCTCTTTGGGAAGATCTTGTGCTTCCCTTCCGGGATATACACGAACTCATCCGGCACGCCGGAATCAGCGATCAGAGAGGCGAGGCATTCGACGGTGCGCTTCATGCCGTCGTTGAACCCGAAACGCCCAACGATCACCACTTGGCGGAGTGGTCCCCTTTTATCGCCCCGCCATTATTCCAGGCGGATCGAGTCGCCGCCATCGACCACGCGCAGGCCTCGATCAGGGAGTTCCGAGAAGGCCTTCCGGTATTTCTGAGCCTTTGCCGCGTCACCCCGCTTCTCTGCATCTTCGAGCCCACGTTGCAGCATGATCCGTCTGGTGTTGGCAGCAGCTTCGCGTGCAACCTCCTCTGGGTTTCTTGGTTTCGGTCCGGATTCGAGTTCTTCGAGGAGCTTCCGTTTCAACTCCGGATCCATGCCCTTCACTGAGGACTCCAGCCCCTGATTCATCTTCATCTTAGGCGCGGGCACGGAATCGACTGGCAGCCCCTCCTTCTGGGCATCTTCGCGGGAAACATCCTCCTGGTTCACGCCTGAGTTGAACCCATACGGTCCCCAAGGCACGCCAAAACCTCCGATGTCCTTCGCGTTGTGGAATTCCGCCCACCGGGGATCAGTCTTGAGCAGGACCTCGCCGATGTTCTCTTGGTGGCGTGGTCGGGGCTCGGTCACTCCACGCTCGCGGATCAGCCGGGCAGCCGGGAACGCGGCCAGGACAATCGGCTTGGTCCCTTGCTTCCATTGCCCGTAGCCGTAGGCTTGGCGAACGTTCGTGTCGAAGATGAGCCTGAGCCTGGCAACGCTCCGGATGTCGGTGACGTCCTTCTGGTTGACGTTCACGAACTCGCCGGGTGCAGCCATCCCTTCGGCGATCATGAAGTCGCGCATGCGTTTCACGAACTGCTCCCGGCCTGAGACCTTCAACGCGGTCACGACGGTGCCGTCTGGCTGCACGATCGTTTCGCGCACCTTGGCGAGATAGTCGAAAAGGAGGCCTTGAGACCGATCAAGGAAGCGAGCGTTCTCGACGTTCGCCGACCAGAAAGCCCGCGTTCGGAAATCCGGCTCGACCGCCTGCCAATCGGCAGCGTCCCACTCTGCGGGAAGTTGCTCCTTGTTCAGCAGGAAGAGAATCGCCTCTTCGAATGGCATCGGGTTGGTGATCATGAGCCTTTGATGAGTTGGGCAAATGCGCCTCGCCAGCCTTGGAAGAATGCGTCGACGAGCTCGGTTTCAGGAGGGACCGCGCCGACCCACGGTTCATGCGTCACGCTCTTCACCAGCGCATACACCGCCCGGATGTTGCTGGTTCGGATCGTCGTCGTCCCAGGGCGTCCACGTCTGCCTCGCGAGCCCGTGGTTGATCCCTGCACCCGCTCAAAGAGCGCGTTCTTGCCCCGGATGGTGAAGAGTCGCCGCCCGGTGTTCTGGCTGTAAACCGAAGCGTAGAGCCCACGGGCTTCAGGGATCAGCGGAATCGTCAAGGCCTTCGCTCGCTTCGGGGTGATCGTGCCGCCTCGAACCTTGAAAGCGTAGTGGCTGGCATCGTTCGAGATCACCGCTTCATTCGGCGATGACGAAGTGAATTGCCATCCGCGCGCGATATCGGCCCCGAAGGTCGATCCCTGACCTTGTGATGGTCCAAGGTATCGCCTCCCGCGCCATCCTCCGGCCTGATCGAACTCGCGATGATACCGGGCAGCGTAGAGCACGGCGGACCGCCCGCCGACCTGGTTGAGGTCTGCCGCATCATCCGACGAAAGCCCGCGAATGACTCCACGGATCGTCTTCGATGCTCCGTCAGCGACGTTGATTCCAATGGCGATCATTTCGGCTCGTAGCGGCTGACACTTCCGGCAAGGGCTGCGCTTCCGATGGCATCTTCGAATGCCGTCTGGAGCGCCTCGGTGTCCATCAGGTCAAACAGCTCCGGCATGTCTCGTTGGGCTTTCTCAAGAGCGGCGATGAAGTCCTCGTCGCTGACAGTCTTCGACATGGCGAGCGCGGCCAGCCGCTCGAAAACCGGGCGGACCGGAGCCAGCCAGTCGCGCGAAACTCCGGTCAGTCCCTCGAGCACGGCTGCAGACAGCTTGTCGACGGTCAGCGGCGGCTGTGAGTCGGCATAGTCCTCCCGGATGCTCGCGGAAACGGTCGTGCTCGGCATGCGGTGTGCCATCATCAGCACGCGAGCGATCGGCGCCATGAGGCGAATCACGCGCAGTGGCTTTCCCTCCTGCAGGGCGGCGAGCCACTGGTGATGGCCATCGACGACGTGGTTGTCTTCCGAGATCAAGATCGAGCGGTTCCCTCCGGTGAAGTTCTTCGCTCCCTCAACCTTGGCGGGCGAGAACTCAGCTTGCGTCGGCTTCAGCGATGCCGGATCAACCTCCTCTTGCTTGGAGTCGATGCCCCGGGCCCGGAGGAACTGCACCATCGCCGCGCGATCGCCGCTCTTAATCTGAGGCATCTCCGCGCGAGGGATTCCAAGGGTGCCGCTCTTCGCGTCGAAGCGGCTCCATCCGCCGGCGTCTGACGCTTCAATCTGTGGCTTTGGCTCTTCGGCCAGCGGATCTGGCTCGACCTCCTCTTGCTCAACCTCAGGGAAGAGCAGTTTCTCCCCCTCGGCCGGAATCGGCACGCCAAGGGTTTCGTGCCCCCACTCTTCGCCGATGCGGATCCCGAGTTCCTTGAGCTTCGTGAAGCGCTCGGCCTCAGTGTTGAGATCCTTCTCCTCGGTCCACTCGGCCCAAACTCCAGGGAGATCCGTCCTCGTGGCACCATAGTTCAAGGCCACCATCGAAGGCACGAGCTGATAGCTCAGGATCTCCCCAACGAAATCGCACACGCCTTCGATCAGATCTTGGCGCACTCCCTCGTGCACGGTGCCAAGTGCCTGCGTGCCCTTGTCGCCCGACGAGGTGGTCAGATTCTGCCCAAGAATGAACTCCGAACAGGCATCGTTGGCGACATCCATCAGGACCTTCTGCGCGATGTCGGTTGCACCCTTGCCGACGTCCTCGAAGTTGATCTTCGTGCCAGCCGGGAACGCTCCCCAGCCAGCGCTTCCGATGTTCTGAAGCATCTCGCTGACGACCTTCTTCGTGTTCAGGTCTCCCGTCGCATACTCGGCCCAACGGAAGGGCACGCCGCAGATCTGGGCAAACTGAGTGAGCCACTTCAGCCCATAGACCGCAGCCAGCCAGTAAGTCGCCAGCGCCCGCAGCGGTGCCGCTACTGTCGGGTGTCCCGGGTGCCCGCCATTGATCGCCAGCAGGAAATGATGTTCCGGGAAATCCTCGTAGCGGATCGAGCCCGTCTGGCCGCTCGGGTCAAACATCAGCCGGTCATCTTCAGCGATTGCATACGGGTAGCCGTAGAAGCGCGGAGGGACCACCTTCGTAGATCTCGGCCTGTAGCCGGAGCCATCCTTGAGCCAGTTGATCTCGAGCACGTGGTGACCGAAGTAGTAGCCGATTGCCAGTTCCTCCACGGTCCCCTCGAAGCCCTTCTCGCCGCGCGCGACGTGCGGACGCATCGACCAGATGTTGTGTTCGACCTCCTTGGCGATCGCTTCAGATCGCGGCGTCGGTTTGCTTCCCCTCTCGGCCCAAGGCTTCACCTTCCAATCGGCCTTTCGGACCGCCAGGCGGACCTCGCGCAGGCACTTCTGCAGGCGCGGCCATGTGTCTACCATCGCTTGGAAAAGAAGCTGCTGGCGTCTCAGGTCTCCAGTGAGTGCCCCGGCCAGCGTGTAGCGAACATCATTCGGAAGCTGCTCCCGCTCGATCAGCTCATAGAGGCGATCTCGCGCCTTCTGGACCACGATCACGTCGTCACTGCCTGAGAATGCTGGACGGTCGCCAGAATCAGCCGCAAGGACCGTTACAGCATCACGGCGAGGAGGTAGCGCAGGGCCTACGGGTCGGCATCCGGTGGTCATGCCGGGGACCATGCCAGCGGGTAGGATTGGAGTCCGCACGCTTCACTGGTCCCCGTGGGCGATTGGTGGACCTGGCGGGGATCGAACCCGCGTCCTTCACTGACGACCCGACGAACTTCAAACATGCTTATCCTGTGCCGTTGCGGTGGCTCTTGCCGTAGGGCAATCCGTTTCCGGATCACCTCCACCACTCACTGATGGGCGGCAGTGAGACCGTTGTTGCCCGATTTGCTTCCCTCCCCGGAGCGGGCGCTTGAGAGGGCGTGTGTGGCTCAGTTCGCAAGGGCGAGGTCGCTGTTGGCGACGTTCGCGGTGCGGCTGAAGCGGGCAGTATTGTTGCCGTTTGGTCTTTTGATCGGCTTTTTACCGGGCCAACCGATCAACCCGGGCATGCTATTCGTCAGGCCCCCAATGGAGTCGAAACCATTGCAGGCCCTGAAGGTATCCGGGGCTTCCCGGTGTGGCTGAAAGTGGAGCGCAGGCGGTCGGGCTTGTTGATCCCCAGCCGGAGCGACCGGCCCGCCTACGCATTGAAACGGATCATCGCCCCAACCAGTGGCATTCCTTGGCCCCGCAGCCCTTGGCCATGCGGGCAATGTCTTCCTGTAGGTGCTCGATGATCTTGTCTTGAGCCGCGAGCCTCGCATTGAGTGAGCTGTAGATGATTCCGGCCAGCACCGAAATGACTGATGCCAAGCCGCCGATGCAGGCCAGAATCCAACCGATGGGAAGGGTGATGACGTCGTTCATGGGTCAGTTGATGGGGCCTTCGATGAGGATGTAGGGGAACATCTTCAGCCCCGTCTTCCGAAGCTGAAGCGTAAGCAGCGCGTGGAAGGCGTCCCACTGACTCGGCGGGATGGTCTGACAGCCCAAGGATGAGGTTCCTGTGCGGCCGCCGCGATGAATGTTGATCGCGATGCCCGGGCGCGTGGATGGAACGTCAGGATCTCCATCACGGCGGACCGGCAATGCCTCGTCCTTGGTGGCAGGGCGGAAGGCCGGGTAACCTCCTCCGGGTCTCGTGATTCCGTGATTGCCGGGGCGATACCAGTGCACTCCAGGCAGCAGGCTGGCCACTCCCGAGCGAAAGGCCGACGGGTCGGTGTTGGCATTGAACGCCGCGAATGTCTCGGGCCCGACGACGAATATGGCATCGTCGTAGATGCCTCGATCATTGCGCCCCGGCTCCCCCATCGTGTCGCGGTAGTATCCTCGAACTCCGACAACGAAAACCTCGGGAACAGCAGTGTTTCCGGCTGCCAGAAAGGCGCGGACCGCATGAGCTTCGACGACGGCTTGTTTGACGAGAGGGGGACTGGCGGGGATCATGGCGTTTGAAATTGTGACCACCCCCTAGGCTCTTCAGGAGTGGTCTCGTCCGGTCAAGGAGCCCGGAGTCTTGGGGTAGTTGGGTGCCCGTCGCTCGTTCGGGCCGGTCGAGTTGGGGAAATTGGACCCTGCTCTGTCCTGTCAGCCAGCGTCCCGACTGGTGTCATGCGAGGTGTTACTGGCTTCATGACGTGTTTCAGGGAAGCCACAGGGATTGATTGGTTGCAGGGGTTGGATTCGAACCAACGGCCTTCGCGGAATGAGCGCGACGATCTACCGGACTGAGCTACCCTACGGTTTGGAAATTCACTTAGCCTCGATCACCTTGACCACGGTGCCACCGTCCACGCTGAAGGAGCGCGAACCGTCGGCGGACTGGGTGTAGGTGCAGGAAGAGAGCGCGAAGATTGCAACGCCTGCGACGGCGTAGAGACAGGCGATGGCCCAGAATGGTTTCATGGCTATTTGATTTCGGATTCGGATTTGTCGATGTAGGAGCGAGCGGTCACGAGACCGGTCACGAGCACGGAGATCACGAAGGCGGCGACCTGCTTCGGGTTGGCGAAATCCACGGTGCCGAGTCCTGCGGACGCAGCCGTCAGCATGGCGATGAGCACGTAGAGCAAGAGCCGAGCGGTAGATTGTCCCTGAGTCATGCCGGGAACCTGCTGAACGTCTCGGATCTGTTCCACGCTCGCGAGTGGTCCCCGCTCTTCACCAGCCTCCAACGTGGCCGCTGGAGAAGTCGTTTGAGCCGACGTTGCTGGCCTGAGCGGCTTGAGTCGTCACGGCCCCGCTGAGCCTTGCCCCGCACACAATCGAGCCGAAGAGCGCATCCGCACGGTCCGGAGAGTGTCGGCCTTCTGCCCTCATCTTGTCCTTGGACTCGACGCGCAGCTTGCCGTTCTCGGACCACTCGCTTTTCCGCGTCGTGATCTGCTTGAAGGTCTCCGGATCGAGCACGCCCAGGTTGATTCGTCCGCGCTCGATCTCCCGGCACGCCACGAACCAGACCTCGGCAATCAAGTTCTGATACTCGTCCGGTTCAGTCGATGCCACGCCTCCATGGAAGCGATTGATTCGGAAGTCCATCTCGTCCATGTCGCAGATGATCCCGATCCCCAGGCCGTCAGCGTCTCCCCAGACCTGTGAGGCATGGAGGCCTTCGAGTTTCGCCAGATGCACGAACTCGCGCGCGGCCTGGACCGTGTCCTTCTCGACCCATGCCTTGACGATCCGGACCTTGTTGCCACGTCGAACCGCGAAAACGTTTTCGTCACGTCCGGCCGCGAAGTCGCAGAACGCCACCACTTCCCCGTTGGTCGCCTCCAGCGGCTGGCCATCCAGCGCCTTGGTGAGCTTGTCAGGGGACAGCACCAGCCTTTCCGCATCTTCGGTGAACTCGGCGAGGTGCATCGACCGGTAAAGCGGATGGTCGGGCCCATACTTTTCCAGATCCCTTGCCCGCTTCGCTGGGTCGATGTGCGGGCACTCGTCGGAGCGGACCTTGCGGGTCCAGAAGAACTTGCGGAGCGAGTGAAACGCCTCGAAAAACTGCCCCCACGGCTTCCCCGGCGAACTGACCCATAGCTGGAAGAGCCTTGTGCATCGATCAAACGCCTCGAACACGCCATCGGGGACCGTCTTGGCTTCGTCGATGATGATCATCACCGGATCCTCGCTGCCGTCGACCTTCGGGTGCCAGCCCTCCGCGCGTCCCGGATCGTCGGTCGAGAAGCCAAGCGCGAACCCACCCTCGGGCGTCTTCAACTCGGTCTGAAGGAAGGTCCACCCTGGAAACCGCCGCTGGTGCACCCTCAGTGCCGGCCATAGCTGCTTCTCGACCTGGCGGAATGATCCGGACGTGACGATCACCTGCCCGCGAGGGAACCTGCTCAGGAACCAGCAGATCGCCGCGGCTACCACCTTGGCTGTCTTGCCTGAACCGTTGGCAGCCGCGACAGCGACCGGAGGCCCGCCGAACTCCTGCAGGCCCACAGCTTCGAGGCATTCGATCTGCCAGTCGTAGAGGGACTTCATCCCGAGCTGGAAGTATGCGAACTCGCTCGGGCTCAGGATTGTCTTCTGAGTCTTCACGCCCCTTCACCGTCCCTCTGGATGGCCTCCCGGGTCGCACGGATCTTGGCAATGACGGCCTCGTCCTCGGGTGAAACGCGGAACTCTCCTTCGGTCTGGATCGGTCCGCCGCCTGGACCGGTGTGCTCGAGTCCCACCTTGTCGCGCCACAGATCCGGCCTCCGGTTCTTCAGCCAGAAGATGCACGCCACCGTGTCGGGCGGGTAATGCTGCTCGAAGGGGACCACGATGGGCGCTCCATTGTTCTGGAGGATCTTCACCGCCTTGTGGCTGTAACCGAGGGCGCGGCTGTAGAGCCGATCAGCAACGTTTGCGTCGGCCTGCTCTCGTCCTTCTTTTAGGGCAGCGCGAAACTTGGGATGACGAATCTTCCAACGTCCAATGGTAGCGACATCGACCCCGAAGAAGTCAGCGATCTCCTTTTCCGTCGCGCCTAGCCTGCACAGCTTCACGACCTGCCCCACGAACTCCTCGCGGAAAGACGTGGGTCGGCCCGGTGCCTTCTTGGTTCCGGCCTTTCTCTTCTTCGCTTTCGCCTTGCCGGTGGTCGCACGTGCCATGGCTTCGATTTCTCGCGCGCGCGACCCCTCGGCAAGCCTCTCGGGTGGTCCCTCGCACTACTTTTCCGGGCGAAATTATGCGGATTTCATTCAGCAAACGGGGGAGGCGTAAGCATGAAATCCCTACTGGCTCAACGGATTGAACTGCGTAAGTACACGCGGATTGCTTACGGGCAGCGGAAGCAATCGAACAGTCAGATCAACCGACCTGCTGCGGGTGATCTAAGGTGTTCTCCACAAAAGCCCCGTAGAGTCCGCGTCGGCATCCGTTCGTTGCGAATGCCTTCCAGTCGTCGCTCGGTCGCAAGACTTCTTCGACCTCGAACCATCCCCATTCAGTCGGGTAGTAGTCATCCGGTCCCACGTTGTACCAAATCACCGCGCCCTGCACAATGTCGTGGGCCTCGGCAGGCCGGAGATTTTCTGGCCGTGGCGTCCTGTTTGATTCCATCCAGGCTTCCTCGATTTCGGCACGCAGAGCGGTGATCTCAGATTCTTTCTGGCGTTTGATTTCTAGGTATTGTTTCGGTGTCATAGCGGCAAATTAAGAGTGGAGAACAAGTCGGCGATGGCAAGCGGGTAAAGCTCTTCAATCGCTTTTCAGAGGCGGCACAGCAGCTCCCGCTGCCATGCCTAGATCGTTCTCCCCAAACACTTCGTGCGCCTTCTCGAAGATCGGGTCCATCCAAGCGTCTTCCTCTTCGTCCACGGCATCCATGGCGTTCAGCAGGTCGCCCAGCATTTCCATGATTTCCGCGCTTCGGACGCATTGGAGTTCCATCACTCCGCGAGACTGCACCGGGAAGGCCGACAGCGTTTGCTCGTGGACGGTTTTCAGTGATGTCGCCATGTGGATCACGGCCTTGTATTGGTTCGCGGTTTGCTCTTTGAGATCGGCATCGGAGATGCTCGCCAGCTTTTCGGTTTTGTCTGTATTCATGATTTTCTCCTGATTCGGAAGAGGGAGAACCAGCCGTGGATGGCAACGGTCTTGGTGTCGTCGTGCACCGCACATCCCGCAGCGTGTCCACTGGACCGCAAGTATGGCAGAGCATTTAGGGCAATTCATTGCTCGTCTGTGGTGGTTTCGTCGAAGTTTCCAAAGGCTCGATCGCCTGCGGATTCGTCGGCGGCGATGCCTCGCTTTTCGGCGGCGTGAAACATTTCCCAGTGCCCTCGGCACATCGTTTCGCCGTCTCCGTAGCCGTAGGAGCCCTCCATGTGGCAGTGGAAGTCCTGCGGCGGCGTGCATCGGGCATAGGCGAGTTCGTCGACGGTGCGCTGAGAAGGCTTGGCGTCCTTGTAGGGGCATTCCTTGCACTTCGAAGTTCGGCGCCGAACCGGGGAGCTGATCCTTGTGGTGTTCATAGGCTACGCGTTCGATTCTTTGATGATGACGTGCTCGGTGCTGAGCACTTTGTTGCCTTTGGTGAAGGCGCTGTTCTTGGTTGCCGCGATGCTTTGCCACTTCCACAGCGGCTCAGGGTAAAGCTCCCTGATGGTCGGGGTGTCGTAATAGGTGCAAACGACACGGGCGGGGACCGTCGCCAGTTGGTTTGCTAGGAAGGTGTGATCGCCCAGCCCGAATGTCCTCGAGTAGTAGTCCTCAGTTCCATGGTAGGGAGGGTCGATGAAAAGGACGGCATCAGCCCGGCGACCGTGGATCCGAATCAACTCCGAGTAGTGAAGGTTCTCGATGACAACCCGACGGAAAAGCTGCCCGATTCGAGCCAGTTTTTTGAGCGCGTTGCGATACCGTGGAACCTCTTTGATTCGGTCTCGATCGCCAGTGCTGACGGCAAACCCTCCAGAGCGAACTTTCCCACCGAAAGCGAAGCAGTGACGATAGAAGGTCCGGCGAGCACGCTCCACAGGATCTGTCACGGCATGGAAGCTGTAGCCTCCGGCGACATACTGGCGGTAGTCATCGTCGAAGATTCTTCGAGAGGGCGGAAGCCATCGGAGAAGCCGGAAAAGCGACTGTCTCGTCACGGGATCCGAAACCACCCGGAACAAGTTCACCAGGTCACCGTCGACATCATTGTAGATCAGCTTTCCGAACCTGTCTCCAGCAGCCAGCGTGACCGCTGCGGAACCTCCAAAGACGTCCACGAATGTGTCAGCGGGGCGAACTGCGCAGATTTCGATCAGCCGATTGGCCAGCCGGTGCTTACCCCCTACGTAAGGTATGAGTCCGTGGTTCACGGCTTCACCTCCCCCTTCGTCGTGGCCTTCCGGCTTTGCGTTCTTGGCCTGATCGTGAGGCCGAGTTCGCGATAGCCTGCGAGGATCGCTTCACGGTGATCCATGGCGATGCGGGCGTTCTTCGTCTTGAGCCGGATCACGATTCGCTTGCCCACGAACTTTTTGCCGAGATCGACGGTGATCCTCAGGACCCACCGGCGTTTAGTCTTGTCCCAGGTGAGGTTGTGCTCCTTGAGCTTCCTGATGGACAGCGGCGTGAATGGGGATTCGAAGGCGGTCAGGACCTCCTTTTGCCGCTGCTGTGAGGGTATCACCTTGCCGGTGATCCATCGTTCAACGGAGCGTGTCGGGTGTCGGACAATTTCCGCCATTTCCCGAACCGTGTATCCGTCCAAATCCCTTAGTCGTTTAAGGGCTTGCGCGAATGGTTCGGAGATTTGCGAATGTCCGACACCCGACAGGGTTTCAGTATCCTTTTTCATGGCTTCGGCGTTTTGATTTGCTGGGCTTTCTCAATGGCTGCTTTCATTTCGGCGGCGACTGCTGCGGTGAGGCGCATTCCCTCGTATCTCAGCTTCTTTGCCATCCGCTCGTGCCGTTCGGCCTCCGCGAACTGGAATGCTGCAAGCTCAAGGTCGGATTGAATGGCCAGCGCGTTCATTCGAGAGGGAGTGAGGGTTGGGCTTCCGCGCGGATCTTCAGGACATTGGTGCCGTCCACGAGCCGCCCGATGATCGGTCCCCGGTTCGATGCCGAGATCACCTGGCTGAGTTCGGTCGGATGAACGTTGGACGTCCAGAGAACCGGGAGCCGGTGATTGCGCCGATGGTCAAGAAGCGTGAAGAACCAGCTTTCGAAGGCCGGGGTCCACACGTTCTTGCCGAGGTCATCGAGGACGAGGATCGAAACCACCATGCACTCCTGCAGGTGTTCGTTCGCATTCTTCGCCATGGCCCGGTCGCTGGAGTGGCGCATGGAGACGCTTTCCTGAATCTTCACGGCGCTGGTCCATCCAACCCGGTAGCCGGCGCGAATCATCAGGTTCGCCTTCAGGGCCATGACGCGGGTCTTGCATCGTCCGGCAGGCCCCACGATTCCCAACCACTGCCCGAGGTCTCCAGGCTGCCATTCGGCAACCTTGTCCCAGAGCGGCTTGTTGAACTTCGGATGGTTCCGGTCAGTGGATCTCAGTTCGATCGGGATCAGGGAGCGGATGGTTTCCAGCAGCCTTGCTTCGCGCTCGTCTCGCTCTTTTCTGGCCGCTGTTTCCTCGCGCTTGGAGGCGCATTCTTCGCAGCAGGGCTTGAGCAGGTGCCCAAGGTCTCGGCCCAGCATGTCGAGGGGCTCGTAAGGGATCGTCGTCCCGCAGTCGTCGCAGGTTCTTGTGTTCATGGTCGTCAAATTTCAGTGGTGGTTCCTTCTTCGCGTCCGCCGAGGTCCAGATCTCCGGGCGGTGCTCCGTTGCCGTTGATGTTCCTCAGCCATGTCATTGGGTCGTCTTCCCATCGGCGTTCCCGGAAGAACCGCTCGGCTGAAAGGACCCGGCTGTTGAGCGCTCCTCCCGGAAGTTGCTGGATGGCCGCTGCAATCGCTCTGGTGCCTGCCGCTACGGCTCCGGGGTCGGCTCCGGCGTCAAGATGCCGCTTCAGGTTCACAATCGCCTGAGCCTGGCCTTCACGTCGCGGGTAGAGGCTGACGAGGTTCAGCAAATCAGGTCCAGACCCCTCCCTCTGATCCCCCTTGGGGGACTTAGGGGGTACTTCCTTTCCTTTCCTTTCTACTTCTACTTCTACTTCTACTTCTATGGGTTTTGTTTGGGTTTCTTGTTGGGTTCCTGTTGGGTTTTCCGTTGGGTTTTTTGTTGGCCTTCCGCCCTTCGACCCGTTGGCTTTGGCGGCGGCTTTTTTGGCGTCTGACGTTTGCTTTCCGATGGACCGCAGATGCTTGATTTCGGCCTCCTTGTCTTCGGGGTAAAACCCAACGATGATATCGTCTCCATCCCATTTCCAGAGGTCGCACAAGGCCATGACCTCCTTGAGGGTGACGCGGACGACCTGTTGCCATTTGCGATCCTTCCACGCCTTCGCGCCTTCGATGCGCCCGCCGTTCTCCTGTCCGCAGCAGTAGCGCAGCAGACACAGCCAGGTGCCTCGTTCAGTTGGCTCAGCTCCGAGGAATTCTTCGGAGTCGAGGACGGTCACGTTGAGATTGATCCAGTTCATGCAGGGTTCAGAATAAAGACTGTTGTTCGATTTCGCCGCCGTCCCGGGGGGTAAGGGGCTGATGGGGGGAAATAGGATTTGATGGTTTCGAGTCTTCCGCATGCTCCACTGGCGGCAGTGGCGTGGTCGCGAAGGCCTTGAGCGTGTCAAACGGTGAGTTGAGCCCGTGCTTGACCCGGTCCTCGTGGCGGAAATAGAGGGCCGTGAACTTGAGCACCCGCCAGCCGAGGGCCTGAGCCGCGTTGAGCTTCTCACAGTCGCCCGTGAGGCCTCCAATTGAGGCGTGCCCGCCGACGTGCTTCTTTTTGCCAGTTGTTCCGTGGCCCTGGTATTCGATCGCCAGCTTCAGCGCTGGCACAGCGAGGTCGAATCGCCATTGCCGAACCGGGTGAAACCGGAACTCCTCAGCGAAATCGAGATTCAGCGAGCGAAGGATCAGCTTCAGATTCTCGATCTGCTTGTGGATCTTCTTGGGCTTTGCGGGGGCCTTGGGTCTCGCTCTCATGCCGCCCCCCTTTCGATTCGCTCCCGCACGACGCGGAGCGATGTTCCGGTGAGACGCGCGACTGTGATCATATTCTGGGTCCTCAGCCGCAGATGCGGAATCGGTCCCAGGGTGTTGAAGTTCGCGGTCACCTCGCGGAAGTGGGCGGGCTTTGGCCATCCGCCAAAGTTCCAGAGCCAGATCAAGCGAAGCTTTCGCAGGTAGGTCCACGGGCTGACTCCGGGGCTGGAGTAGCTCCTCACGAACTCCGCGAAAGAGGCCGCCCCTTTCGGGCTCGAACTTTCGTTCCACAGCCGTCGCATTCCACGGCGTCGGATCTCTGGAATCCGGTAAAATGCCGCCCTGGCTTCCCTCCAAGTCGCCGCAGCTCTATCGCGAAAAAGGCGGGTGATAAGCACCTCGCGGGCGTCCATCATTGCCTGACGCTCTTCCACCGTAGTGAAAGCCGGTTTGATCTCAGCCTGCAGATCTGGGAAGAGCGCCACCTCTTCGCGCTTTGCGGCGACTTTCGCCGCCTCCTTGTCGACCGCGCGGCGGGCCGCAGCGACCCGTCGCGGAGACCATCCCTTGAGGTTTCGCCAGGTCCATTCGCATGCGGTGAACTTCATGCCGCCCCCCTTTCCAGAATGTCCGCAGCCTCTTCAGCATCGACCAAGGCCGACACGTCTGGATTCTGCGACACCACGGCCGCAACGATGGCCCTCGCAAGCCTACGCGGGACGCTGTTCCCGATCTGCTTGACCTGGTCAGTCTTCGTCCCGCTGAACTTGTAGCCTTTCGGGAAACCCTGAGCGGCCGCAAGCTCATGCGGCTGCAGCATCCGGAACCGGATATCGAGCAGGTAGCGGTTGCCTTCGAGCTCGATCACCGGTCTGACCAATCCCATCCGATCCTTGCACGTGACCGTGTCCATCGGACGGTCCAGCGACTTTGCTCCCCCGGTGCCGTAGTAGGAAACGAGGAAGGGCTCGATCAGAGCGATCGCCCCTGCCGTCGCGACGGTGGGCATCGGCTCAGAGACGGGCCTCAACCGGCCGTCGCTTTGCTGAGGGAGAAGATGAGGCTCGATCAGCGCCATGTCTCCACGGTTCCCGCAGATCGTCGGCATCGGCTCGGCGAGTGACTTCGCGCGTGATCCTTCACCGGCTCGGCTCTCGCCGTTGGCTGTCTTCACCAAGAACGGTTCAGCAACGTAGAGATGCGAGGCATGCGCAGTTACCGTGGGAGCGGGCAGGTCGATGTCCGCTGCATCACTCCGGCCCTTCATGTTGACCAGATACGGCTCGGCGAGGGCGTGATGGGTGCCGCTTGCGGTCACAGTTCCAAGAGGCTCGTCAAGGCTATGGGCTGTCCCCCCGAGGTGCGAAGGGCTTGATCCTTTCAACTCGACGAGGAAAGGCTCGGCAACGCCGTGTCTCGCCTTCGTGGTGACAGTCGAGAGAGGTTCGTCCGCAGACCACATGCCGCTGCCGCTCTGGTGGTCCCATGCAACAATGAACGGCTGGGCCAGCGCTCCGGCTCCATGACTGGTCACGGTCGGGATTGGCTCGTCAAGATCATGGGTGCGCGGCTCCTGTCCCGGTCGCTCTCCGAACTGAGGCACGATGAATCCCTTCAGCCCGAACTTCCGCAGCCCTGCCATGATGCGGGCCATCGTCTTCGGGCTGAGCGGCTTCTTCCGTTCGAAGATCGAACCAGAGGGGAGTGACCAGTCGATGGTTTCGCGCGCGGCGACCCACTGCCGGGTGGCGAGCAGATCAGGATTCCGAACGTGTGTCGGACTCGGCCACACGATTCGCCGGCGTCCGCGCACTGCCTGGATGAACAGCCGGGTGCGTGTCGTTGGGTCGCCGTAGTGGGCGGCACAAAGCATCCGGTGATCGACCTTGTAGCCGAGGCTTCGAAGGGCCTCCAGCCATGCCTGGAACGTCGCGCCCTTCTTGCTCGCCAGCGGGCGACCATTGCTGCCGATCGGTCCCCATGTCTGGAACTCAGGAACGTTCTCGATCAGGATCACCGGCGGCCGCAAGGCTTCCGCCCATCGCACCACGCACCACGCGGTCGCGCGGGACTGATCGTTGATGGGCTTGCCCCCTCTGGCGATGGAGTGATGCGTGCATTCTGGAGAGGCCCACAGGAGATCCAGTTCACCCTCGCCGAAAAGCTCGCGCGGATTGATCGCGTCGATGCCCGTGCAGAGGTGTCGAGATCCAGGGTGATTGCTCGTGTGCGTCTCAATGGCAACCGGCCAGTGGTTCACGGCCGTGAGGCGCGGTGATTTGCCGAGGAACTCCACGGCCTCGATCGCTCCCGTGGACGTGCCCCCAGCTCCGCAGAAAAGGTCAGCGATGTGGAAGTTCACGCTGCCCCCCTTTCCCATGGCTCGCGGAACGTCATGCCCACGAACTGGAAGACGTCCGCTTCGCTCATCACCTGATGCTTCTCCCCCATCGGTCCGGTGAATCCGGCTCCGTAGGGGTTCCACTTCCAGCCCTTCGCCTGCGCGGCGGCCGCGATGGCCATATTGGATTCCTTCGGTCCGGTTCGGCAGACCAGGTAGTTCCACCAGTTCGCCTCGCTGGCGGTGAAGAGGTCGACCGGAATTCCGGTGGACACGTGCACCGCCAGCTTGTTCTTTCCTCCCCATGAGGTTCCACCGGCGACGTTCTCGCGTCGTTCCAGGACTCCTGTGTTCAGGAGCTCGTCGATTCGCTCGCTGGCCAGATCGAAATCCTGAGAGTGGATCAGGTCGACCTGCCGCCGCTCGAACCGAGGGACGAACAGGATCTCGACGTCGGCCACCGTGGCCTTTCGTCTCCTGAGGCTCCCGGCCACAATCAGCCGCTTGGTGACAGGTTCCAACGCCTGGCAGAGTTCGCGGGCCACTGGCAGCGCAGCAGCGCGTTCAAAGCGCTGCTTGCTCACTTCGGGGCCTCCACTTCCACCGGGAAGAATCCGAGCTTCCCGCGAAGGAACTGGAACGGAAGCGGCTTGGCGTTCTTCAGCACGAAACCGAAGTCGCCGAAGAACCAAGGAGAGGCGTCCTGATCGACACAATCGACGATCTCGACAGTCCCGACGATGCCGCCGCGCTCCAGATCATCAAAGGCCGGGAGCGTCACTCCTTGATCTTCAGCCAATGCCTGTGCGTCGCCGTATTCCTCGCGAGTCATGCCTTTGGAGGCATGCACCGCGATTGTTCCTCGGACGCGTGTCGACCAGTTCCGGTTCTCGATGTCCTTGTGACCGTTGACGATCAGCCATGCCCACGGCTGGCGGATGGAGAGAGCCATGAGTTTCAAGACGCACCTCCTTCCTGCGATTCGACTGCTTCGGCTTTCGGCTCCTTGTAACCCATCAGGAACTCGCGAATCGCCAGCATCTCGGGGCAGCGATGGAAGCTCTCCACGTAGATCCTCGGCTTGTTGAGGTTGTGGCCGTTCAAGCGGAGATACTCCTTGCAGCCCTCCTCAGTGAATGCCGCCATGCGGAATTCCCAGAAGTGTTTGATCCCCCGCTTGGTGTGACGTTTCAGTTCGGCCTGCTGTTCTTCAGTCAGGTTCCATTCAAACTCGTTTCCGAGTTCATTGAGGCGGGCTGCGGTTTCCGTATCAACTTCACTCCAATCCTCATCCAACCAAACGTCCTCATCGCCTTCGCCAGGCTCAACGCCAATGGATTGGCGCTCCTGCACGATAAACATTGGGTTCTGAGTGTATCGGTTGTCCTGAGTGCGGAGCCGCTCGCCTATCGCTGACAAATGATTGCTCATGCGGCCTCCTTTCCGAGCAGCTTCGGCATGACCTCTTTCCGGCGCTGAGCGTAGTAGAGCAGGAACCGGTCGAGCGCGTCCGCCATCTTGTCGGTGTAGCTGTCCCACTCCACGCGCGTGATGAACGGCGCGAGTCCCGGGCAGTAGCTCATGAAGTACCAGTAGCGCAGACCGGTGACGGCCATCGAGCCATGCACCTGCGGCTTGTATTTCGCAGGCAGTTCGCCATCGACCAGGTAGCGGGCGTGATGCTTCGACAGCGGGCATTTCAGTTCGAGGCCTGCAATCGGCTCCGGATGGTCTGGGCTGTAGATCAGCGAATCCGGAGAGCATCCGATCACCTCGTCGTCGCGGGTGATGAATCCGACCTCTCGGGTTTCAAGATCCATGATCTCGCTGAAGGTCTCGCGGGCCTCAGGCTCGAGTTCGTTGCCTCGGTCCGTGTGGGCATTGCCCTCCCAGACCACTTCGTCAGGGCGGATGCACTGAGCGGCGAGTTCAAGGGCGAAGTCATCCCACTGTGAGGAGTCCTTGCCGGTGGGAGTGAGCAGGCGGTCGAACTGGCTCGCAGTCGGACGGCCGGCACGCGCGCGGAACCATGCTTCGGAGCGTTGCTCCATGTCGGGCCAGATCTTCATGCGTCCTCCTTCCTCTTTTTGGATGGCGTCACTTCCATCCCGAGTTCCTCGGCCATGAGTTTGAGGTAGTGCAGGCGGATCTTTTTACCGATGTCCGATCGCCGCATTGTGTCGATCAGAGCTTCAGCGGCGACCTCTGGGCCGGAACCGAATTCAATCCGGCGTTCGGTTACGCCTTTGCCCATGACATTGCCGCATGCCGCGAGATAGCGAACCGTCGTGAGCCCGCCTGGACTGATCATGACTTCTGCCTGCATTGAGGCCGGAAGCTTCTCGTCAGCCGCCTTGAAGATCTCGCGAGCGTGATGCTCCATTTGTTCGAGAAGGTTCACTTCGCCACCTCCTTCTTGTTGGCGATTCCCCAAGCTGCTCCAACGGACTGCGCGAAGGCCTCGGCGCGGTCCTTGTTGGCCTGAACCGTAAGAGCTTCGCGTGCCGCCCGGAGCGGTGCGAACGCCTCGAGCACCTTCTTGGCGAAGGCATCCCACTCGTCATCCTCCACAGGCTGCGCGGCGGGCTGAGGTGGTGCCTTCGGGGCTCCGGGCTTCGGCGGTGCCGGTGGCACCATCGGGACCACGTTGGCGGGTGCCGCTGGCCGGTCCGGCGCTGCGGTTTCCTGCTTCATGGCCGCGATCTCGGCTTTCGCCTTTGCCGCTTCCTGCTGCAGTCGCTTCTGTTCGTCGGCGGCTCGCTTGGCTTCGAACCGTCGGCGGAGTTCCGCCTCGACGGCCTCGGGCGATTTGATTTCCAGATCCTCGCGGTCCATCACGAGTTCCGGTCCGTGAGCGGTCACGAAGGAGTCGATCTGGCCACGGGATTTCTCGATCAGCGCGTTGTAGGACTTCACGGTGGTCTCCAACGCCTTGGCCATGTTGTCGAACGACTTCTTGCCTGCGATGGCATTCACCAGAAGCGCCTCGTAGCCCTTCCTGTGACGAGGCGCACAGATCAAGAGTGCCTCGGCTTCCTTCAGGAGCTCGGCCTTTCGGTCAGCCTTCCGCTTGGTGATCTGCTTTCCGAGATCGAGCCTGGCCTTGGAGAGATCACCGGCGAGCCCGTCGATCTGGGAGAAAAGTTCATGGAGTTGCTCGGCATCCGCGAGGGCCTTCTCCTTCGCGGCTTTCAACGATGCCTCGGCGGCCGCGATCGCTTTCGCGTCGGAGTCCGCCTGGTCGAAGTCGTCGTCGGTCACGAGGTTCCGGTTGATCTCTGAGAGTCGGGCTCGGACCATCTCGGCAAAGGCCGGAAAGTTCGAGCTGATGACTTCGCCGCGGGCCTCAATGGCGAGGGTCAGGATTTCAGGTGTTGCTGTCTGGGACATGGCTCAGAAAAGAGTTTGGGGTTTGGTTTCGGTGACGGGCGTTGTTGCTGGCGTGTCGCCCCACGGGGCCTCCGGCATGTTCTTGAGTTCCTCCTCGGTGATGACCTTTTCGGCCTGCGGCTCGGCTGCGCTTTCCATGCGCATGGAATCGCTCGGAGCGGTCGCCTTGAACGGGTCGATTGGTTCGCCGGTGCCGGCCGATTTGCTCGATGCCTCGAACCAGTCATCCGGTCCGCTCATGCCATCGATCATCGAGCGAAGGATCTTCCGGAGCTGGATCACTTGGGCGGGAGTGATGGCATCCATCCGGCGCTGAATCCGCTTCTCGATCTGGTCCTTCGTGACCCGCCAGGCGGCGAAGGCCTCGAGGATCTTCTTCTGCGCCTCGGTCGATGTGTCCGCTGAGGCGCTCAAGGTCGCGTCGCACTGGCGCACAGCCTCGTCGATCACGTCGCCGGGGATCACTCCGAGAATGCAGGCGCGGAGTCGGCGAGCGCCTTGGTTGGCCACGAGTTCGTAGATGTCGCGAGGATCGGTCAGTGCCTTCGCGCCTTGCCGGGTGTGCCGCTCGTGACGCACCTGGAACACTTTCACCTGTCGGGTGTTCGTTTCGAGGTCCCACGCGAAGGCCTCGACGGTCGATTCCCCGTCGCGCTGCTCAAGTTCGCGGATTCCGAACTGAAGGTTGCCCCATTGCTGGGCCACCGATTCGGCAAGGCGGATCGAGGGCCCGCTGATGTCGGTGCCGCCTCGGGCGTAGGTGTAGAGCGCCTGCTCGGCCAGCGATGTCCTCGAGCATGAGTTCAAGATCCGGTCGAGGGCCTGCTTCACGTCGCGCGGGAAGCGCTTGGCGATGATCATTGCTGCCTGGACCTCCTGGATGGCGCGTTGGCCTTCGGTGTCGATCATGGCGCCGCCGGTGCGGGCCTGCTGGCTGATATCTTGGAGAGATGGGAGATGGGGATTCATGGATATGGTGATTCTTGGGTATCAAATTTCAGCCCGCCCCCTGCCCTGCATGGGCAACGTCAACGTGGGGGCGGGCATCCTTGGAAAACTTCAGGCCTCGAACTTCGCGACCTCTTTGCCTTCGATCGAAACAGTCATGCTGTCTCCGGGACGAAGCGCCTTCTTCAGACCCTCCATCGGAAGCTCCGGCTGATTCGGATCCGGCAATCTCGCCTGGATCTTCGACGTGTATTTCGTCGTGAACGAAACCTGTGACTCGATGGCGTTGCCTTCGAGATCCACGGTGACCGCGATGGACAGTTTCAGAGGCGGGAAATCCTTCTCGGCTTCCTGTGCCTCCTCAATGTTCTCGTGCCACGATTTCAGGATGTCGTCCTGTCGCTCACTGAGGAGTTCGCGGACCTGATCGACGATGGTTTCGTTGAACGCCTCCATGCGTTCGTTGCTGATGTTTTTACTCATGCTGCTCGTGCGTTTGGTGTCAGTGATCTCCGGGCATCTTCTGGCCCGGTTCAGGTCGTGGGGTGTCAAACGGGCGCTGCCAGGCACCCGTCTGGGAAAGTTGGTGCCGCTCAATGGCGGCGAAGTGGATGTCGGCCCTGCGGAAAGCGGCCCAGAACATCCGGAGAGTGAAAATGGCCACGGCGGCGAGCAGCGCGGACCAGACCGATCCCGCTTTCGCGAGAGCTACCGTTCCGTAGCCCGCATGCACTGCGACGATCAGGAAACCAAGGGCCTGCCAGTAGGCGGAATGCGCCCTTTGCTCGGTGATCTGGAGAAGGCGCGGGCTCATGACTCGCCCTCCTGTTCGGATTCATCCTCAGGGATCTGACAGTTGGTCGATCCGCAGGATTGGCATTCGGTATGGGTCAACTCGATGAGCGGACCCATCCAGAGAACCGGACCGCCACAGATTGAGCAGATCATGCGACCTCCTTTCGATTCATCAGCCCTGCCTTCTCTGCGAGCCATGCAGTTCCGCCCGCAACAGCCTCAGCCTCGCTCTTCCACTCGCCTGGCAATGTGACCCCAGCCGAAACGGCGGTGACCACCACGTCGAGGCGTTCGGTGTTGATAGTGACCTTGGCGGTGACACCTTTTCGAAGGAGCCATTTCGCTCGATCTTGAATGCTTGTGAGCGCCTCGAACTCCTTTTTGTCTTTGGGTTTCATGGACGGGACTTGGGTTTGATGCGGGTTTCCATGGCGCAGGCAAAAGAGCAGGCTCCGTCGATTCCATGGGTGATTCGTCCACCGCATGCCGAGCACGTGGGTGCCGTCGCTTGGGAGTTGAGTTCGTCGAGCAGGGCATCAGCCATGGCCACGGCACTCTTGGCAACGGGCTGGTAAGAGCTGGATGTCAGCGAACTCCCATCCGCCATCCCTCCGGCCAAGATCCCGGTGGCGAGGTGCATCGCCATCGTTGCGCGGATGGACATGCCGGGTTGCGGGTTATGTGCCCATCCATTAGCCCACGGATTGAGCGGCATGCCTTCAGGCGAATACTCAGGCACTCCCTGCACAGGGAAAGCCGGCGCGTTCGGATCGATGTTCATCCCTCCTCCTTTCGGTTGAGGGTGGCTAGGGCTGCTTGAATAATGTCCCAAGCGCGTCCCGGAAGACGGAGCCATGGGGCATCGTTTAGTTCCCGCAATGCCTCTGCCAGCCTGTCGCGCTGCTCGATAAGCTCTTTTCTCTCGGAGAGTTGGGCCTCGGCCATTTCAATCATTTCGGCTACGCGTGCCTCATGCTGCTCCCGCGCCTCGGCAAGCTGTTTTGCCAGATCGCGTTTGTCTTGGATGTCCGACCACTGAAGCTCCCGTTCGGCCTTGTTGGCAGCAGCAAGCGCCTCGTCGCCACGGGTCAGTGCACGACTGAGTTGCTCCCGGGCTTCGGCAAGCTCGCGTTCGAGCTGGCGGGCGTGCTTCAACCAGCCTTCACGGCGGCGCGGCCATGACTCCCACAGACCCATGAGCCTCTTGTCCTCTGCATCCGTCCTCGGCGTCGGGCGCGGTGTCGGAAGGGCTTCCAGTTCTTCGGGCATGGCAAACTCGGTGGACCCGTTTTCGTTTTCCACTTCGACCATGCCGCAAGGACCGGAAACGCTGACGAGCTTGACCGTCCTTTTGGGGTTGGTGTGCGCGTAGTGCGTGCCGACAATCATCTGCGGTTTTCCTGCCATCGCCGCTTCGAACTCTTCCTTGGTCAGGTCATAGTCGGGACGGTCCGACGGATCGTAGAAGGGCTCACTCACGCGGCCTCCCTTCCCCGGCGCTTCGACTTCCGGCGTTCGATCTCCGATTGAAGGGCGAGAAGCCTGCTGTGTTCCCAGGTCCCCTCGTGGCTGGCGCGTGGGTTCCGGCGAAGCGTGTTCGTGGCACCGTGAAGCGCTTCCTCAGAGTAGGCCTGAACGGTTTGGAAATGGCCGTTGCTCATGCCGCCCACCTTTCCGACGCTTCCTGAGCCGCTGCCCATTCCCGGAGTTGCTTCGCCGCTGCGACCAGCGAGGAAACCGAGGGCGTCGTGTCGATCGGATCTTGAGAGATCAGCCCGAAGGCGAAGTGCATCGCCCCTTCCGTCGGCTTGCCGTCCTGGCGCTTCTTCTTGATGACCTCGCGGAAGAGGTCCCGGCGTGCACGTCGGATCAAGGCCGACATGGTGTAGTGATCGGCATCCATTGGATGCCGCTGGCCCTTTTGATCGGTCCAGAAGCCAATCGTCTGACGGCTCGCGACCAAGCAGGCCGCGCGGGTCAGGATGGAGGCGCTTCGACGCAAACGGAGTGCCAGCTCCGGATCGTCGTTGCGCGTGTTCGTGTTGGTTTTCATGCGTTGCTCGTGCGTGGAAAACGGTTTCTCAACTCAGGATGCGGGTGAGTTCCGCGTGGGAGATCCGGCATGTGCCGGTGCCTGGAACCTGCTTGTAGGTCCCGGCCTTCACTCGCCGCAGGATCGTGTCCTTGGAGACGCCCAGCTTCGCGGCCACTTCGGACGCTGAGTAGGTGTCCTTCTTGCCGCGGCTGTCGCCCATCTTCGAGGCGATCATTTCGGCGAGTTGCTCCAATTGCTCGGGAGCGAGGATGACTTGCAGACCGTTCATGACTCGGCTTGAGTGCCCTCCGGTGATTCATTGCGCTGCTCGTGCACTTGGTCGCCAGACTCAGCGGGGGTGCCAGCCCCCGTTGGGTCACCAAAGTAGGCGTTCAGAAGCTTCTTGAAGGGGCTCCGGCCTTGCTTCCACGCAGCCTCATCCTGCTGCCTCGTGGTATCGGCCAGACGCTGGCAATGGCTCTGGTGCCGGTAGCCTGATGAACTGCCGCATGCGGTCCTGAAGCTCCACGTGCCGTCCGCGTCCTGAAACGCCTGATAGGGCTCAGCCTTGGGAGCGGTGATGATCTTGTGATCGTGTGCCATGGTTTTAGAGAGGGTTCCCGGCCTTCGAGGTCTGCCCAACGGGGGGAGGTGTTGGGCAGTCAACGGAGGCCGGGGAAAGGGTCAGGCGGCTTGCTTCGGGCTGAAGCCTGAGCGGGCGGCGGCATCATCGAGCACATGCTCGATGACCTCCTTGGTGGTCCGCCCCCCATCGAGGAGGCTGACAGCCAGTAGGAAATCCTTGGTGGACTCCTTCAGCTCGCTCAGCGCGATCGGCGGCAGAGCTTGGGGTGGTTCGACTAACGTTGCGTTCATGACAACGGGAGTTGAATCCTATTTTACGACTCTCGCAATACTAATTTACAATTCCTTTAAATTTTTGTCGTAACCTTGGATAATTGGTGTATTTCCAACCCCATGATTCCGTTCGACGAGATCGACCACCGCCTTGAAAAGCTCAGGAAAGACCGCGCATGGCTTGCCGAATCCACTGGCCGCTCGGCGTCATCCATTCGTTCCGCCCTCGCCCCCAACGCTCACCCCAAGCAACGCTCTGAGCATCTCCAGCGTGCGTTGTCCGACGCCATCGAACGCGAAGAAGCCAATCAGGCCACGACCGCGCCCGTTCTCTTTCCTGACCGGATCACGCTCGAAGTTCCCTCCTTCAAATTCGACAGCTATTCGAACGTCGCGAAAGAAGCTGGCATGACTTTGAAGGAATGGGCCATCGAGGAACTCAACCGCGCTGCCGAGGCCTGGCACGCAGCACAGGCGAAGATCCGCCAGTTCCCGCCATCCATCACCTCATTCCCTGAGGTTCCGCTCCTCCGTGCCGCCGCTGGCCTCCCAATCCTGGCCGACGCCGAAATGGTCGAGCCTGATCGTGCTCTCGGTGCCGGCCGCTTCCTCCTCGAACTGCGCGGCGACTCCATGGAACCCCGTTTCCTCGATCGCCAGCGCGTCGTCATGCGCGACAAGGCGACGCTCAAGCGCCCAGTCCTCAAATACGGCGAGCTCTACTGCTTCGTGCACGACGGCCAGGCCACGTTCAAGCAGTGGGCCAAGGACTCCGAAGGCCGCAAGGTCCTGCGCTCCCTCAACCCGGATCACGCCGATATCCTCGCTACCGAGGAAACCGACTGGCTCGGCTGGCTTGATCCTGCTGATAATGCTTCCTAGGCAGTATTCGAGTAGAGATCACTGATTCAACGGAGGATATTCTAAGCTCTCCAAAGAGTATGCGTATCTAAACTTTAAATACGAACCGAAAAGATCTTTGTGTTTATCAGTATAACCTTTGTATTTTCTTTCCAGCATTAAATCGAAAATCACTTTGTGCCCATTGCTTTTGAACTTTGAGATCAATGGAGCATATTGTTTCCAAGTCAGATTCGACTTCAATCCGCCACTCTTCTTGAGATCATCTTCCTTTGATTTTAATACCCTGAGAGAATCGTCGAACTCTTTTTCGATCTTTTTAAAGGCCTCTTTGGCCTCGTTTAACTTGATAGCTTTTAGTTGTGCACCTCCTGCAGTTGTCTGATTTTCCAGATCATTCTCGGCCTCTAAAACGTCATATTCTTTCCCGATCAGCTCCTTAGCCAAATCGAAAGACTCTTCCGACAAGTTTTCTAGTTCAGTTAACTTCGGATCAACCGCCTTTATCGTATCGGCTTTTTTCTGGAATTGCATCTTGGGCGATGCTGGGGGAAAGGCCTTGAACATATCCAAAGCCAAGAAAACGCCGCCTGTAACTACGGCGCACCCGAAGGCCCAAATCCAGATTGATATTCCAGCAATTTTCATGTGCGCTGCCCGTGACTAACCAAGATTCTCGGGTCGGGCAAGGATTAGGCCTCGGCAACTTCAGAGGCATCGCCCCGCCCTCGATTTTGACCATGTCCCGTTGACCATGTCCGGTGCCGTTCTGGGCTTCTAGCTCCATCGCAGATGCGTTCAAACGAACACGGACCCTTGAATTCTCAAGCTTTGCCAGCCCATTGCAACGCATCCGGCGAATTTAGGAAACCCTTGTTCTATCCGTTGAACTACGGGGACGGCTTGGCGGGACGCTATCGGTCGATTTCGGGAAGAGCAAGCCTTCGAAAAGGCAGCGACGTGAACGGTTCTGCCGATCCCGCCGGGGGCAGGACCCTGGCTTCGGAATTGGAACGAGCAAGCGGCTGTCACCGGGGGGCCTGAGCTGCTGGCTTTTTTGCCGCCTTTGCCCGCTGGGCCGCCAAGCCACCGAAGACCGGGGCGATGAGTTCCTTGTCCCAGGCATCGAGCTCGGCGCTGAGCCTGGCGACGACTTCCGGCTGCGTGGCCGACTGGTCCTTGCTTTCGCCGACGTCGGTGGCGAGGTCGTAGAGTTCGGCGGGCTTTGCTTTCGGGCGGATGAGCTTCCAGTTGCCCTCGCGCACGGCGTGGGCCTGACCGCCGCCGACCCGCCAGAAGAGGCGCGGGTGTGGGGCGGCCTTGGTCTCGCCTTTGAGGAAGGGAATGAGGTTCACGCTGTCGTGGGGAACATCGGTCGGCATCGGAACTCCGGCGAGGGCGAGACTGGTGGCAAAGACATCGAGCGAGGAAACCGGGGAATCGTAATCCTTTCCGGCCGGGAGAGTACCGGGCCAGGAAATGAGGAAGGGCACGCGGACGCCGCCTTCGTAGAGCTGGCCCTTTCCGCCGCGCAGGGGAGTGTTGTCAGGCGCGGAGGGACCGTTGGCCACGAGCGGGCCGCCGTTGTCGGAGAAGAAGAAGATCAAGGTCCGCTGGCGTTGGCCGGTGGCGTCGAGTTGTTGGAGCACCTGACCGATCGCCTGATCCATCAGGCTGATCTGGGCGGCGTACTGGCGACGCTGCGGATCCTGGATGCCGGAAAATTTTGCCAGCTCCTCAGCGGTCGGTTGATGAGGCGTGTGGGGCGCGTTGAATGCAAGATAAAGGAACCAGGGCTCGGAGGCATGGCGCTTGATGAAGCCCGAGGCCTCCTCGCCGAAGCGTGCGGTGAGGTGCTCCGGGACCTCGACACTCTCTCCATCCCTAACCAGCAGAATGGTGTACTCGTTGTCCTTCGGCTTCCAGTCGAGGAACTGATGTCCGCCGCCGATGAAGCCGAATGTTTCGGAAAAGCCGCGCTTCCAGGGAGCGTGTTCGGGCGTCGCACCGAGATGCCATTTCCCGACCCAGCCGGTCTTCACTCCGGCGGTTGCGAGGTAGGATGGAAGTAGTTTTTCACTCAAGGGCAGGCCTTCGCTGGCATTGCCGGGTTGATAGACCGGATTGTTCTCATGGCCGAATCGCTGCTGGTATCGGCCGGTCATCAGGGCCGCGCGGGTGGGCGAGCAGAAAGGATGGGTGACGTAGCCGCTGGTGCAGCGCAGGCCGGATTTCGCGAGGCCGTCGAGGTTTGGAGTGGGGATGTCCTTGCTGCCGTTGAAGCCGGCGTCGGCGTAGCCCTGGTCATCGCTGACAATGACGAGGACATTGGGCTTCGGCTCTGCAGAGAGGGCGGGCAGAGCGAGAGCCGTCAGGATCAGCGGGATGAGGGAGAAGGGTTTCATCTGGAAGAGTGATCAGTTCGCCGCCTTCTTCTTTCCCGGCTTCGTCGCGGAGCCACCGCCGGGCGGGACGGCATCCTTGAGCAGCTCATCGAGGCAGGTGTTGAGTTCCTTGAGCTTTTCGGGATTCGAGGCGGCGAGGTTCCTCGTTTCGCTGATGTCATCGGCGAGGTTGTAGAGTTCGAGACCGGCGGTGGCGGACCTGTCGTCGGACTCCTCGGCATCGACCTCGCTGGGATCGCGCAGAAGCTTCCAGTCGCCCATGCGGATGGCGGCACGACCGGGCTTGGTGCCCATGAGCAGAATGGCGTCGTGCGGGGACTTCGCGCCGCTGGTCAGAACGGGCCAGATGTCGAGGCCGTCGGGTTTAAGTTTCTGCTCAGGAGAGGCTCCGGCAAGCTTGAGCAGGGTGGGATACCAGTCGATCGCGTGGATCGGCTCCTTGATGGTGGCGACCGGGATGTGTCCGGGCCAGTTGGCAAACGCGCAGACGCGGATGCCGCCTTCGTAGATCGTGCCCTTTCCGGCGCGCAGCGGGGTGTTCATGGTGACTTTTCCGGGCGATGGGCCGCCGTTGTCGCTGGAGAACAGGATGATCGTGTTGTCACGCAGGCCCTTTTCCTCAAGCGCGGCGACGATTTGCCCGATCGCGGCATCGACGGAGGAAACCATGCCGGCGATGGTCCTGCGGACTCCTGTTAGACCCGGATAGGCGGCCGGATAGGACTCCGGGACCTGGTGCGGCGCGTGGACTCCGTTGAAGGGGACGTAGAGAAAGAGCGGCTTGTCGGCAGGCTTTTCCCGGATCAATCGGCAGGCCTCCTTGGCGACGAGTTCGGTGGAGTAGCCTTCTTCGGCGAGCGGCTTGTCGTCGCGATACCAGTCGGACTTCGCGCCGCGGGTGTGCTTGAAGTAGTCGATCGCCCCGAAGAAGTGGCCATACTGGTGATCGAAGCCGCGATGGGTCGGCTGATACTCCGGCTTGAACTCTCCAAGGTGCCATTTCCCGGTGATCGCGGTGGTGTAGCCCGCTTCGCGGAGGGCCTGCGGCAAGGTCCGCTCTTCAAGTGGCAGTCCCCACGAGGCCCCGGGAGTGACGATCGAGTAAACCCCGGTGTGCGTGACATATCGGCCGGTCATCAGGCAGGAGCGGGTGGGCGAGCAGACCGGCTGAACGTAGAACGAATCAAGGATCGCGCCGCCTTTCGCGAGCTTGTCGATGTGGGGCGTGCGGATCTCCTTGCTGCCGGTGAATCCGACATCGGTGTGGCCCAGATCATCGACGAGGAAACAGACGATGTTGGGCCTGACGGGCTTCGGAGTGGACTCCGCCTGCGCGTGAGCCATGAGACACGCGGCGAGTGACAATGGGAGGATCGTGAGCAGGGCCTTCATCGGACAGATGGATCGAGGAGAGCGGACATTACCCCACCCTTACGCCAGGAAGCGAGGCCTGTTTCATGTTCATGAGGGCAAGTGCCTGTGGGCTTGCCCCGGTCGGCCCAGCCGGTCCACGATGGCGCGCCCGATGATCGAAGATGAACCCACCAAGGCCCCGACCCTTTCCCACCGGGTCGAGTACACCGTCTATCGCGGCTTCGAAAACCTTCTCAGCCTGCTGCCGCTGGATATCGTTTCCCGGATCGGCCGCGGTCTGGGCCTGATCGCCTGGGCGGCTTCCAAAAAGCACCGTCGCCTGGTCACGCGAAATCTCCGGATCGCCACCGCCCTCGACGCCCCCTCGCCCGACGAGCTGCGGCGGATGGTGCGGCGGACCTTTCTCAACGCCGGTAGCAACCTGCTCTCCAGCCTCCGGGCCGCGCTGATGTCGCCGGAAACCCTGCGTCCGGCGATCGATTTCGAGGGCATGGAGCAGATCCTCACTCCAACCGCAGAGGGAAAAGGTGTGGCCCTCGTCTGGTCGCACATGGGCAATTGGGAAATGCTTGCCCAACTGGTCTCCGAACTCGGGGAGAACGTCCATGGCGGACCGATCTACCGCCCGCTGGAAAATCCCCTGCTCGACCGACTGACCCTCGACCGCAGGACCCGCCAGGGCGCGGTGGTGTTCAACAAGCACGACGGCTTCAACGGCCCCGCCGGACTGCTGCGCAATGGCGGCGTCGTCACCATCATGACCGATCAGCGCGCCGGCGGCCATGGCGAACTCTGCCCCTTCTTCGGACGACTTTCCTCCTGCACGCCCCTCCCCGCCCTGCTCGCCCGACGGGCCCGCTCGGCGATGGTCACGCTTTCCATCACCAGCCTCGATCCCGGCCGCTGGCGTCTGCGCGTACGCCCTGTCCCCGCCGGGGCCCGCACCCCGGAAGTCCTCAGGAATCTGGAAATCGCCATGCGCGACGAGCTGACCGATGTCTTCTGGTTCCACGACCGGTGGAGGGTCGATCGCCACCGACCGCTCAGTTTTTACACCAAGGAAAGCCCGACCGAGGCCGCACGACTCGCCACCGTGCCCACCCGGCTGATCGCCACGCTTCCTCCAGGAAATCCCGACTCTGTGGAAACCCTGCGCCGCATCCTGGAAATCCGGCCCGATGCCCGCATCGACGTGCTCGATCCCGGCGACCTCCCACCGCTGCCCGACGACGCTCGCATCGTCCGCATCCCATGGGAGCGCGAGGCTCCGCCGGAGCACCTCTCCGGACTGGTCAACCGCATCGACCAATCCCATCCGGCCCCGCTTGATTTCGCTCTTTTGTTGGATGGTCACCCAGGCCTCGCCCGCAGCGCGAAATCCCTCGGCCTCCGCGCCATCCTCGGCTGCGAGGTTTCCGGAAAACCCTGGACCCGCTCCTTTCCCCGACCAACGGATGCCGCAGGTTGGAGGGAAATTGCCGAGGCCCTCGCCGTCACCCCGATCATCGAAGACCTCATTTGAGCGCGCCCCTCGTCATCTGGCTCATCGGCGATGGCAAGCCGGGCCACGAAAACCAATCGCTCGGACTCGCCGAAGCGATCGGTCGCCGCGGGCCAACCTCGCTGCACCGCATCGAGCTCGGCGGGCAGGCGACCGTGCTGCGTCGTGTGAAAAAAGCGCTTGATGTCGCCGCCACACTTCCCCTTCCCGACCTCATTCTCGGAGCCGGTCATGCCACGCATCTCCCGCTGATCGGACTCGCCCGCCGTACCGGTGCGCCCTGCATTGTGCTGATGCGCCCGAGCCTTCCTGTCGGCCTGTTCGATCTCTGCCTCGTGCCCGATCACGACCTCAAAGGAAATTCCAAACCCGACAACGTCATCGCCACGCGAGGTGCCCTCAACCGCGTCCACCCTTCCACCGATCAAGTCCGCGAAAAGCGAGTCATTCTTCTCGGTGGTCCGTCTTCGACACACGGCTGGGACACTTCCGCCATTCTTGATGCCCTAACAGAAATCACCGGCACGCAGAGCGACTGGATCCTCACCGACTCCCGCCGCACGCCCGATGGAGTCCGACAGGCGATCCGCGAACGCTTTCCCGCGATCCAGCTTTTCCCGCACGAGGAAACCGCCAAAGGCTGGCTGCCCGCGCAACTCGCCGCCGCCGCCGAGGTCTGGGTCAGCGAGGACAGCGTCTCGATGATCTACGAGGCTCTTAGTAGCGGCGCAAAGGTCGGCCTGCTCCCCGTGCCACGTCTCAAGGCAAAGGGCCGTGTTTCGCGCGGCATCGACCAGCTCATTTCCGACGGTTACCTCACCCCCTGGTCGGTGTGGCGGGAGAGCCGGAAACTTTCCACCGACGCCCCGCTGCTGCGCGAAGCGGATCGTTGCGCCGGACTCATTCTGGAACGATGGTTCCCGCAGGCGAAATGAAGGTCGTCCAACTACTTCCCGAACTCGAGAGCGGCGGTGTCGAACGCGGCACCACCGAGCTGGCCCGCCATCTCGTTTCCCAAGGCCACGAGTCGATCGTCATCTCCGGCGGCGGACGCCTGGTGCATGGGCTCGAAAAGGAAGGCACCCGCCACGTCGCCCTGAAGATCGGGAAAAAGCGCCTCTCCACCCTGCTGCTGGTGCCGAAACTCCGCCGCTGGCTGGAGGCCGAAAAGCCGGACATCCTCCACCTCCGTTCGCGCGTCCCGGCCTGGATCGCCTGGCTGGCCTGGCGCGGCATGAATCCGCAGACCCGGCCCCGACTCGTCACCACCGTCCACGGCTTCAACTCGGTCAACCGCTGGTCGGAAATCATGACCTGTGGCGAGCGCGTCATCTGCGTCTCCGACAGCATCCGGAAATTCGTCCTCGAACACTACCCGAAGGCCGCACCGGAAAAACTCCGCGTCATCCATCGCGGCGTCGATCCCGCCGACTACCCGCACGGCTGGAAACCACCGGTCGAGTGGCGGGCGAAGTTCGACGAGGAGTTTCCCGAAACGCGGGGCAAGACCCTCATCACCCTGCCCGGCCGCATCACGCGACTGAAGGGCCACGAGGATTTTTTCCGCATCCTCGGCGAGCTGCGTGACTTGCCCGTCCAAGGCGTCATCGCCGGTGGGGCGCAGGCCAAAAAGCAGGCCTATCTGGAGGAAATCCAGGCCCTCGCCGAATCCAGCGGACTGAAGGACAGCGTCACCTTCACCGGCAACCGCAGCGACCTGAAAAACATCCTCGCGATCTCGGACGTCGTGCTTTCCCTGACGAGCCAGCCGGAGTCCTTCGGCCGGACCACGCTGGAGGCCCTCTCGCTCGGCGTGCCGGTCGCGGGCTACGATCACGGCGGCGTCGGCGAGCAGCTCGACCTGCTTTTCCCCGCTGGAAAAATCCCGCCCGGAGACAGCGCTGCAGCCGTGAAAACCCTCCGCCACTTTCTCGAAACCAGCCCCACTGTACCGGAAAGCCACCCGTTCACCCTGCAACGGATGCTGGACCAAACCGTCGAGGTGTATCAGGAACTTCTCGGCAGCGCCCGGGTTTGAGCCCGTCCGCCGCCTTTGATCTCCGATTCTCTCGTCAATGGATTCCGTCAACATCGTCTGCATGAAATGGGGCACACGCTACCCGGCGCCCTACGTGAACATCCTCTTCCGCTCCCTCCAGCGGCACCTGAAGCGGCCGTTCCGGTTCCTCTGCATCACCGACGACACCACCGACCTGCTGCCCGGCATCGACACCTGCGGCTTCCCGCCGAACCCCGGCATCAAGCAGGCGAGCTGGCCGAATGTGTTCATGAAACTGCTGATCACCCAGGACGGTTTCGCCAACCTCGTGGGCCCGACCATGTTCCTCGATCTCGACCTCGTGGTCCTGGAGGACGTCGATTGCTTCTTCGACTACGAGCCCGGGAAAAACTGCATCATCCACAACTGGATCGAGGCCCGGAAGGAGATCTTCCGTGGCCGCCCGGACATCGGCAACTCGTCCATCTTCCGCTTCGACGCCGGCAGGTCCGACTACATCTATCAGACCTTCATCCGTGAGATGTCGGATGCCGATGACCGCTCGAAGTTCCAGACCGAGCAAGCCTTCCTCACTTATGCGATGAAGGAGAAATGCTGGTGGCCGGACAAGTGGGTGGCCTCGTTCAAGCGCCACTGCCGCCCGGTGTTTCCGCTCAATCTCATCGTCGCGCCGAAGAAACCAAAGGGCGCGAAGTTCCTCGTTTTCCACGGTCATCCCGATCCCGTCGATGCCGGTGAAGGCCATCGCGGCAAGCGCATCCACCACCGCCTGCTCCCGGCTCCTTGGGTGGCAGAACACTGGAAACTATGAACACCGTAGAGACGCCGATCCAGCCACGCGGGAAACCATTTCTCCGCGCGCTCGGTCGCTTCTCGCTGCGGCTCGCACTGGTCCTGGCCAGCCTGTGGATGTTCGGGGCCATCCATTTCAACGGCCCCTTCTCCGGCAGCGCGAACACCGTCCTTGGCGCTTTGTGGCTGGCCGCCTCATTTGTCGCCGCGACCCGTGGCTGGAAGATCCGATGGCGCTGGCTGCCCTGGACCCTTGTCTGGCTGATCGCGTGGCTTCCCTGGCTGATGATCCGGCCTTCAAATGATCGCAAGTGGGATGTGGACTACGCCCGCACACCCTCGGCAGCCGTGGAGGGCGACCTGGTGACTTTCACCAATTTCCGGAATTTCGACTACACCCTCGATGGCAAGGTCACCGAGCGCTGGGAGACCCGGCAGGTGCATCTTTCGAAGCTCAAGGGAGTTGATCTTTTCCTCAACTACTGGGGCTCCGAACTCATCGCACATCCGATCTTCAGCTTCGACTTCGGCGACGAGGGCCACATCGCCTTTTCCATCGAGACGCGTCGCGAAAAGGGCGAGACCTACACCGCGTTGGGTGGTCTCTACAAACTTTACGAGCTCACCTATCTCGTTGGCGACGAGCGCGACTTCATTCGCGTCCGCACCAATGTCCGCTCCGGCGAGGACTGCTATCTGTTCCGCATGGCCGTGAAGCCCGAGAACGCAAGGCTTCGCTTCATGGAATACCTCGAGGCCCTCAACAGATTGCACGACCGTCCGCAGTTCTACAACGTCATCACCGCCAACTGCACCACCGCCATCCGCAGCCACAGCGCGACGAAGAATACCTTCCCCTTCGACTGGCGGTTGATCATCAATGGCAAGCTCGATGAACTCATCGAGGAACGCGGGCTCTTCGCTGCGAAGGACCTGCCGCTCGCCGAACTCAAGAAGCGAGGCCACATCGATGACCGCTCGCTGCCCGTCCATGACGACCCCGCCTTCTCGGAAAAAATCCGCGCGGACGTGCCGGGATTCTGACTCGACCCCTCATCACGTGCTGATTATCCAGCAGCCCGTGAAAGCGCAGTTTGCCCCCCGAATCATCCTTTCCGCATGTTTTGCCGCACTCTCGCTGTCCAGTCACGTGATGGCTGGATGCTCGATGGAGGAAGGCGATTCCGAGGCCTTTGACGAAAGCCGGTCGGTCGCCGAAGTCGAGGTCGTTTCAGTCGATCCTTTTGAGTCCCAGGACGGAACGATCCAGACACGAATCACCTTGAGGACCGTGGAACGATTCAAGGGCGACGTGCCGGACCGGGTCATGATCACCACACCAGGGGGAGCGCTCAACGGCCGAAGGGATTTCCGCTCGGATTCACTTCCTCTTGAACTGGGGAAATCCTACGTGCTGCTTCTGAATCAGGCCGAGAACGGCACTTGGTCGGCTCATCCGCATCGCGCCTATCGAGCCATCGCCAGGCGGGGAAATGCCGGGAAATTCTTCCGCAATCATGCCCGGGGAGCCCGTCCGGAACTGATCCCGGCCTCCGCTCCGGAAGTCGGCACCGCCGAGGGGAATGCAGGAGTTCCGTCGTCCGTCGTCACTCCCACCGGATATTCCGAGACCAATGGCCAGCCGACCCGTTTCGTCACCTGCGACGGAGATGAGCCAATCCCCTATCTCATCGACATCGATCCGACCAAGCTCCCGACCGGCATGAACCAGGCTGGAGCCGTGGCGGCTGTCGCGGAAGCCCTGAATGCCTGGGCCGGCTCGTCATCGCTGAAATTCAGATACGACGGCACGGTTTCCTTTGGCGTCGCCTCCAGCGCCATCACCACCCAGGACCGGAGGCTGAGGATCCAGCTTCACGACAACTACAACATCATCAACACCAATGGCGTTCTCGGCATCGGTGGGGGCAGCTTCACCGTCGGCAGCACCACCCTCACCGGTGGAAGGGTCGGCACCCAGGGATTTCAGGAACGCCTTTATGGCTATGTGGTGATCGAGAGCACGACGAACAATTCGTTCCTGCTCAACACCAACAATTTCAAGCGGGTGCTGACCCATGAGATCGGCCACTCGCTGGGACTCGAGCACTCGTCCAACAACGCCTCTGAGCCCAACGCCATCCTCAAGGCGGCCACGATGTACTACACCGCCGCCGCGGGATCGGCAGGTGCCACGCTCAATGCCTACGACGTTGACCGCATCCAGTTTGGTTACCCGGTCACCAACACTCCGCCGTTCGTCGTGGATCGGATCCTTCGCGCCGTCACCCGGAGAAATACCAGCGGCACCCTGCCAACCACCTTGGGAACCAACCGCCTCCAGTTGCGGACCTTTGATCGACAGGGAGGAACGCTGACACCGAGTCTGGCAGCAGGCTCCTCGGCCAAGTTCTCGATCTCCGGCAATGTGCTCGTCTATGCCCCCACCGACTTCTCCACCGGCGCGCCCTTGACCACTTCACAGATCATCGCTGGCAGCAGTTATGACGTCGCAAACGTCCAGATCAGCGATGGCGTCAACCTCAGCCGCGTGGCCCGCTACACCGTAGTCGAAATCGCAGGAGACAGCACGCCCTCGGACGGCCTTGGTGACACCTGGATGACCACCTATTTCGGATCCACGGTTGTCGGTGCCGTGGGGGCCAGCCGTCATCCGGATTCAGACCCTGACAAGGACGGCCTCACCAACCGCGTGGAGTTCTTCCTCAACACCAATCCGAACTCCGCAGCGAGCGGCCCAGGCAAACCGGTCTACAACCCCGCCACCCGCCAGTTGACGTGGACGGCCCTGCCCTTCACCAACTACTGGGTTGAGTCCTCCACCAATCTCAGCACCTGGTCGCTGCGTGGGATGAATACCCTCTACGCTTCCAGCGGCAGCCTCACGAGGACCTTCAGCGGAACCGCCCCGACCAGGGAGTTCTACCGCCTCGTGATCGGTCCCTGATCCGACGACTTGCGATGATCCGGCCCACCGACTATCGGTCGGCATGCCCGGACTCCGCACCATCTTCCTACTCTGCCTTTCCAATGTCTTCATGACCTTCGCCTGGTATGCCCACCTGAAGGACATGAAGGAAAGGGCCTGGTGGATCGCCGCGCTGGCCTCGTGGGGGCTCGCTCTTTTCGAGTACCTGCTCCAGGTCCCCGCCAATCGCATCGGCTCCACGGTCTTCTCGCTGACACAACTCAAAATCCTCCAGGAAGTGATCACGCTCTGCGTCTTCGTGCCCTTCGCCGTGTTCTACATGGGCCAGAAGCTGACCTGGAACTACGCCGCCGCCGGCGTCTGTCTCGCCGGGGCGGTGTTCTTCATGTTCTACTTCAAGCCAGCGGCTTGAACGTCACGTCCTGGATGACCTTGCCGGAAAGATCCTTCATCACGAACTTCAGCGCGCTCTTGTCGGCCGAGCCTCCGATCCAGGTCGCGGCCTCCGGTTTCGGACCGCCACCGACGAGCTGGGCGTAGGGAAACTTTTCATTCCCAGGAAGAAACGCGGGTTGATGGGTGTGGCCGGAGATCACGACCTGGGTCTTCCACGCGACCAATGAATCATGCCAGGCTTCCCGGCTGAAACGGCTGAAGGCATCGTAACCGCCCTTCTGGTACTGCGCGTCCGAGACCTCCTCGGTCCAACGCAGCGGGATGTGGCAGAATACGACCCGATACGGCGCATCTCGAAACTCTGGCTGGGCGATGACCTTCTTCAACCACTCCGCCTGCTCGCGTCGCAGCGCCTCGAAGGCCACACGACCGCCGAAGCTGGGATGATCGTCCGGCTTGTCCTCACCGGTGTGGAGGCAGATGAAGGCCACCGGCCCGCTACGAAAGGCATAGTAGGGACGACCGGACGGCGTGGCCACCAGCTCGGGCATCTTGAAGGCCCACTTGCCGCGCACGTCGTGGTTTCCCCAGATGACGAACATCGGCCGGCCATCACTGACGTCCTGGCCGCCGGGATGAAGCAGGGTCGGAGCCAGCCAGTCCTCCTGATCCCAGTTGTTGCAGGTGTCGCCGTTCCAGAGCAGGAAGTCCGCCTTCGGGGTCGCCTGATGCAGCGAGGTGATCGTGTCGTTCCACTGATGCGTGTCATTCCAGACCACAAAGCTCGTCGCAGCCGACTTCGCATCCAGAGTGCGGAAACGTTTCCACTCGGTCTCCTCATGGACCTTCTCGCCATCGCCCGACTCCGCCACCGCACGGATCTGATAGGCGGTGCCGGGTTTCAGGCCATCGACCTTCACCCTCACGATCCGATCCCCCTGCGGGACAAAGCCGAACGAATCCTCCGCCGCCTTGCGAGTGGCGCCGTCAGAAGCTTTCCACTCGACCCAGCCGCGGCAAAGCCGACCCACCGCCCACACCACCTCGATCCCATCCACACGCGGAGCCATCAGCACCGCCGGCGTCTTGATCAAAGGCCCGGCCAGCGGCGGCACCGTCGGCTGCGGAGCCGCCAAGGCTGAATTTCCAACTCCCACCGCTCCGGCCAAAGCCCCACCTGTCACACTGCCTAAAAATCTACGTCGTTTCATAAGGAAAGCAGGGATACGGTCCCACATCGCGGAGTCCTTGCAAGCCTGCTCAGGGAACCCGCTTGAGAAGCTTCTTCGCCTCCTCGCTTCCTTCCACTTCGACCCGCAATCCTGCCGTGGCTTTAGCGGGATCGAAGCCTTCCTGATTGCCCTTCGGCAGGATGGAAGCAGTTCCCTTGATGCCGGTGGACAGCTCGAACATCAGCACCATCTCGGCAAGGAAGTTGTGATCATCTCCGGAGCTTGCCGGATCCATTTTGAAGCGGACTTTTGCGAGAGGCTTCTGATCCGATGTCTCCACTCCGCCTTTCCAAACGCAGCTCCGCACCGACCAATCGACTCCGTTCTCCTGCTCGATCTCGAAGGCCTTGGAAACCTCGCCACCTGCATGCCTCAGCGCGATGAGCCGAACCCCTTTCAGATCCCGGCTGCTGTCCTCGATCCAAGTCGCCACCGGATGTGGCACCCCTTTCCTCCACTGATGATAGGTGGTTCCCGACCACCAGGCTTTCCGTCCCGATGTGAGGGAAACGACCTTGGTGAAACCACCCTCCACCTCAGGTTCACCACGCTCAGAGTTCAAGGAGAGTAACTTCATCCCCTCACCGGATTTTTTCGCGATCCTGTAGCCTGCATCGCAACCCTCATTGTTGAAGGCAATCAGAACCTCAGGCACGTGATCGCCATCGAGATCCTTCAAGGCAAAGGGAGTCGGCGGCGGAGTGAGATGGGAAAACTTCCGGATTGCCCAGAGCGGGAACACATCCTCGCTCGAAAGGATCCTCCATCCCTCCTTCGTCCCTTGGGCGAGAGTGGTGCGCGTGGTCCCGACCAAGGCCAGATGCCGGCCATCGCCAAACAGGTCGCCATGGAGAACGAACGGCCCGTCGGGAGATTGCCAGTCAACCGGCTTGGAAGGCATCGGTTCGGCGGCGACCGCTTTGAGCACCTGCAATGCCCCCGGCCAGTTGTCAGTGTCCACCGAATCGTCCGCCATCGTGGATCCCACCAGTCCAAGAGCCACCCACCAGCCACGAAGATTCTTCATTTGAATCCGATACGCCGGCTTCATCGCTCTTCATTCTCATTCCTCGTTTTTGGAACTTGGAACTTGGCCCTTGGAACTTTCTCCTCCCCCCATGACTCCCGCCGCCCTCGGATTCTCCATGCCAGCCGAATGGTCGCCTCAGGAAGCCGTCTGGCTTTCGTGGCCGGTCGATGATCCCCGCCACTGGGGCGGAGCGAAGCGCGACCTGATCTGGGCAAAGTTCGCCGAAATCGCCGCCGCCATTTCCCGACATGAGCCGGTGCGCATCAATGCCCCGGGAGCCGATCACGCCGCCATCGCCGCCGCCTGCAATCGTGCGAAGGCCGTGCCGGAGCGCGTCGAGCTCTTCGACCACCCGCACAACGACGTCTGGTGCCGCGACCACGGACCGATCTTCGTGAAGCATCGCCACAGCGGCGAAACCGCGATCACCGACTGGGACTTCAACGCCTGGGGAGGAAAGTTCCCGCCCTATGATCTCGACAACTCGATCCCGAAACAAATCGCCGCCAGCCTTGGCAAGAAGCGCTTCGATGGCGGCATGATCCTCGAAGGCGGGGCGATCGAGATCAACGGTCGTGGCCAGCTCCTGACCACCGAGGCCGTGCTGCTGAACCCAAACCGCAATCCTCATCTCTCGAAAAAAGAGATTGAGCAAAAGTTGCGCGACGGACTTGGCGTGACCGAAATCCTTTGGCTGAAACAGGGCATCGAAGGGGATGACACGGATGGACACATCGACGATCTCGCCCGCTTCGTGGATGAAACCACCATCCTCGCCTGCGTCGATTCGGAGATCTCTTCTCCCAATCATGTCGTTCTGGAAAGGAACCTCTCGGACCTGAGGGGTTTACTCACTCCGGACGGGCGGGCCTTCGAGGTCGTGGAGATCCCGCTTCCCGAGGCCTGCGAGGTGCCGGGCTGGCGGCTTCCGGTCCTTCCTGCCTCTTATGTCAACTTCCTGATTGTAAATGGTGGAGTCCTGGTCCCGACCTTCCGCCAGCATGCCAATGACGACCGGGCTTTGGGAATGATCCGCGAGCTGTTTCCGGGTCGGCAGGTGACCGGGATCGCCTGCCTCGACCTGGTCGAGGAGGGAGGCACGCTTCATTGCATCTCGCAACAACAGCCGGAATGAAGGACTCCGAAGTTAAGTCATTGATCTAACAGGATGGATTTCACCACTCATCCATTTGATCCCGCTTCACCGGGCCTGCCCCCGGCAGGACGGGTTGCTTGCATGAGTGGATTCATGGACTCGTCCCCACAGCCCCGATCAATCGGGTACTTCATCAGCGGCCGTCATGCCGACAAGGCCGAGCCCGGCAGGCAGTGGGAGTGGGATGACCTACCCTTGAGTGGGGAGCCCTGGACCCGCAAGGCCCTCGGCACCGGCCCCGATGACGATTGGCGGAAGGCCTTCGAGGCAGGGTTCCTGAAACGCTTCAACTCCAAACGGGCCGGAACGCCATGATCGCGCGTCGTGTTTTCCGCCTGATCGCCATGGGCCTCTGGCTGTCGGTGTCCTTGCTTTCCGCTTGGCTGGTCGGGATTGACGGGGGATCCGCGATCGCGCCGGAATTCGCCATCCTGCTGGTGACGCTGCAATGCATGTGGATTTGCCAACTGCTCGGACCGGAGGCCTATCTGGACAACTTCTGGGATGGATATGTGGACGATGTGGAGAGGCTGATGGACACGCCCCGTTTCCAGCAGGCCCCAACGGTCGACATGGCATCGCTGCCCATCGTGATCTGCGGCTGCTGTCGCGATGTGGAGCACCAACTGCCCAAGGTGCTGGCCTCCATGCACCGCATCGGCGCGCGATTCAAATCCTACCGGATCGTCATCTTCGAGAACGATTCACGCGATGCCACCAGATCCCTCCTCGAGGCAGAGCAAACACGCTTTCCTGAACTCATCACCCTGCTGCTGGAGGACGGCATGAAGTCGCCATGGCGCACCGAACGATTGGCCTGCATTCGCAATCGCCTGCTCGATGAGGCGCGTCAACTCGATCCGAAAAACGAAGGCCTTCTGCTGATGATGGACATGGACGATGTCGCGACCAAGGGCACTCTCGCGGCAACGATCCACACCTGCTTTCATTTCCCCTTCGACTCCTGGGACGCACTGACCACCAACCGGCGCTTCGTTTACTATGACATCTGGGCCTTGCGCATCCGGCAGCACATCGAGTTCGACTTCGCCGAGATGCGCAGGAAAACCCGGAGCATGGAAGGCGACCTGAAGTACTATCTGCGCTTCCTCAGGAGAATACGGAAATCCGATCGCCTCCTGCCGGTGCTCAGCGCCTTTGCAGGAGCGGCCCTCTACAAGATGTCGGCCCTCTCCGGAAAGCACTACATCGGCCTCGGACCCGAGGGTGGCGAGGTCTGCGAGCACCTCAGCCTGCATGAGCAGATGATCCGGGAAGGCCGGAAGATCTATCTCAACACCCTCATGGTGACCGCTTGAGCGGGCTCACTGTTTCTTCTTCGGGGTCGCGGAGACCTTTCCCACCACCATTTCATTGCCCGGGGACTTGCCCTCGGGAACGGCCACGGGCTCTCCAAGCGTCATGGGCCGATCCGGCTGCTGCCTGATCGTGCGGGTCACCGGATCCGGAGGCATCATCGGCATGCCGGGGGCGACCGGATGACTCGTCGGCTTGCGACTGGTGCAGGACACCAGCGCGGCCGGCAGCAGCACCGAAACCATCGCCGCCATCCTGGGCAGCCTGCCGGAAAGCCGCAGCATCGCACGTTCGAGGCGATTCGGGGTGGCGATCGCGCCATCGGATGACTGGACGTAGGCGACACATTCACGGCCCTGGGTTTCCTCTGCGAAGGCCTTTCCCTCAAGCTCGGTCATCGCCGAAAGGTTGAAGACGTGCTTCCCGCATTGCGCGCAGAAACGCTTCCGCTCGTCTCCTTCCATGCCATTCCAATCCTGCGAACACGGACGGACGATCTTCAACGGCGGCTCGATCTTTCTCATTCAAAAGGCCCTATCACGGCTGGCGTCCGATGGCATGCAAAATCGGGCAAATGTTCGTGACGGTCTGCTGGCGGCGCGATCATTTTGAACCATGTCGTGTTTCCTCCGATCGCTTCTCGCCGTGCTCGCCTGCCTGGCCCCGCCCCTCGCGACTGGAGCACCGCCGAACGTGCTGGTGATCCTCGCCGATGATCTCGGCTTCTCCGACCTCGGCTGCTATGGTGGGGAAATTTCCACCCCGCACCTCGACCAGCTCGCGAGCGACGGCCTGCGCTACACCACCTGCTACAACTCCGCCCGCTGCTGTCCTTCCCGCGCCTCGCTGATCACTGGACTGCAACCGCATCAGGCCGGCATCGGATCCTTTGCCACCGCGAAGCCGGAGGCCGGAAAAAGCGCGGCCTACACCGGCCACCTCCTGCCAAATGCCGCCACCCTTGCCGAGGTGCTGGGCGATGCGGGATACTCGACGTGGACGGTCGGGAAATGGCACATGGGCCACCCTGGGCCGATCGCGCGAGGCTTCGGGAATTTCTACGGCATCAGGAACCTGCTTTCCCATTCCGAGAGCCAGTGGGCCCCTCAAGCCTACGCACGCCTGCCGGAAGGGACGCCACCGGAAATCACCCGGCAGGAGGGCAGTTTCTTCGCCACCGATGTCTTCACCGACTACGCCCTCGAGTTCCTGAAACAGGCGCGACAGAAAAAGGACAAGCCTTGGTTCCTCTATCTCGCCCACAGCGCCCCGCACTTCCCCTTGCAGGCTCCGAAGCAGGACATCGACAAGCACATGGCCACCTATCGAAAAGGCTGGGATGTGCTCCGTGCCGAACGGTTCGAGCGGATGAAGAAACTCGGACTCTTTCCCGCAGACATGCCACTGCCGCCGCGCTCGTCGGTGCCGGTGGATCGCGATGACATCGCCAATGGCTTCGCCGGAAAAGAGAACCCGGCCTGGGACTCGCTGCCTGCGGATCGACGCGAGGACCTCGCCCGACGCATGGCCACCTTCGCGGCGATGGTCGAGCACGTGGACGCAGGCATCGGCAAGGTTCTGGCCGATCTCGACGCACACGACGAGACCCGGAACACGCTCGTGTTTTTCCTCTCCGACAACGGCGCCTGCTACGAGTGGGGTCCGTTTGGCTTTGATGGATTGTCTCGCAAGGGCACCACCACCCTTCACACCGGCGACGAACTGGCGAACTTCGGCCAGCCCGGAACGCATTCCTCCTACGGCTCCGGCTGGGCAAATCTCGGCAACACCCCGCTCAAGCTCTACAAGCACTTCTGCCACGAAGGCGGGATTTCCAGCCCGCTCATCGTCCGCTGGCCTGCTGCCATCTCCCGGAAAAACGAGTGGGTCCAGGACCCCACGCATGTCATGGACCTCATGCCCACCATCCTCAATGCCGCCGGCATCACGCCACCAAAGGAGCGGAACGGCGCGCCCGTGATCCCGCTGGAAGGCATTTCGCTGATGCCCACCTTTTCCGGAAAGCCGCTGCCCGAGCGCATCATCGGCTTCGAGCATCAGGAGGCCCGCGGCCTGCGCAAGGGCGACTGGAAACTCGCCTGGGGAAAACGCATGCCGGAAGCGCCGCAGTGGGAACTCTACAACCTCAAGACCGACCGCGCCGAGCAGCACAACCTCGCCGCCGAAAAGCCCGAACTCGTCGGCAAACTTTCCGCCGACTGGATGGCCTGGGCGAAACGGGTCGGCGTGGATCTCCGGAATGAAAAAGCCGCCAGCCCTCGCGGACCGGCGGCTGATTGAGGATGAGACTGATCAGGCGACCATGTCTTCGCTGAGGTCCATCGCCGTGTACTCGCCGTCCTTGCGGCGGTAGACGATCGTCAGGCAGCCACGGCGGGCGCTCTTGTAGAGCACGAAGGGACGGTCCGAGAGTTCCAGCTCCATGATCGCGTCTTCCTTGAACATGGTCTTCACCTTGTAGTTGTCCTTGTGGACGATGAAGGGCTCCGGATCGTGCTGCGCCTCTTCCGGATGATCGAGCACCTCGTCGTTGAAATGACGCTCGTCGAGGTAGCGGATCGACTCATTGCGGTGGGGCCGGTGCTTCTTCATCAGCCGCGTCTTGTGCTTCCGCATGCGGCGGGCGATCTTCTCGATCGTTTCATCGAGCGAGGCATACATGTCCTTGGTCTCGGTGTGCGCCTCGATGGTGATGTGGTTGGCGCAGAAGAGGATGATTTCAGCAATGTGCCGGTTTTTCTGCACGTCCAGGATGACCTTGGCTTCGATGATTCGCGGGTAGTCGAGATGCAGTCCTTCGATCTTCTTCAGCGCGTGTTCGCGCAGGGCCTCAGTCACATGTTCGTGCCGCACCGTGACGGTGACCGGCAGATTGACGTTTGCGGTTTGCATGTTCGAATTTCGGTTTGATTTCGGTTGAACGGACGACGGCTTTTTCCGTCGAATCCACCTGACAACCTGACTCAAAGGTGACGAAAACGCCACGCACTTCTTTGAAAAAATTTCGCATGGATTGCGAAAGATTCGGGGCCCCGACGGCGGTCGTGGCAGGGATTCAGGAAGTAGCACAAGTTTGCAACTTGTGTGGGGGCTGCGGCCCTTTGAGGGAAAAAGACGACCCGGCCTCCCGGAGGTCCGCCCCACCCGCACGCAACTTGCAAAGTTACGCTACTTCGGCCACTTCACGGTCGGTGCCTTGCCGTGCCAGAATGGTTGGCGGGGATCGAAGATGTCGATGCCGTTGAGGTTTACGTGGCCGGACGGGTCGATGAAGAAAGTGGCGACGCTTTGGTCAGCACGAAGAATCAGGGCTCTTCCGTCAAAAGGCTCTCGATCAAAGATGAGCTTACCGGGTATCAGCGGCGTCACGCAGACAGGGGTTTGTGGATCGATCTTCGAGGAGAGACCGACAATGTAGGCAAAGGCGCACTCCCTGGCAGCCAGCATCGTCGCTTCCGAAGACCGGACGTTGTCCGCCTTTTTAGACCAAGGCGTTTTGGCGTAGAAGATTTCTTCAGAGTCGCAGACGCCTGCCACGAACAACTGCTGAAACAGGTCGTTCGAGGTCGAGTCGCTGAGAAGCCAAGTCGAGCCAGTGTCGGCCTTGACCGCGAGTGCGGTTGATGCATCTGGAAATTTGCCGTATTTTGCTTCGAACCCGGACAAGGCCAGTCCGATTTGATTGGCGTTCGAAGTCGCCGTGATCAAGTCGCCCTTCATTCGAAGCTTCCTCGGCCCAGGCCCGAAAAACACCACCATGGACAGGATGGTCACGATGGCAGCAAGGATGCCCAATCCGATGATCTTTCGAAACCTGCCCTGAGACCTCAGCGCTTCCTCCCCCGGCGGCGGTGCAGGCACGCCGGGCGGTGGCTGGGGAAGGAACTCGTCGTGCATTCGTCGAGACTACGGAAGTAGCACAAGTTTGCAACTTGTGTGTGGGGTGCGGCCCTTTGAGGGAAAGAGACGACCCGGTGCCCCAGAGGTCCGCCCCACCCGCACGCAACTTGCAAAGTTACGCTACTTCGGCCACTTCACGGTCGGGGCTTTGCCGTGCCAGAACGGTTGGCGGGGATCGAAGAGATCCATGCCGTTGAGGATGGCTCGGCCGGATTTGTCGATGGGGAGAGCGGTGACGCTCTGGTCGACGCGGAGGATCACGGCTCTACCGTCGAAAGGCTCTCGATCAAAGGTCAGCTTGCCAGGCTCCAAAGGTGTCACGCAGACCGGGGTGGCAGGATCATCCTTCGACGAGAGACCGACGATGTAGGCAAATGCACACTCCTTGGCAGCCAGCATCGCGGCTTCCGAAGATCGAATTAGGTCCGCTTGTTGCGACCAAGGGGTTTTGGCGTAGAAGATCCCTTCATGCTCGCAGATTCCTGCCACGAACAACTGCTGAAACAGGTCGTTGGAGGTCGCGTCGCTGAGGGTCCACGTCGAGCGGGTATCGGCTTTGACTCGGGAAGATGTGGAGGCATCTGGAAATTTGCCGTATCTCGCATCGAACTCGAACAATGCCAGTCCGATTTGTTTGGCGTTCGAAGTCGCTGTGATCATGTCGCCCTTCTTCAGATCTTTCGGAAGGGAAGGACCTAAAATCAAGGCCACGAGGATGATGCCGATAAATGCAATCGCACCGCATCCAATCATGCTCCGAAACCTACCCTTAGAATTCAACTCGTCCCCGCGGAGCGGCAGAGGTGGCACACTTGGCGGCAGCTGGGGAAGGAGCTCAGCAGGCATTCGTTGATAATGCAGAGGTAGCACAAGTTTGCAACTTGTGTGTGGGGTGCGGCCCTTTGACGGAAGCAGACGACCCGGTCTCCCAAAGGTCCGCCTCACCCACACGCAACTTGCAAAGTTACGCTACTTCGGCCACTTCACGGTCGGGGCCTTGCCATGCCAGAATGGTTGGCGGGGATCGAAGAGGTCCATGCCGTTGAGAATCACGTGGCCGGATTTGTCGATGGGCAGAGCGGTGACGCTCTGGTCGACGCGGAGGATCACGGCTCTACCGTCGAAAGGCTCTCGATCAAAGGTCAGCTTGCCCGGCTCCAAAGGTGTCACGCAGATCGGGGTGGCGGGATCGTCCTTCGACGAAAGACCGACGATGTAGGCGAATGCGCACTCGTTGGCTGTTTTGGCGTAGAAGATGTCCTCCGACGCACAAATGCCGGACACGAACAACTGCTGGAACAGGTCATTGGAGGTGGCGTCGCCGAGAGCCCATTTCGAACCGGTTTGGGATTTGACAGCGAGTGCGGTGGAGGCGTCCGGATACTTTCCATATTGGGATTCGAATTCAAACAATGCGAGGCCGATCTGTTTGGCGTTGCTGGTGGGTGTCGTCATCCCTGAACGGCACTTGATAGAGGTGGTCACGGATCGCATATAAAGAGCTACAGCCACCAACAAAAACGAACCCAGCCCCCAGCCAATGTTCCACCAAAGTTTGCGGCGGGATTTCCTCACCACCTCACCCGGCGGCGGCGCGGGCATACCGGACGGTGACTGGGGCAGGAGTTCAGTGTGCATTCGTTGAGATTACGGAAGTAGCACAAGTTTGCAACTTGTGTGTGGGGTGCGGCCCTTTGATGGAAAATGATGACCCGGTCTCCCATAGGTCCGCTCCACCCGCGCGCAACTTGCAAAGTTACGCTACTTCGGCCACTTCACCACCGGGGCCTTGCCGTGCCAGAATGGTTGGCGGGGATCGAAGAGATCCATGCCGTTGAGGATGACGTGGCCGGATGGGTCGATGGGGAGAGAGATGGCGCTCTGGTCAACACGAAGGATCACGGCTCTTCCGTCAAAAGGCTCGCGATCAAAGGTGAGCTTACCGGGTATCAGAGGCGTCACACAGACCGGGGTCTGCGGATCGTCTTTTGTAGAAAGCCCGACAATGTAGGCGAACGCACATTCGCTGGGAGCCAGCGTATTTGCTTCTGTAGACGAGTTTTTGTCCGGCCTTTTGGACCAAGGGGTTTGGGCGTAGAAGATCTCCTCCGACTGGACGATACCCTCTACAAACAATTGCTGGAACAGGTCATTCGACGTGGCGTCGCCGAGAGCCCATGTCGAATCCTTACCCGTCCTTAAGATAGGTGCCGTTGAGGCATCAGGATACTGCCCATACTGGTTGTCGAATTCAAACAATGCCAACCCGATCTGCTTGGCGTTTGATGCCGCTTGCATCATTGATCGCCCGCTGCCGTGGCGATGGGAATTTCGCCAGTCTTGGAAGAGATTGTATCCCAGAAACATCGCAAAAACCATCGGCACGGCACCCACAGCGACGATCCATTTTATTTGCATTCTGGACCTCAAAGCCTCCCCTCCCTGCGGCGGCGCGGGCACGACGGGTCGTGGCTGGGGAAGGAGCTCGTCGTGCATCCTCCAAAGCTAACAGACAGGTCAAATCCTCGCAACTCCTCGTGGTGGCGTTTTCCAAACGCCTGGCCTATCTTCTGGTTGGCTGGCCCTTGGAAAGGGCCGCCACGGTTTACTTCAACCACGCCTTGAAGGCGGCTTCGTCGGCGGGCATGGGGATGGCGACCTTTTCGCGATCGGCGAGGATGGCGAGGCGTTCGGGGATCTCCACGCTGCCCTGGCCGAGCTCGGCTTCCATGACGTCGAGGAACTTCGCGGGGTGCGCGGTTTCCAGGGTGATGGTGGCGCTGCCAGGATGGGTGGCGCGCCATTTCTGGGCGGCCAGCCAGCCGACCGCGCCATGCGGATCGAGTTCGTAATCGAGCGTGGCCTTGACCGTGCGGATGGCGGCGCGGGTGGCGTCGTCCGAGAAGGTGTAGCCGCTGATCTTTTCCTTCATCGCTTCCCACGACTTGCCGAAAAGGGCCTCCATGCGGGCGAAGTTCGAGGGCGCGCCGACGTCCATGGCATTCGAGATCGTGGCGATGCTCGGGACCGGCTGATAGCGGCCGCTGGCGAGATAGCGCGGGACGACGTCGTTGGCATTGGTGGCGGCAACGAACTGCGCGACCGGCAAGCCGAGCCGCGTGGCGAAGAGACCGGCGGTGAGGTTGCCGAAATTTCCCGATGGGATGACGAAGACGGGTTCGATGCCCTCGGGGAGCTGTCGGGCACTATGGATGTAGTAGAAACTCTGCGGGACGAGTCGCGCGAGGTTGATCGAGTTCGCCGAAGTGAGGTTGAGCCGCTCGGAAAGCTCTCGATCGAGGAAGGCACTTTTCACGAGCCGTTGGCAGTCGTCGAAGGAGCCGTCGACCTCCAGCGCAGTGATGTTGTCGCCAAGGGTGGTGAGCTGCTTTTCCTGGAGTCCGGAGACCTTGCCCTTCGGATAAAGGATGATCACGCGGGTGCCGGGGACGCGATGGAAGGCGGAGGCGACCGCGCCACCGGTGTCGCCGGAGGTGGCGACGAGAACCGTCAACTCGCGGCCGTCGTCGCGCGTCAGCCAGGCCATCAGGCGGGCCATGAAGCGAGCGCCGAAGTCCTTGAAGGCGAGGGTCGGTCCGTGGAAGAGTTCGAGGACGTGATCGCCCGGCGCGAGTCCCACGACCGGGGCTTCGAAGGAGATCGTGCCCTCGACGATTTCGCGCAGCGCGGCGGCGGGAACGTCCTCACCGAAGAAGGCCTCGGCGACCGCGAAGCCGATTTCCTGAAACGACAGGTGCCGCCAGTTCGACCAGAACTCCGGGCCCAGCACGGGAAACTGGTCGGGCATGTAGAGGCCGTTGTCCGGCGGCAACGAGCGCAGGATCGCTTCCTTCAGGTCAACGCGGTGGGCGGGGTTCTGGGTCGAGTGGTAGAGCATGACGGCTGGCCCCAGAATGAACGGCAAGGCCGTCGCACGCAACCCGCAAGGCGGTCCTGCGGCCGACCCGACCGTTCAGGAAAGCAACGCCTGCTCGAGTTCGGAACGAAACTCCGCGATCGTCCGGGTGGTCATGGTCGGATCCTTGGCCAGATCGTCCCAGCGCCTCAGCCGGAGCGAGTCTTCGAAATGCGGCTCGGCTTCGAAATCGGCTCGCTCCCCCGGATTCATCGGACCGCCCTGATCGAGGTAGCTCTTGAAGGAGGTGGGCGAGAGCTTTTCGGCGTAGCCCGGATCCAGGGTGCAGAGGTAGCGCTTCGCGGCGACGTGGAGTCGCACGGGATCGGCCACCGCAGGCCCGAAGTGCCGCAGCAGCCACTGGTAGGCGCGCTCCTCGTGGGCGTCGTCGAGGTCGGTGTCGATGCCCTGGGGCAGCTCGGCGGCATCGAGGATGTGGCCGATGTCGTGCAGAAGGGCGGCGGTGACAAGGGAAGAATCCGCCTGTTCCGCCGCGGCGAGGGTGGCCGACTGGAGGGCATGCTGTCGCTGGGTGACCGCTTCGGTGCCGTAGGCGAGATCGCCCCGGAGGTCGAAGGTGTGGAGGATGCGTTCGATGACGTCGCTCATGGTTTCGGGAGTTCGAGTTTGTGAAAGTCCGTGCGGCACGGGATCAAAGCTCGATCACAGTCCGGCGTCCGGGTTTGGACGAGGCGAAAGCGGTGTCGATTTCGGCAAGCGGGAAATGCTCGCCGAGAAGGCGTCCGAAAGGCAGGCGGTCATGCACGGCCGCGAGGAAATCGATCGCGGTGACAAGATCCTGCGGGATGTAATTGTGAAGGCCCTCGATACGGAGCATCCGGCGGACGAGATCGTGCGGATCGAGCGCAACCGGATCGACCGGCGCCACGGTCCCGGCGATCACCGCGTGCCCACCGGTGCGCAGGACGCCGATGGCTGCGGCAACCCCCTGCGAGCTGCCTGAGAACTCCAGCGCGAGATCCGCCCCGCGACCGCCTGTTAGATCCCGGGCGATCGTGGCGAGTTCCCCGGGTCCTGCAAAGCGTGTCGCACCGAAGGCGGCGGTGTCCGCTTCCCGGGTGGCATCCAGATCACAGGCGATGACCTCGGCCGCTCCGAGATGGCGGGCCATGGCACAGGCTGTAAGTCCAAGAAAACCGGCTCCAATCACCGCGACGGTCGCGCCCTCGACCGCGCCCGCGGTTCTGAGCGTGCCCGCGACGGTGGCCACGGCGCAATTTGCCGGTGCGGCCAGGGCGTCTTCGATCGCGTCCGGCACACGCACGATTCCAGTCCCGGCGCGCAGCAGGCAGCACCCCGCGAAGCCGCCGCTGAACTCTCGTCCGGGCGATAGGGCGCTGTGGCCGTACTTGAAAAGAGATTCGCACTTCTGCGGCAGGCCGCGGCGGCAGAAAAAGCACGTGCCGCAGGAAGCAGCGAGGGTCCAGGTGATGCGATCACCCTCGACGAGCGGTTCGCCCCGGAGATCGAGGCGAGGGCTTTCCGGGCCGAATGCGAGGATGCGGCCGACGATTTCGTGTCCCAGCACGCAGGGGGTGGGCTCCTGACGGCGGCCATGCCAGGTGTGGGTATCGCTGCCGCAGATCGTGCAGCAGGTGATGCCGACCAGCACCTCACCCGGTCCAGGTGACGGAATTGGAAACTCCCGGATCTCGAAAGGACGCCCCGGCCCGGAAAAAATGGCGGCCAGCGCACTGGAAGAACGGTGATTCATCGGAAAAAAATAGGAGCCCTTCACGGGTCGCGGACGGAAAGTAGGATTTCCCTCAGGACCCGCAAGAGCAATGTTTCCTTCTGAAACCCATTATTGACTCCAAGGAAACATCCCGAGAGACTCAGCCCCGAGACGAAATGTCTGAAATCTCCAGTTCCTAGAGCCCTTTTCGCGGAGCCTTCATCGGAAAATTTCAGCCCTAGAATTCATGAGCACCGGAGCCTCCAGCCCCCTTTCCGCCCGCCTGCTCGCAAGGCCCGGCTTCCTCGCTGCATGGTGTGTGGTGGCGGCCTTCGGGACCTATGCCAGCATGTATGGCTTCCGCAAGCCCTTCACGGCGGCCGCCTACCTCGGCAGCCCTTACGGCGAGTCGCTCAAGGTCTGGTACGTGACGGCCCAGGTGCTGGGCTACATGATTTCGAAATTCATCGGCATCAAGGTGGTGTCGGAGATGACCGCGCCCCGACGCGCCAAGGTGCTGCTGGGACTGATCGTCGCCGCGCAACTCGCACTGGTGGCCTTCGGGCTGACTCCGGCACCGTGGGGTGCCGTCTGGCTCTTCTGCAACGGACTGCCGCTGGGGATGGTTTTCGGCCTGGTGCTCGGTTTCCTCGAAGGTCGGAGGATGACCGAATTCTTCGTCGCCGGTCTTTGCGCCAGCTTCATCCTGGCGGACGGCATCACGAAGTCGGTGGGCTCCTGGCTTCTCGACGCCAAGGGCGTGCCGGAGTCCTGGATGCCGGCGGCGGCCGGGATGATTTTCCTGCTGCCGCTGATCGGTTTCGTCTGGATGCTGGGTCAGATCCCAGCGGCCGACGCGGCCGACATCGCAGCGCGCTCCGAGCGGACCCCGATGACCGGTGCTGAGCGGCTGGCGATGGTCCACCGCCATGGCGTCGCCTTGCTGGCGATCGTGCTGGTCTATCTCCTGATCACCATCCTCCGCAGCGTGCGCGCGGACTTCGCCCCGGAGATATGGAAAAGCCTCGGCTTCAATGGCAAGCCGGCGGTCTTCACCCAGTCCGAACTCTGGGTCGGCCTCGCGGTGACGCTGGTCAACGGCCTGGTGTTCCTGATCCGCGACAACCGCCGCGGCTTCTTTTGCGCACTGTGGATCAGCTTCGGCGGGCTGCTGCTGGCGCTCGTCGCCCTGGCCGGCTGGCATACCGGCAACATCGGCGGCTTCCCGTTCATGGTCATGCTCGGCGTCGGCATGTATCTGCCCTATGTGGCCGTCCACACGACCGTCTTCGAACGATTGATCGCCCTCACCCGGGAAAAGGGCAACATCGGGTTCCTGATGTATCTGGCCGACGCGACCGGCTATCTCGGCTACTGCGCGGTGATGCTGTCCCGCAGCTTCTTCAAGCCGGAGGGAGGATTCCTGCCGTTCTTCACCAAGCTGTCGCTGATCATCCTGCTCGGGGCGCTGGCGCTGGTCACCACCTCGATCCTTCTCTACCGCCGCCGCTTTTTCATCCGCAAGCAGGATTGAGCACGCCAGCATCGGGAGGACCCGCAGTCGCAAACCCCAACTGCCTTCGAGATCGGTAAACTCAACTTCCAGAGCGAGGTCGTGGTGCCCTTGACTCTCATGATGTCCTGACAGCAGACTCTCGCCAGATGAATCTGGTTGAACTTGCAACACGCATCAAGAACGCCCGACAGGCAAAAGGCTATACGCTCGACCGCGTGGCGGAGATGTCTGGTCTCGGAAAGGGCCTGCTCTCGAAGGTCGAGAATTTCCGCGTCACCCCATCTCTTCCCACGATCGCCAAGCTCAGCGAAGCTCTTGGGATAAGTTTGGCGGAGCTTTTCGAAGGCCTCGATGACAAGCCGAAGCTCAGCATCGTCCGCGCGAACGACCGCAAGGAGGTCGAGCGGAACCGTGACCAGTCCGACATCCTCTATCACTCGCTGGCGCACAGGAGGCCTGACCGAAAAATGGATCCCTTCATCCTCGAGGTCCCTGCCGGAGGAGGTCGCCGCGAAGCCATGCCGCACGAAGGCGAGGAGTTCATGCTCGTTGTCAAGGGCTCCGTCTCCTTCGAATACGAGGGAGAGATCCACGAGCTGAAAGAAGGCGACGCCGCCTACTTCGATGCCGAGATCGATCACCGTGTCTTCAACAAGGGCTCGAAAGACGCCAACCTGCTCTGTGTGTTCCTCGGCCGGCCGATGTGATTGAAAAGTCAGCACGAGGCATGCTGGAGCAGCCACTCGTGTTCGGCATCGGCACCGATCTCGGCAAGGATTCCATCAATGGGAATCGTCAGGCCGTTCGTGTGGAAGAAATTCCCGGGATGGGCATCGAACATCGCGATGCGGCGCTCGGGATCAAAGAAGGAAATCGAGTTCTTTTTCCCGACCTGAAGGTTGCCGAGAGGCCCGATAGCCAAGGGCTTTCATCTGCTGCACCATCTGTTCGGCTGTGGCGGGAGTTCCCTTGATATGAGGCTGCGAAACAACGAGGCTGGGCTGGTCTTCATCGAGAAAGCCTTCCAGTCGGACGTCATCTCCGAACTCCCGGTTGTGAAGGATCAAACGGGCAAGATACTCCGAAGGAAGCAGTTCACGCGCCTTGATTCCCGCAATCGCAAACGGCGGAAGCAACTCGTAGGAAAACTCTGCCCCAACCCCTGCCTTTCCAGGATGGGTGGTCTTCCACCAGATGTCTGACTCGGAATCAAACCCGACGACATGTTCGCCGTGGGAACTCCGCCTCTGCAATCTCAGCGTCGGGTCTTCCCGGAGGAGGCAGCCTTGACCTTCTGCCCATTCGCGGAGGAGGAGGCGCTCACGGGTCCGAAGCTCAGGCAGGCTTTCTCTGCCGCGTCGTGTTGCTGCCATGCCTCCGCAAAGGTGGCATGAGGCATCTTCAAGCGCGCCTGGCGCATTTCTTCCCGAGCGCATGAGGTTTCGGACATGAGAAAATCTTATCTTTAGCGCCTCTGAAAGCGAGATGAAAAGTGATCAGCCGTCGTGAGAACTCACTTGGAACCTGGCCCTTGTCACTTGGAACTTCCCTCTTCGATCTCATGCACCCCATGCGGGTTGATCTTCGAGACGTAGATCTGATTTCCCACCGGAATGGCAGCAAAGACCTTGCTGATCGCTTCGCCGACCTTGCGGGCGGTTTCCTCGCCTTCGCAGAGGGCGAAGACCGAGGGACCGGCTCCGGAGATCGAGAAACCGAGGGCCCCGGCGGAGAGGGCGGCGCGCTTGGCCTTGTAGAAATCCGGGATCAGCTTCTGGCGTCGCGGCTCGGCGATGACGTCGTGGATCGAGCGGGAGATGAGGCCGTAGTCCTCCTGGATCAGGCCGCAAAGCAGGCCGCCGAGGTTGCCGATCTGCTGGGTGGCGTTTTCGAGCGGGATTTCCTTTGGCAGGATCTCGCGGGCAACTTTTGTCAGGATCTCGATGTCGGGATGAACGACGGCGGCCCAGAGGTTTTTCGGAGCCGGGATCTGCGCGAAGTCGAGCTCGTCGTTCGAGCGGATGAAGACGATGCCGCCGAAGAGGCAGGGCGCGACGTTGTCGGCGTGCCAGGCACCGTCGGCCGAGGCTTCACCAGCCATGGCGAAAGGAAGGAGCTGCTTCTTGGAAAGCGGTTCGCCGATGAGCTTGTTCACCGCGAAGGCCCCGGCGACGGCGGAGGCCGAGGACGAGCCGAGACCGGAGCCGAAGGGCATCTTCTTGTGGATCTCCATCTCGATCCCGCGATCGGTCATCCCGAGGTGCTTCAGGAGGTCGAGAGCAGCCACGCCTGCGGTATTCTGGGCGGGATTCTTCGGGAGCTTGCCGTTGTCGCCAGTGATCTTGGTGATGTGCAGGCCGGGCTTGTCGCTGAAGCGGACGACGATCTCGTCCCCGGGGGCATCGATGGCGAAACCGAGGACGTCGTAACCGCAGGCGACGTTCGCCACCGTGGCCGGGGCGAAGACGCGGATTTCATGGGAGGCGCTCATGGAGGCGCGGAGTGTGCACGGCAA
>JAIXPW010000050.1 GCA_027485995.1 Verrucomicrobiaceae bacterium
ACCCTGGCCTTCCGCCTGATGGACCAGAACATGTACTGGTTCATGGCGAAGTCCGACCAGAACCCGGTCATCGAACGCGGCATCGCCCTTCACAAGATCCTCCGACTTCTCACGCTTTCCTTCGGTGGCGAGGGCTGGCTGAATTTCATGGGCAACGAGTTCGGCCACCCCGAGTGGATCGACTTCCCCCGCGAGGGCAACGGCTGGTCCCACCACCATTGCCGCAGACAGTGGTCGCTCGCCGAGAATCCGGAGTTGAAATACGAATGGCTCGGCGACTTCGATCGAGCGCTGGTCGAGCTCGCCGTGAAGCATCGTCTGCTCGCCTCAGCTCCCGCGCAGTTGCTCAATCTCGACCACTCCAACAAAGTCCTGTGCGCCGAACGCAGCCGACTCATCTTCGTGGTCAACCTTTCCCCCCACGGCTCGTATTTCAACTACGAGCTCCCGGTTCCCGAAAGCGGGACCTACCAACTCGTGCTCGATAGTGACGAGCCACGCTTCGGCGGGCATGGCCGCGTGGATCATTCGTTCGTCTATCCGGTGAACGTGAACGGAAGGCTCAGCGTTTATACCCCCGCGCGAACGGCGCTGGTGTTTGCGCCGGCGGAGTGAACTCAAGCTGAGTTGAGGGTCATTTCAGTGTACTCTCCGCCTCCTTGGTCCATGCACCGTTGCGATGAACTTCGGATTCAAGAACGATGGCCGGCGAGATGGCCAAGGGGGCACCACCAGGAGCGAAAATCCGAACCTCCACGGTAAGCGTCGCGGTGGGAGATTTCACGGGGACCAAGGCACAAGGGATGCCGGAAGCGGCCTTGGAATGGAGGTCGCCCGTGTTGGTGAAATCCCCATTGCCGTCGGCATCGATCGCCAGAATCTCACCAGTCGTCGGATCATAGTATTCCAATCTCAACGGCACAGGCGAACGCATGCGGAATGGGATGCCGACAGTCTCACCAACCGGCACTGCGAGCTCGTGAAACAGGGAGATCGAACGGAAGGGATTCGCCTCGATCAGACTGGCATCCAGCACCACACGTCCGACCGCATCTGCCTGCCACTGGACTTCCCAGGTTGACGGCTTGGAGGCTTCTCCTCCCCGCGGTCTCCAGCCGACTTGAACCTTCGCTCCATCAACTCCCTCAGTTCCACCGAGGGCCACCTTGAGCGACGCTTCTCCACCGCCTGAAACAGCCAAGGGCAGAGCGAGGGTGGCGGCGGCTTTTCCGGCAGTGAATTGAACGCTCCCCGACGCATCGGAGGAGGCCCCGGGACCGCTGATGACCCACTCCCCCGAAATGCTTTGCGAGCCCGGATTCGAGACCACAAACCGGGTGCGGGCGGTCTGCTTTGGCGCGACGACGCTGACAATTTCCAAAGGCTGAATGCGCAGGGTTGCAGTCTCCCGCTGAACGGCAGGCGACGCCTTCTCTGGATCAAAACTGCGATCCTCCTTGTCCAACTGAAGCCACAAGCGTCGGTATTCCGGCAGATCGGCAGCAAATTGACGCGCTAGTTCAAGGGCGGCTTTGGAGCCCGCCTTGTCGCCCAGCGCCCAGAGGGCATTGGCCCGGATGGTCTCGGCATAGGCGCGGCGGGAGGCGGGAAACTCGTTTGCATGACGCTTCAGCAAGCTCTCCAGCTCGACGAGCGTGGCCTTCGCGCCCGAAACATCACCTGCCCCAAGTCGTGCATGGAACAGCGAGGAAAGCAGGCCGGGCTCATGCAGGATCAGGCCGAAGGAACGTTTGAGCCGCAAGGCTTCCTCGAACATCGCGATCGCCTCGCCGGGTCGATTCCTCTCCAGCAGATAGCCACCGTATTCCTTGTAGAGGTTTGGCTCACCGCGCTTGTTGCCTTGGGAGCGCATCTTCACCAGCAGTGCGGCGAACTCCTGATCCAGATCCTGTTCTCCGGTGCGGGATCGACTGATCAGGCTGTCGCGATCCGCGTACGCGCCGTCAAGAAAACGACCGAGGCCTGCTTGTTTCTTCGCGTCGGCCTTCAGGGCCTCGATGGCTTCTTTCGAGTCGCGAAGGTCGAGTTCCATCTTTGCGAGCAGCCGGTTGGCGGAACCTTCAGCGTTGAAAGACTTGAACTTTTCCCCGATCCCACGGGCCTCCTCAAGCAGTTGCTCGGATGGTCCATCCCACTGCGAGAGATTTCTCAGGAGATTGATCTGAAGGGTGAGGAAACTGGGGTTCGGCTGGGAGACCTGCCGATAGGACTCAATCAGGACTTTCTGCGTGTCGATGGCATCCTTTTCATAACCGATATAGTCGAGCAGCTCACAACGACTCGAAAGCAACTTGAATGCGTAGAACCGCTCCGCCACCGGAATGGCGTTCCATTCCTTGCCCAACTTATCTGCGGATTCATCAAGCAGAGCACGTGCATCCAGACTGCGCCCAACGTAGTCAAGCATGTCGGCCTCGCGCTCAATCAGACGCCAGCCGTACGAACGAAGGCCCGGAGAAAGCAGCTTGAGATCCTCGACGGAGATCGCGCGACCATCGTCATCCGCCCGGAGACGCTTTCCACGAAGGGTCTCCGCCGCCGCCCGGTTGGCCTTCCAGGCCTCACCGATTTTTCCTTCCTGGAGCAGTCCCCGCTCCATCAGGCCGAAGAGCTGAACACGTCGTTCGACGTCGCCATCGGGAGGCGAATAGTTCAAAGATTCGAGAGCCTTGAGGGTCTCCCGGCAGAGACGGCCGGCCTCCACCTCCTGGTCGCGCCGATAGAGCATGTAGGCTCCGTTGAGGCCTGCTGACGTGGCGTAGTCCCCGTTTCCATCCTCCACGGCGAGATGAAAACTCCGCTTCATCCCTTCCGCCGCCTCTTTCGGATCCTTCGCTTCCAATTCCTTGGCGGCGTAATACTCATGGATGTAGGAGCGATCCGCCGCCAAGGCCTTGATTGAAAGCATCGACAGGAACAAGGCTGGCAGCAGTCTCATGCCTCAAGATGCCTGCCACTTGTAAAAACTTCAATCCTGCCGATGAGGAATGACGAAGTTTTTACAAGCATCACTCCTCACGCCAACTCAGCAGCGTGGAACTCGGACCAGTCGTCGAGGTTGTTGAGGTTCACGGCGTCCTTCGGCGCATCGCTGTCGTCCGGGATTCCGGCGGTGGCGCAAATGGTGGCGCGAATGTCATCGGTGTGATTGTAGCCGGCGATCGAGGCATTCAGCGCGGAAACCGACGCGGCATCGAGCTTCACGCCGGGCTGGCTGGCGATCCAGGCTTCGAACTGCGCGTAGGTCGGCCGGCTGTCGGTGATGAAGGCGACGAGGGCATCCTTGTCCAGACCGAGGGCCTCGATGAGCATGTAATCATAGCCAGGTCCAGGCCCCTTGTAGCCGTCGGCCAGCTTGCCGCGGGCGGCGAGGGAGACTTTCTGCCAAAGTCGTGGAAGATGGAGGATGCCAAGCGGACCGGCGGTGCCGGAGCTGATGAGGGGAACGATCTTGCTCATGATCCGCGCATCAAAGCATAGGACACCTCGAGGTCAAACGACGATCCGTTCAGCGGGTGGAAATTCCATGTCGGCTCCAGAACAAGGCCAGCTCGCCGTGGCTGCCATTGAAGACATTGCGCTCCACCGGGCGGTCGAGGTTCCCAAAGTAGGGACTGGAGCGGAAAGTACGATGCACATAGCACTTCGGCGTCGAGCGGCCATTCTGCCAATCGACTCCGCCATACTGCCAAAGTGTCCAGTCGTGCCAAACATTGTATTGGTTCGCGAGGCCCGTGGGAGTCTCCGGGGCGGGGAAGGATTTGCAGGCACCGCTTTCACAGGAGTAAAGCGCCGCCCAGTAAGGGCAGCGGCGCAGTTTGGCCTTCGTTGCAGGATCGGCCCGGTTGAGCAGGACGCGAAGGTGCTCGCTGTTCTCAAGATAGACCACCGGTGGACTGCCGGTGCGGGACTCGACGCGATCAATGAAACGGGTGATGTCGGAGAGCTTCGAGTTCGCATCAAAATCTCCGGCGAGCAGGATCTTCTCGGCGTTCCACGAGCGGCTGCGGGCGATCGACTCCATCCGGCTCACAAACTGATCGGCCTGCGCCACGGCATCGACGTGGGTTTGAAGGCGATAGTAGGCCCCGACATGCATGCCCACGCGATCCGCCGAGGCCAGGAACGTGGCGCACTTTTCATCGAGCACACCGCCCTTGCCGCAGCGGGCGATCAGGGCCGTCGCGCCGTTGTCCTTCAGAGCGGACACATCGTGCTCGGAGTAGGACCTGCCTTCGCGCTGGCGCTCTTTCGGATCGTAGGCGGAAACGTTGATGACCTGAGGCATCCGGGTCGAGGTTCCACCACCGCCGCACTGGGTGAGAATCGGCACGATCGCGAGGAAAAGCAGGGAATGAACACGCATGGCCCACTCAAGATGATTCATGGCGACACTGCAAGGATGTCGCTCAAGGGGCACGGAACACCAGAAGCAGCGGCTTTGATGCCAGTGGCTCCGGGAAGACTTCACCGCTGAAGAATGCCCAGTCCTTGTCGGTGGTCTGATCCTGGATCTGCTTGGTGCTCACCACCCAGCTTCCGTCGGAGAGTTGCACCTTGAGCCGGGCCTGGCGGAACTTGAACTTATCGACGTTGGTCGAGCGGTGAATCTCTAGCTGGTTCTCATTCTTCAAGAGCTTCATCGCCGACGCATCCAAGGGGATCGTGAAGGCTTTCCAATCATCCCCCACCACAGGCAAAGCGGCGATCCTGACGCCATTCAGCCAAACTGTCTTCTCTCCAGCGTCGGAAGGATTCACGCCAAACAGGTCGATGAGCAGCGTCGCGGATTTCAAGGCAGTGAGTTCACCGGCCTCCAGGGCGCGTTGCGGGATGGGCGGAGCCTTGACCGGATGTTCCGCCATCACCTGGACCGTCTGACGACGAAGTCCGGCATCGATCGCCCATGGCAGGGCTTTCCCTCCGAGCGCGGCATCCTCCGCCTTCCGATCCAACAACAGCCATGACTCCGCCGCCGTGTCGCCGTTGGGACCTGCCAGGATGTCCACTTTCACCGACTTGCCGAGGTAGGCCTTGAGATCGAAGGAAGCCATCTCCCAGGCTCGCGCCTTGCTGCTCGGCATGCCGGCTCGCGCATATCCGGGAAAGGGATTGAGCCTCGCCTTGCTGGTGGTCTTGGGCTCGATGACCGCGCCGTTGATCCGCACTTCGGGCATGATCGGGTAGCCGATGACCAGAAGTTCAGTTCGACCTGCGGCATCCGATGGAACGACGAAGGAGGCCTCGTGCTCATTCACCTTCGCGATCTTCACTGGAGAAAGTGGCTTCAGTTTATCTGGAGAAGTGACCGGAGAAAACTCGATCGCCAGGGTCTGATAGCCCGGCACTTCGACCCGAAGTTCCTTTCCGGAGATCGTGGAAGAAAGAAGGTCACCTCGATACGGATACACCACCCGCTCGACCAAGGGCTTCCCCTGATACGGAATCGTCAGCACCTGCGGAGCCGCCGAGGGATTGCGCGTCACCAGTACGCCATCGTTGCCGTTCCAACCGACATATCCATAGACCTGGCCCTCGTCCGGACGGCCTCCGACATACACGCTGTTGGCCAGTGCATTGAAATGCGACTCCGCCCAGCGATGGATCGTGCACAGCGCCTTCCAATGCTCAGGGGTGCTGACCTTCGGCGTGATGTACCACTCCTTCATTTGAATACCACGTCCATAGTACATCATCACATGATCCGCCCATTCGCGGACGCCGTCCTCCGGACCTTCCAGTTGGCGACGGGCATTGAGGATGATGCCGTGGGTCATCAGGCGGGAAATGGGAACCAGCGGCCGGTCCGCCGGATTTCCCCACATCCGCCAGAGGAAGGTGTCTCGGTCGGTCGTGGCCATCGCACGGACGGAAAGCTCCGGCCAGTTGCCGTTCGCCCCGTCATCGCCCGCAAGCATCCAGAGGGCGTCGCCATGCATCAACCACCACGGCGAGAACCAGACCCAGTTGGTGAGGTTCTGATAGACCTGCGGATTCACCTCCTTCGCCGAATGAAGCATCTTGATCATCGCGTCCACATTCGCCTCATGGCCGTGGCGATCGGTCGGCGGATGGCCGTTGCCCTCACCGACGTCCGAGAGGTGGTTGAAGTCGTGCTTGAAATAGGAGACCTTCGCCTCGCCTGCCAGGAGCTTGAGCTGGGCCTCCATCCGGGTCCGATACGCCTCCGAGCTGAGCGAATAGTGGCCGAAGTACTGCGAGAAATACTTGTTCGCACTGGCCTTGGCAAAACCCTGGGCCTGGCCCCACTTGACGTCGCAGTTCGTGCCATCGAGCGCCAGCCAGAGGCCCAGTGTGGTGCCTTCCTTCCTCAGTTCGTCACTGAGTTTCACCAGATCCGAAAAGCCACCCGGAAAGTCGCGCGGCGTTGGATCATAGACCGACTGCCGGTTCTGCCAGCCATCGTCCGGCACCATCGCATCGATCATCACGCCGTAGGGGGAAATGGCCGCCTTGAACTCGCGATACACGTTCACGAAGTTGTCGCCCTTCAGCGATTTCCCCGCCGGATCGAACCAGTTGTTGTAGTGGGTGAAGGAGCGATCCGGCTTCTGGATCCTTTTGAGATATGCGGAAAACTGCTGCTCGACCGGCAGATCCACGCCACCGCCCGCGACCGCGGTCTTGCTGGTGATCTGCCAGCGATCGCCGGACTTCATCGCGAAGCCCGGAAAGTGAAACAGCCTGATCAGGCCGGGTCTGGCCTTCGCGTCCCGATCACGGCCGTCGAGATCGACAAAGCTGTAGTTGCCGACCATTTCGTAGTGATGATTGTCGGGCAGCGGCGTGTTGCCATCGGTGTGGCGGCTGTGACCGGCGGGATACTCCAAACCGAAAAACCAGCGGTCATCGAGAAACACCGGCTCGCCACGACCTCCGCGCGTGGCAGTGCCCTCGGCGGAAAAGCGCTCGACCTCCAACCGGTCCACCGTTGATTCTCCGGGGAAATTCAGCGTGAGATATTTTCTAACAGCAGAGTCACCAGGTTTCACAAGATAGCGAACCTCCACTGTTTCAGGTGCTCCACTGGGCACGGCATCCGGCCAACGATAGCGGATCGTCCAGACAGAGGTGTCGCCGTCCTTCGTCACGACCGGATTCTTTTCCGAAATGAAATCCGAGACCGTCCACTCACGATCATCCATCATTCGAATGTGAAACTCATCGCTGCGTGTCTCCACCGACCGCGTTCCGGAGATGAACCTCGTCGTCCTCCACGACCTGCCATCAAAGGTGAGTTCACGGGCGAACCCGCCATCACCGATCTTCAATACCTCCGGAGCGGCATGGAGCGGGCTCAACAGAAAAGCCGGACAAAAGGCGATGAGAAGCGACGGACGAATCATGGGCGAAAGACGGAACGCCCACGCTACGCCCCTGGCGTCCGGCTCGTTTCAGCCAATGTCCCGACGACCCAAAATCAGGATCTCCGCTGGAAATCACAGATCTCCGTCCGGGAAAATCTGGTGATACTTGATCGCCTCAACGCCGACGGCGGCGGCCGTGCCGAAGATCGTTTCCACGGTTGCGGTCCGGGGCACTTGAGCCGCAGGACGCGCGAGCCCGAGAATGAGCTGACCATAGCCCTGGGCTCCGGCGACGTGTTGGAGCAGCTTCAGGGAAATGTGCGCGGCATCGAGGTTCGGGAATACCAGCACGTCGGCGGTCGCGCGGACCTTCGCATCCGCGAGCTTCACCTCGGCAGCGGCGGGGTCGAGCGCGACATCGGCCTGAAGTTCGCCATCGATGTCGAGATCGAGGAACTGCTTCTCCGCCGCTTCCTTCGCGATCGCCGTCGCAGCCACGATCCGGCGGGCCTCATCGGTGGAGGCGGAGCCTTTGGTCGAGTGGCTGAGCAGGGCCACGTGGGCCGTGCGACCGAGGAAGTGGTGGGCGAGCTTGCCGGTTTCCAGAGCAATCGCCGCAAGCTGGTCGATCTCCGGACGCGGCGAAAGCGCGCAGTCGGCGAGAAACAGCACACCGCTGCCGCCGAGGTGCTTGAGATGATCTCCGACGAGCACCATCGCGCCGAAAATCTTCGGCACGCTGGCGACCGGTTTGATCGTGTGGATGAGGGCGCGGAAAAGAGTCGCCGGAAGGGCCTGGTTGCCGCCGACCAGGGCGTCCGCTTGGCCGTACTGGACCATCAGGGCACCGAAATAGTGGGGTCGGGCGACGATTTCCGCCGCATCGCCGACCTTCATGTCGCGGTAGCGGGCCATGTTGGTCACGCGTTGGCAGAACAGTTCGAAGTCCGACGACTTCGTGGGATCGATCACGTTAATGAAGGTCATCTTCACCCCGTTGTCGGCGGCGAGGGCGCGGATGCGTTCCTTGTTGCCGAGCAGGATGGGCGTGGCCGACTCGGCCGCCACCAACTGGGCGGCGGCCTTGAGGACGCGCAGGTCCTCTCCTTCCGTGAACACGATCCGCTTCGGATGGCGGCTCAGGGCCTCGATCAGCGGTCGGGTGAAGGCATTCAGGGCGGGAACTTCGGGAGAAAGTGAGGACATGAGGAGTCGGCGCTCTTGCACCGTGCGGACACTTTAGTATCCCTCATGAAATCCATTCAACCCGAAACGCCAGCGTGCCCGCCGACTATCACACCCACACCCCGCTCTGCCTCCACGCGGAGGGCGAACCGGAGGCCTTCATCGACGCCGCAATCGCCGCTGGGGTCACGGAATACGGCATTTCCGACCACGCACCCGCCCTGCCCGAGCCCTTTGACAACTGGCGAATGCTGGAAAGTGATCTTCCCGAGTATTTTTCGTGGCTCGACCGGGCCCGCGCCCACGCCAGGGGCCGGATTCCGGTCCGCGCCGGCATGGAATGCGACTGGCTGCCGGGCTGCGAGGGCTGGATCCAGGACCTCGCCGGGCGCTACGCTTGGGACTACCTGATTGGCTCCGTCCACTACCTCGGCACCTGGGATTTCGACAACCCGAAGTGGCTTGGCCGCTGGGCGGAAACCGACGTCGAGGAGGCCTGGACCCACTACTGGAAAGCCTACGCCGACATGGCGGAAAGCGGGCTCTTCGACATCCTCGGCCACGCCGATCTGGTGAAAAAGTTCTGCCACATCCCCGAAGGCGACCTCGATCGCTTCTATGAGCCAGCCATCGATGCCATCGCCGCCTCCGGCTGTGCGATCGAACTGAACACCGCCGGCTGGCACAAGCCCTGTGCCGAGGCCTACCCGACTCCGCGTTTTCTCGAACTCGCCTGCTCCGCCGGCATCCCGCTCGTCATTTCCTCGGACTCCCATCATCCCAGCGAGGTCGCCCGGGATTTCCCGAAGGCGATCGAGTGGGCGAAGGCCGCTGGATACCGCGAGACGTTGCTGTTCGAGGGAAGGAAGCGGAAGAGCGAGGTGTTGAAATAGGTTCTCACAGGCAGCTTGTGGATGGAAAACCAGCGTGCTAAGTTGTCCCCATGGTTGAGCTATCTGAATTTCAGTCGAAAGCGGCGTCCCTCCCTGTTGAGGACCGGGCTGCTTTGGCAAGTTTCCTGATCCATACCCTTCCAGTCAGCCATTATGAGGTCACGGATGAGGAAGTCAGCGAGCGGGCGCGGCAACTGGAATCCGGAGAAGTGAAGGGACTCGGCTTTGAGGAACTCAGGCAGATGGTGGAAGCGGATCGAAAGCGCTGATGCTCACCTTTCATCCGTTGATCCGAGCGGATCTGGCCGATGCGCTCAGGCATTACGGTCGAATCAGCCGACAATTGGGTGATGATTTCTGGACTGAGTTTCAGGAATGCTGCCTGCGAATCGAAGCAAATCCCAAGCACTTTCATTTCGATCCGAGCGGTTGGCGCAGGCTCAATCTTCCCAGATTTCCATATCATGTGCTTTTCCAAGTTGAGCTGAACTCGGTCCGGCTCATAACCTTGAGGCATCATGAGCGGAATCCACAGTTCGGCCTCAGACGAAGGTAAGTGGTGATCAGGCTTCCCGATTGGCAACTGCCGCAATGATGGCGGCGGAGATGTCCTCGGCGCAGGTGACATTCAACGGAGCCCCGATCACCAAAGGCTGCTCGTCTTCGGGCACATGGTCCCGTCCGTGCGAGCCTTTCACCAAGGACGCATCCAGCGGGATGACATCCATCAAGCCACGGAAGCCGAGCTTCTTCTTCAGGAGGAACTTCGCGATCTTCAGTTTAGGAAACGGGATTGCCGGATCGAGGAACAGCTCGACCGGATCGTAGCCGGGCTTGCGGTGGATGTCGACGCAGCGGGCGTAGTCGGGTGCCTTCGCGTCGTCGTTCCAGAAGTAGTAGGTGAACCACGCGTCGGGCTTCGAAATGGCGACCAGATCCCCTGCCCGATCATGTTTCATCGTGCGCACCTCGTCGATGCCATCGGTCTTTTCCAGCAGCGACCGCACCTCGGGCAGCAGGGCCGGATCATTCACATAAACATGCGCCACCTGGTGATCCGCCACCGCGAACACCTTCGATGAACCGTAATCCAGGGTCTCCAGCCCCAACTCATCCTTGATCGTGATCCAGCCCTTTTCCCGGAACAGGCGGTTGAGGTGAATCGGCCTCGAAACGGCGGAGATCCCGTATTCGGAAACGATCATCACCTTCACACTACGGGATTCATAGTAGCGAACCAGATCCGCCACCACTCCATCGATGGCCGCGACCTCCGACGGAATCGACGGATGATCCGGCCCGACCTTCTGCAGCGGGTAATCGAGATGCGGCAGGTAAACAAGCGACAGCGTTGGGCTGAATTTCCGCTCGGTCCATTTCGCCGAGCCGGCGATCCATTCCGAGCAGGGCAGCCCGGCATTCGGTCCCCAGAATGAGGGAAAGGGAAAGGGTCCGAGCTCCGCCTTCACCTGCTCACGCAGCTCCATCGGATGGGTGTGGATGTCGAAGACCTTCCGCCCGTCCGCCGGATACAGCGGTCGCGGGGTCATCGAGTAGTCCGCAGTCGAATACATGTTGTACCACCAGAACAACTTGGCGCAGGTGAAGCCCGGCACCTCGCGCCGCAGCCGGTCCCAGACTTTTTCGCCATGCACCAAATGGTTGCTCTGCTTCCAAAAGCGCACCTCGGCGGACTCGCGGTCATACCAGCCGTTCGCCACCGCACCGTGCGTCTCGGGAGTGGTCCCGGTCACCATCGACGACTGCGCCGTGCAGGTCACCGCCGGAAACGCGGGCCGAAAGGTCTGTAATCCGCGCATCTCCGCGAACTCCCGCAGGAACGGAGCATGAGGCAGAAGCGATCGGGAAAGTCCGACGACGTTGATGACAGCGAGGCGCATGGGTGGATTGGGGATCGGACTGACCATGAAAATCGAACACTTAATGTTCAATTTTCATGGTGTTTGGGTCACTCAGCAACATTTGACCAATAAAAACAGGCGCGTCCATCACATCAGTTTCATCGCTCCTCGTCCCTCGATCGAAGGAAGCTCTCCAACGGCTTGCCCGATTTCGTCTGCACCGGCTTGATACTCGACTTGGCACCGAACCTCGCCTTGAAATCCGTCAACACTTCAGACGAAGGAGTCTCCAGAGTGATCCGCGCGAAGGGCTTGCCGCGCTTTGAAATCCAGACCTCTTCCCCAGCATTCAGCAATGCCTCGACCGTCCGGAACGAGGTGCGCAGATCGCTGATGGAAACCGTGCTCATGGGAAACATGAAATGATTCACCCAGGCTGCCGGGTCAAGAATTCACCAATCCGCGCATGACGGCCGCTGAGGCGAACCCCGAAGTGGGAAACCAGCCTGCAAGAATCGCATCTGAAATGGAATTCTGGGAAATTCTTTTCGACCCCCAACACGGAGGTCCTCCAAGCTCCACCGCATCCTGGACAAACTCGCTTATCCTCGCCTTTCGGTCGCCCCCAAAAACGCATTAAATAGTAAAAGGTCGGAATTCCCGTGCCAATTTCAATTTCGCGGCACAATCCTCGTCCTTTTTCGGATAGCTTGCTGTTGGGATCCGCTAATTGGCGATATGCGGGGATTTCCAGCGCTCCCGATTCCAACCAAATATTGTCGTGCTCGCGGTAACTTCCCTGCCAACCGCACAGGTTCTCTTTGATCTGATCCGAAACAGGCAGGGTGAACAAAGGAACCGAATATTTGCCATCGCCGCAGCACACGGGAGAACACCAACTAAAGGCGTGCGTGAACAAATAAAGAAATGGCGCGCCTCTCCATATGGACGAGGTCTTGACCGCATCATCGTCCAATATCTTCCAAACGGGATCCCGCCCGAACAGGGACACCACTTCAGCCAAATTCTCCCGGCCCCACGCTGTATGGAACTTCAATTCCATCGCTTCAGGCGCAGCGAGCATCACATGGGCATTCACCTTACCCTTGGTCAAAGTAAGGAAAAACTGTTTGCTAATTTGCCCCCCTTTGAACAGAGACGCGAGGTAACCTTCGACCGCATCCTCCAGCTCCTCTCTCGATTTCCCCCGAAGGCTTCCAAAGGTTACGTTCGCGAGGATCATTGGGGTTGGGTCGAAGGTTATGAGTCAGAAGCGATTGGATGGAATGCAGAGTGGAATTCTACTAACAAAAACTAACGAATAACCATCAACAATCTTCCATCACGCCGTGAGCTGCCGCGCGGCCTGCAGCGTGTTCTTCATCAGCATGGCAATGGTCATCGGACCGACTCCACCGGGCACCGGGGTGATGGCGGAGCACTTTTCGGCAACATCGGCGTAGTCCACATCGCCTGTCAGGCGGTAGCCGGATTTCTTCGAGGGATCGTCGACGCGGTTGATGCCGACATCGATCACCACCGCGCCGGGCTTGATCCAGTCGGCCTTCACCATGTCAGGTCGGCCGACGGCGGCCACGACGATGTCGGCGCGACGGCAGATGGCGGGCAAGTCCTTCGAGCGCGAGTGCGCGATGGTCACGGTGGCGTTGGAATTCTTCGCAACCAGCAGCATCGCCATCGGCTTGCCGACGATCATCGAGCGACCGATCACCACGGCCTCCGCGCCATTCGTTTCCACTCCGGCCGCAGCGAGCAGTCGCATGCAGCCAGCCGGAGTGCAGGGCACGAAGCCGGAAGGATCCTCCAGCACCAGCTTGGCGACGTTTTCCGGATGAAAGCCATCGACGTCCTTGCGCGGATCGATCGCGCGAATCACCGCCTCTTCGTCGATATGCTTCGGCGGCGGAGATTGAACCAGGATGCCGTGGATCGAGGGGTCGGCATTGAGTTCCTTCACCACCGCGATCAATTCGTCCTGGGTGGTTTCCGCTGGCAGGGTGATCTTCTTCGAATGCAGGCCGAGCTCCTGGCAGGTGCGGTCCTTGGCCCCGACATAAACCTTCGAAGCGGGATCCTCGCCAACCAGCACCACGGCCAGACCGGGTGTGATGCCCTTGGCTTTCAAGGCGGCGGTTTCGGCACGGACTTCGTCGAGCACGGCGGCGGCGACGGCCTTGCCGTCGATGATGTTGGAATGGCTCATGGAATGGGTTCGGAAAAGGGTTCGCGGATTCCGGCGCGGAGGATCGATTCGATGCGAACGCGCTCAGCTTCGAAGGCATCCTCGGAAAGCCCGGGCTCGACCGCAAGCGCCTCGTCGAAGATCACGCGGACATGGCTGAACGGGACCGGAATGATGAAGCGGTCCCACGATTTCAGGCGCCAGTGTGCGGAGGGCTCGACGTGGATCGGGATGATCGGGACTCCGGCCGACTGCGCCAGTTTCACCGCACCGGCCTGGAGGTGATACATCGGGCCACGCGGGCCATCCGGCGTGATGCAGACGTCGACCCCGTCCTGGAGCGTGCGCCTCAGTCCGACGAGGGCCGCCACGGCGCGACGCGAGGTCGAGCCCCGCACGGCTCCGATGCCGAAGACATGCATCGCGTGGGCGAGAGCTGATCCATCGTGGCTGGCGCTGGTGAGCACCTTGACCTGGCGTTGGCCTTTCGTCAGCTTCCGCCAGGCGTGTGGCACCATGAAGAGACGGTTGTGCCACAGGGCGAAGACCAGTGGCTTTCCAAGCTGCTCGGGGCTGCAGATCCCATGGCGGTCGAGGATCTCGTAACGCAGCGTCGAGCACCAGATCCGCATCAACCAGCCCGCCAGGGTGCCGAGGGCGCGGGATTTCCGGCTCTCTCGAATGGCATTGCGGGGTTCGTCGGCCATGGGCTGTTAGAGGCTGTCTGGATTGTTCGAAAAAGTCGTTGGACCACGGATGAAGAGAATGGAAACAGATCAATGAACAGATCAATGACTCGAAGGAAACCCGGAGGATGGGTCCATTTTCCGAGAAGAGGTCCCTCTTCCATCCGCCTTTGTCCCGTTCATCTGTGGTCCATTTTCTGAATTCCCGATGGATTGGCGATGTTTAAGACAAGCTGTTAGGGAAATCCAGCTGGATGCAGGGTTTCGACGAGATTCTGCCCTCGGGGGTATCTGGTGTTGACAAAGCTCGTGGCGCAGGAAGTCCGGCTCAAAGTGGCCCCGAGGGTCCGGAGACACGAGACCGCCCGCAATTTCCCCGAAGCCGAAATCATCCAATCGGCTCGTCCCGCAGCCGGGCTCCAGCGCCACGCCGGCCGCCGCCGAGTCGGCAAGGTGGGCTCCTATTCTGCAACTTCTTCCTTCCCGCTCCCGACCGTTTCCGTGAAGACTGCGGCGTGAAGATTTTCGAGCTCGCCCGCGAACACGCCCTGATCGATTCCGCTGCCGCCACCTTGGGCTGGGATCAGGAAACCTTCATGCCCTCGGCCGGCAATGACCATCGCGCGGCCCAGCTTTCCTGGCTGTCGGCGAAGGCCCACACGCTGGCCACCTCCGATGACTGGAAACGTGCGCTGGAAGAAGCCGAGGCCGCGAACGATGGCAGCGATGCCACGCTTTCCGCCAACCTCCGCGAGATGCGTCGGCAGTTTGATCGTGCGACGAAGCTTTCCGTGGAACTGGTGGCCCGTGAGTCGGAGGCCACCTCGCTCGGCAAGCACGCCTGGGCCGCCGCTCGGAAGGCGTCCGACTTCGCCGCCTTTGCCCCGCATCTGGAGACCCTGCTGGCGATCGCCCGGGAAAAGGCCGAGCGCTGGGGCTACGAGTCGGAGCCCTATGATGTGCTTCTGGACACCTACGAGAGAGGTAGTAGCTCGGCACGGATCTCGAAACTCTTCGGTGATCTCAAGCCGGTGCTCGTCGGCATCGCCGAACAGGCGGTCACACGGACGAAGTCGCACCCGGTGGTTCTTCCCGCTGGGCCTTACCCGATCGATCAGCAGATCAAGCTCAACGCCGCCATCGCGGAGTCTCTGGGCTTTGACTTCGAGGCAGGTCGGATCGACACCACCACGCATCCGTTCTGCACCACCCTCGGCCCGCGCGACGTGCGATTGACGACACGCTATGATGAGGATGATTTCACCTCCTCGCTCTTCGGTGTGATGCACGAGGCCGGGCATGGGCTTTACGAACAAGGCCTGCCGGGCAGCGATTTCGGCCTGCCATCCGGCAGCGCGGTATCGCTGGGCATCCACGAATCGCAGTCACGCCTTTGGGAAAACCACGTCGGACGCTCGGCGGCCTTCTGGGGGAAATGGTTCCCGGTGGCCTGCGATCATTTCCCGCAGCTCGGGCAGCTCTCGCTGGAGGACTTCCTGCGGTTCCTGCATCGCGCGGAGAAATCGTTCATCCGCGTGGAGGCCGACGAGGCGACCTATGACCTCCACATCCTGCTGCGCTTCGACCTCGAACGGCGGATGCTTTCCGGCGATCTGAAGGTGAAGGACGTGCCGGGCGCGTGGGGCGATCATTTCAAGGAACTCTTCGGCATGACTCCGCCGGACGACCGCCATGGCTGTCTTCAGGACATCCATTGGTCGATGGGGGGACTCGGTTACTTCTCCACCTACACGCTGGGAAATCTCAACGCCGCCCAGCTTTTCGCGACCGCCTCGGCCGATCCGGTGATCTCCGCAGGACTGGCGAAAGCCGAATACGCACCGCTGCTTTCATGGCTGCGGGAAAACATCCATCGCCACGGCGCGACCTACGATCCGGCGGTGTTGATCGAGAAGGCAACTGGTGCCCCTCCGTCCACTGAAGCGCATTTGTCCCATCTCTTCGGCCGCTACTGCGCGTGAACGATCAAAGAATTGGACCACGAATTTCACGAATGAACACGAATCAAGGCCCCTCTTCCATTCGTGTGAATTCGTGTCCATTCGTGGTCAACCCCTGAATGATTTCATGAGTTCATTGTTCATCGTCATCGAAGGCATCGACGGCACCGGCAAGTCCACGCAGGTGAGGTTGCTGGCCGAGTGGTTTCGCAGTCAGGGTCGCGAAGTCATCACCAGCCGCGAGCCTACCGACGGGCACTGGGGAAAACTGGCCCGCAATTCCGGCAACGTGCGTCTGTCCGCCGAGGAGGAGTTGGAGCTGTTTCTCAAGGATCGAGCCGAGCATGTCGAGCAGCTCATCCAGCCTTCACTCGCTGCCGGGAAAGTCGTGATTCTCGATCGCTATTATTTCTCCACCATGGCCTATCAGGGCTGTCGTGGATTCGATCCGGCGGATATCCGCAGGCGCAATGAGGCCTTCGCGCCGATGCCGGATTTTCTGTTCATCCTCGACCTGGATGTGGACGCCGCGCTGGGTCGGATCGGGGCGCGTGGGGACATCGCGAATGAATTCGAGAAGCGGGAGAATCTGGTCCGCTGCCGGGAGATTTTCATGACTCTGAAGGGAGAGTCGTTCGTGCATGTGGTGGATACGAATAGGACGCCGGACGAGGTGCAGGAGGAGCTGCGGGCGCTGGTGGGACTCTAGGTCCTATGAGACTTACGGGACCTATCTTCTCCTCCAAGCATCCCATGCATAGACCCCGATGGCGCACCAGATGAAGCCGAAGGACACCAGCCGCAGGGTGGACATCGGCTCGTGATAGACCAGCCAGCCGATCAGGAACTGGAGCGTGGGCCCGAGGAACTGGAGGATGCCGAGGGTGGTCAGGCGGATCGTGCGCGTGGCATGACCGAAGCACAGCAGCGGAATGGCGGTGGCGAATCCGGTTCCGATGACCCAGCAGGCATGAATCCCCGTTTCACCAAAGGCAGCGGGCACCGAGGAGTAGCTCCATAATAGCCAGCCGAGGGCGACCGGGCCGAGCAGCAGGGTTTCCACCACCAGCCCGGAAAGCGAACCGAGCGGAGCCTTTTTCCGAACGACGGCATAGAGCGCGAAGGTCAGGGCCAGCGACACCGAGATCCACGGAAAGCCTTTCACCGCCTGCATCTGGAAGCCGAGCCCGACCAAGGCCAGCGCGATCGCCGCGAACTGCCAGCGGTTGTGCCGCTCACCGAACCAGAGGGTGCCAAAGAGCATGTTGAAGAAAGGGTTCAGGTAATACCCGAGCGCGCCTTCGAGGATGTGGCCATTGAGCGTGGCCCAGACGTAGAGCAGCCAGTTCGAGGCCAGCAGCGAGCCGGAGAGGGCATGAAACAGCAGGGTTTTCGGACGCTTCAGTCCGGCGAGGAGTTCGGGGCGATCACCACGGAACAAGACCAGTGGCAGAAGCAACAGCAACGACCAAAGGGTCCGCTGGGCCACGATCGAACCCGGCGGCAGGAATTGGAGTTGTTTCCAGAAGACCGGAAGGACTCCCCACAGGAAAAACGCCGCCAGCGCGGCCAGGACTCCTGAACGGGTGCGATCCACGAACGCAGCAAAGGGGCTTTCGGCAGGGCCTGCAATTTAGGATTTCGAATTTCGGATTTCGGACTTACCCCTCTTCCGTGTCCCGGCTCTCGATCCCCCAATACGCCATGGCGCTGGCCCACGTCGCCAGTCTTCGCTCGGAGGACCCCTATCGGAAAGTGGGGGCTGCCGCGCTGGATTTCGACAACCGGGTGATCGGCACCGCCTACAATGGACTCGCTCCGGGCTTCGATCCCCCCCCTGAATTCTGGGCGGATCGGGAGGGTCGGCAAAAGTTCATGCTGCACGCCGAGATCAACCTCTGCAGTCTGTTCCGCCGCGGCGAGGCGAAGCTGGTGGCCACCACCACCATGCCCTGCACCGCCTGCATGCAGACGCTCTGTGCCTACGGCATCAAGGAAATCTACTACGAGCATGTCTATCACGCCTCGGACGCACCGGAGATCGCCGCGCTTTACGGGGTGAAGCTGATCCAGGTGACCGACTATCCGACGATGGCGGAATGAGGGGTGCTGCCGGATTTCCCGCTTGCCTTGTGCGGGGGATCTCCTGTCTTTGGCAACGGCATGGCAAAGCACGTTTTCCTGACTGAAATCGAAGCCCTCAAGGAGGACTTCAAGGGTCGCACCAACTTCTGGTTGTGCCGGCCGGAAATCGCGGACGCCAAGGATCTTCAACTGTGCCGGGCCGTCCTTCCTGCGGGGGAATGCCACAATTTCCACACCCATCCGGAGCTGGAGGAAATCATCTATGTGCTGAGCGGAGAGGTGGAACAGTGGGTCGAGCAGGAGAAGCGCGTGCTGAAGCCGGGTGAGATCGCCCACATCCCAAGGGGAGTGGTGCACGCCACCTTCAATGCCAGCGGGGGGGATGCGGTCATCCTTGCCATCCTTTCTCCAGCCGCAGCCGTCGGACCGTTCATGGTCGATGTGAGTCACGAGGAACCGTGGTGCTCCCTGCGCCTGAGCTAACACGGCGGAGCTGTAACCCGTTTCATTGGATTCACTTGGGTCCGGGGAAATACTTGTCAGCCCGAACCTTTCCCATAGCCTCGACGCGAGAATGCGGGTGTTGCCGCTCAAACCCATCCTGAATCATGAAACTCAATTTCCGCAATGTGGTGCTTCTTTCCGTCGGAGCAGGCTACCTGCTGATGCACGCTCCACATACCTTCGCCAAGCCCCCCAAGGCCGCTCCTTCCAAGCAGAAGGTCACCACCCCCAAGAAGAAAAAGAAGGCCCCACCTGCGCCGACGCCGATCAGCCTCGTCGCGGACATGCGGAAATCCGTCGCCTTCATGGCGAAGAGCTCCAAGAGCGGGATCAGCACCAAGTCCAAGACCGCCCGGCCCTACTGGGCCGCACTGAAAAGCTGCAACGAAGCCGTGGACCAGATCGAAGTCGGAATCCGCGCCAAGGATGACCGCATGCTCAAGGGACTCAACTCCATGGGACGGAGCATTTCCCAACTCTCCACCTCCTGGGGTGTGCTTCGCAAAACGCATGGCAACCTCGAGGTCGGTCGAGGCCTGATCGCCCTTTCGAATTCCTACAACGTCTATAACTCCAACTACGGCCCGGTCGCCGCCCGCAAGAGACAGGGCGGCCGGGTTTCCGAGCAGGAGCTGTCGCGCCTCAACAAGTGCCGTGGCGATACCCGGCAGTTCAGATCCCAGCTCGTGGCGATGAAGTCCAAGAGCTCGACCGGGTCACAGGTCCTGCGCTTCGTCGCGGACCTCCTGTATCTCTGCGACCAGCTCGACCGCTTTTCCGGCAATGATCTCGATGCCTACTGCGGCTACTGCGATCAGTTCGACCGCCTCCAGTACAGCATGCATGGCTATGGCAATGTCGTGCAGGCCTGGTATCCGACCTACGCCACCCAGTGGAACACGGTGAGCACCAGCTACACCTCCATCAGCAGCTCCTTCACCTATCAATCCTGGAGTAGCTACGAGTCCTGGGACTACAGCAGCCAGTCCGCCCGGAACTGTGATGGCTACTACGAGACCACGGCAGCGGTTTCGGACATCAGCCGCGAGGACATCAAGAGCTACAGCTCCTACACGCGGGACTACTCGGAGGAGTCCGCCGTCGAGGTCTCTTCCGAGGAAATGACCGCCATCAACGCCGAGGTCAGCCTCGACGAGGAGGAAAGCGGCACCTTCGCCGAAGAGGTCGGCTTGGGTGAGGATGACAAGGATGCCGACGGAATTTCGGACGAGAAGGATGCCGATGACGACAACGACGGCTCCAAGGACTCCGAAGACAAGGACGACGACGGCGACGGAATCGCGGACGCGGAGGAAAGCAAGGAGGTGCCCGATGCATCGGACGAGGCCGAAGAGGATTCCGAAAAGGAAGCCCCAGCCGAAGAAGACTCCGAGGAGGAAATGACCGAAGAAGAAGGCAGTGACGAAGAGCCTGCGGAAGAGGAGACCGCCGAAGAAGACTCGGCTGAGGAAGATTCCGAAGAAGAGCCAGCCGAGGAGGAAATGACCGAGGAAGAAGGCGGTGACGAAGAGCCTGCGGAGGAAGAGTCAGCCGAAGAAGAGCCCGCTGAAGAAGAAGCCGATCCTGAGCCAGCCGAAGAGGAAATGGCCGAGGAGGAACCTGCTGCCGAAGAACCCGCCGAAGAGGAGCCTGCGCAGGAAGAGCCAGCCGAGGAGGAATCCGGTGGTGGCGATGAAGGCGGTGGCGATGACTCCGGGGGCGGCGAGGGAGAGTAACTTCCCTCCAAGCCAACAAGGTCACATCATTTTTCCTAATCCTGCCCCAGCGGTCTGCCATCATCGGCTGTCGCTGAGGCGGGATTTTTTCATTTTCATCCGATCGCGAGAAAAGCTCCCGGGACGACTCCAGATGCTCGGATTCCGGGAAAATGTTGCAGGACCGTGCATTCTGCCTAGCCTGCACGAACCGCATGGCCCAAACCGCCATGCGTTCTCCCCAGATCATGAAAAACTCACTCCGCAACGCCCTGATGCTCACGGCAGGACTCTCCTGCCTGTGCGTCCTCACGCCCCAAACCCACGCCGAACCCAAGGAAGCGGCCGCTCCGAAGCACAAGCGCAAGGAGGGACCCGCCCCCACGGCTGCCACTCTCGTCGCCGACATGAAGAAATCGGTCGCCTTCATCGCCAAAAGTGCGAAGGAGAAGATCAGCACCAAGTCAAAGGAGGCCATCCCCTTCTGGGGTGCCCTGAAGGACACCAGCAAGGCGCTCGACACGATGGAAGCAGGCGTCAAGGCAGGTGACGGCAGCATCATCGCCGGCCTCGACCAACTCGGCATCAGCATCCATCAGCTTGCCGCCTCCTGGGGCGTGCTGCGCACCTCCGATGAAGGCAGCCAGGTCGGTCGTGGAGTGATCGCGCTTTCCAAGTCCTATGACGTTTTCCTTCTCCACTACGGACCCTCGGTGGCCCGCAAGCATCTTGGAGGTGAAGTCTCCGCAGAAGAGAAGACCCAGCTCGCCGCCGCCCGCGCGGAAGTCGCCCACCTCAAGGGGCAGTTCGCCTCCGTCCAGGGCAAGGTGAAGCCGAAAACCTATCAACACCGCTTCATCAACGACACCCTCGGCCTTTGCAAGGAGATCGAGGGCATCCAGGGAGACAGCCTCAAGGAATACTCCGCCTACATCTACCAGTACAACCGGCTGATGTACACCGCCCTCGCCTACAACACGCTGATCGACGTCTGGTATCCCGAAACCGCCAAGCAGCTGGGTTCGGCTCCACGGTCCGGGAAGCGCCCCACCCTTGCCTTCGAGAAGTCCTGCGGCGGCTACTACAAGGGCTGGAAATACACCACCATTCCGGTAACCCACTACGATGACTACTACGAGGTCACCTACTCCGTGACCAGCATCACGGAAACCGAGCTCAGCACCTACGAATCCTACACCGAGTCCTACTCCGAGGAGTCCGCCACCGAGGAGGTTTCAGAAGAGGAGTCCGCCATCGACGAGGAAGTTGAAATGGACGAGGACGACGGCGGCACCTTCGCCGATGACGTCGGCGACGGCGAGGACGACGAGGATGGCGACGGCGTTTCCGACGAGGAGGACACCGACGACGACAACGATGGATCCGCCGACGAAGCCGACAATGATGATGACAACGACGGCGTCATGGACTCCGAAGATGCCGACGAAGATGAAGGCGCCGACGAAGGCGATGACGGCGACAGCGACGACGATGGCTCCGCCGATGATGCCGGCGGTGACGACGGCGGCGGCGAAGAGGAGTGATCCCAACTTTCGGAGGATCTGATCCGACTGATTTTGCATCAAAGGCGTGGGGCAATGGCTCCACGCCTTTTTTCTACCCCACGCCCTCCGCCGTTTGTCTTGATGAATCCCCCGCCGCCGCCTACTGGAGGCAACGCCCCGGCGTTTCCCGCATCATGTCCGCTCCTGAAGTCTCCAATCCCGTGCTCGTCCGCGAGGTGGCCCGCCGCCGCTCGTTCGCGATCATTTCCCACCCCGATGCGGGAAAAACCACGCTGACCGAGAAATTCCTCCTCTACGGGGGTGCCCTCAATCTCGCCGGCAGCGTCACCGCCCGCAAGGACCAGCGCGCCACCACGTCCGACTGGATGGAGCTTGAAAAGCAGCGCGGCATTTCGATCAGCTCCACCGTCCTGCAGTTCGAATACAAGGGCTGCATGGTGAACATCCTCGACACCCCGGGGCACAAGGACTTCTCGGAAGACACGTATCGAGTCCTCACCGCCGTGGACGCCGCCGTGATGGTGGTGGACGCCGGCAAGGGCATCGAGAGCCAGACGCGGAAGCTCTTCGAGGTCTGCCGCCGCCGTGGCGTGCCGATCTTCACGTTCATGAACAAGCTCGACCGCCCGGCGCGTCCGCCGCTTGAGCTGGTGGATGAACTTGAGTCGGTGCTCGGCATCGCCGCCTTTCCGCTCAACTGGCCGCTCGGCGACGGTCCGCGGTTCAAGGGCGTCTTCGATCGCGAAAAAGGCCAGGTCCACCTCTTCGAGCGCACCCCCGGCGGCAGCTTCCGTGCCCCGGTCGCGGTCAAGGACATCCACGATCCCGCCGTGAAGAACGCCATGGACGAGGGCACCTACAAGCA
>JAIXPW010000120.1 GCA_027485995.1 Verrucomicrobiaceae bacterium
GGCCGAGGCAGAGTTTGATGAGGGTGGTCTTGCCGGCGCCATTGCGTCCGACGATGCCGGTGCACTGGCCGGGGCGGAGGGAAAGCGTGAGCTTGCGGAACAGCCAGCGTGGATTGGTTTCGGTGCCGATGTTGAGCGAGGCGTTTTCGAGTTCGACGACGGTGTTGCCGAGTTCGGGCGGGGGAGGGATGAGCAGGTCCATTTCCCGCTCTTCGGGCGGGGCCTCCATGCCTTCGATCTCGTAGAACTTGTCGAGTCGCGTGCGCTGCTTGGTGCCGCGGGCTTTGACGCCGGAGCGGACCCATTCGAGCTCCTCACGCAGGAAACGCTGTCGGCGTCGCTCAGTCTGCTCGGCGATCTGATTGCGGATGGCCTTCGATTCCAGATACGCGGTGTAGTTGCCTGGGTGGGAAAAGGCGCGACCATTGTCCACCTCGATGATGCGCGAGGCGATGACATCGAGGAAATAGCGGTCGTGCGTCACGAAGATCGCCGCGCCGGAAAAGCCGCGCAGGAAGTCCTCGAGCCAGCGGATCGAGTCGGCGTCGAGGTGGTTGGTCGGCTCATCCAACAGAAGCAGATCCGGTTGGGAAACGAGGGCCCGACACAGCGCGACGCGGCGCTTTTCCCCACCGGAGAGCTTTTCCGTGGGGGCCTCCAGGGGCGGCGTGCCGAGGGCGGTGGAGATCGACTTGATGCGCGACTCCAGGTTCCAGCCGTCGGCGTGGTCGATGAGGTGGAGCAGGTCGGAAAGTTCGGCATCGGAGCCCTCGCCGTGCTCGTAGCGTCGGATCGCCTCGACCAGGTCGGCGGCCCCGGCGGCGATGTTGTCGAAGACGCTAAGCGAGAGATCGAGCTCGAACTCCTGCGGCAGGTAGCCCACGCGCAGACTGCGGCGAAGGGAGATTTCCCCGGAGTCGGCGGCTTGCTGGCCGGTGAGGATCTTCAGCAGCGAGGTTTTTCCGCAGCCGTTGCGCCCCACGAGGCCGACCTTTTCTCCGGCGGAAACGGCGAGGGTCACGCCATCGAGCAGCGTCTGATAGCCGTAGGAGAGGCGGAGTTCGTTGGCGGAGAGGAGGGCGGACATGCGAGGGCGCGGATATGGAGGAGGATCGGGGAAAGGTCGATGGCGGATCGCGGAAAGTGCGGTTCTGGGTCGGTGAAAGGACATTTTCGGGGTTGACGAGTCGGCCATCCCGAACTTTCCTGCTGCATCAATTGAGACGGCGTCTCAATATCAACAACATTTCAAGCCATGACGACCTTGTCCACCCGTGCCGCCCTGATCCTTCTGAGTTTGACGGCCTCGCCGCTGCTGCTGGGGCAGGATGCGATGCATTCGCTCGAGGATCTGGTGGTCACTGCGGAATCGGAGGCGGACGAAACGGTGCAGGACCTGTGGCTGCCGGAGATCGCAGGGGCCTCGATTTTCTCCGGGAAAAAGACCACCGTGCTGGACCTCGACAAGCTGCCGAGGATCGTCGGCAACAACTACCGGCAGGCGCTTTCCCAGACGCCGGGCTTGTTGCTGGCGGAGGAATCCACGCCGCTGGTGAGCATCGGCTATCGCGGGCTCAATCCGCATCGGGCGCAGTTCACGCAGATGCTGCGCGATGGCATTCCGATCCACGCGGATCAGTTCGGCTACCCTGAGGCCTACTACACGCCGCCGCTCGACACCGTGGATCGCATCGAGTTTCTCCATGGTGGGGCGTCGCTCCAATACGGCCCCCAGCCGGGTGGTGCGCTGAACTTCATCACGCACCGTCCCCGCACCGACAAGGAGTTCTCGCTGCGGACGCAGCACGTGGTGGGCAGTGATGATCTCTATTCGACCTTCACCTCGGCGGACGGCACGGTCGGCCAGCTTGGTTACTATGCCTATCTCAATCATCGCCAGGCGGATGGTTTCCGTAGCTCCAACAGCGATTACGATCTCAACAACGGCGCGATCAAGCTGCTCTACACCCTATCTAACGGCGGACGACTTATCTTCAACGCGGACACCTACGAGGAAACACACGGCGAGCCCGGAGGCTTGAGTGTGGCGAATTTCGCGCTGGGCAGCCTCGCGGCCACCCGGCTCTACGATGAGATGACCATCTCCCGCGACTCGGTCTCGCTGACTTATGAAATGGCGCCGGACGCGGATTCCTTCTTCGTGGCGAATGTCTGGTGGTCCGAGTATCAGCGCTTCAGCAAGCGTCAGCGCGGTGGTGGCTTCGGCACCCTGCCCACAGGCGGAAACGCAGGCACGAACAGCATCGAGTCGCAGGTTTTCCGCACCCTCGGGGCCGACGCCCGCTATCGTCGCAACTGGGGCTTCGGTGGTGAGACTCCGCACACCTTTTCGGCCGGCGTGCAGGTCTATCATTCGAACTCGCCACGTCGTGACTATCGCGGCCTGACTCCAGCGGCCGAGGTGGGCGTACTGACCAATGTCTCCGAGCGCGAGGTGCTTTATGCCCCGCTGTTTGCGGAGAACCGTTTCAAGTTCGGAAAATTCTCCATCACCCCCGGCCTGCGCGTCGAGAACGCCTGGCAGGACATCCGCGAAACGGTGAACCGCAACGTGAACAATGCAGGAGTCGTCACCGGGCTCAACCCGCTCGAATCCATCGACGATCATAGCACCGTGGTCCTGGGTGGGCTCGGCACCGAGTTCGAGCTGCCCGCGTCTTCATCGATCTATGGCAATATCTCCCAGAGTTATCGTCCGCGCATCTTCAGCGAGTCCGTGCCGACTGGTCCGACGACCTTTGTCAATGGAGATTTGGAAGAAGGCAAATCGCTCGAATACGAGATCGGCGTTCGCGGTCGACCCACCGAATGGGCCACCTTTGATGCCAGTGTTTTCCTGCTCCAGTTCGAGGATCAGATCGGAACCGTCGCGGTCCCCGGCGGCACCTCGCTTCAGAACGTGGGCGACGCCGAGCACAAGGGCATCGACCTCTCTGTTAGCCTCGACCTCCTCGCGATCGCCCGTGGGAAAAAGGCCACCGATTCGCTCGATTGGTTCCTGAACGCCACCTTCCTCGACGCCGAGTTCACCCGTGGCCCGCAGCTTGGAAAAACTCCGCAGTATGCGCCGGACTTCATCCTCCGCAGCGGCTTTACCTTCATCCATGGCGACAAGGGCAAGGTCTCGCTCACCGGCACGCTGGTGGATGACCACTTCGCCGATGATGCCAACACCGCCGCCTTCGCCGTGCCCGGCTATTTCACCTGCGATCTCACCGGCGAATACAAGATCCACAAGAACGTCCGCCTCATCGCCGGCATCAACAACCTCTTCAACGAAAGCTACTACTCCCGCGTCCGTGGCGACGGGATCGACCCCGGCAACGGCCGCAACTACTACGTCGGCACCTCGTTCGAATTCTGATCACGGCTTGCCTGCGTGCGGCGGCCTGGTGACACTCGCCGCATGCTCAAGGTTTACCTCTACAAGAACTGCTCGACCTGCCGCGACGCGAAGAAATGGCTGCAAGGGAAGGGGATCGCATTTCAGGAACTGCCGATCCGCGAAACCCCACCGAGCCCGGCGGAGTTGAAGGCGATGGTCGCGGCCCAGGGCGGGAAATTGTCAGCCGTCTTCAACACCTCCAGCGGCGACTACCGCGAGCTCGGCCTGAAGGACCGACTGCCCGCGATGACGGATGAGGAAGCCTTCGCGCTCCAGCAAACCAACGGCAACCTTGTGAAGCGACCCTTCGTGATTGGAGAGGGGATCGGCCTCGTCGGCTTCAAGGCAGCGGAGTGGGAGAAGGCGTTTGCGTGATTTTCGGTGATGTCAGCGTCGGTCGGTCACTGCTGGGGGTCTGTCCAGCGGAGAGCGATATCCACACGACGACCTTCGAAAATCGTTGTCAAATCAAGGAATCCAGCCATTCTAAGCCCAAGTAGTGAATCGCTGATATCAAACGTATCGATCCTACGATTAAAGACTGTTCGCTAGAGAACCCCCAGCCAATGAACGTCACCTTAATCGACGGAATCATCTCAGGACTTGATCGAACAACACAAGTAAGTGGTGGAGGAGATACCATGACCACCACAACACATATTTCTATTTTCAACCTCTTAGGGGAGAGGGTTCTCCTGAAGACTGAATACCCTGCAATGATTTCCGACGGTGACCATTTGAGATTGGCAGGCGTCCGAGGCCAAGGTCAGTTCACCGCAATAGCGTGCAAGAATATGACCACTGGATGGATGACTACATTCAAGAGGCAGGGCTGTGCTATGTCAGCTCTCATCGGATTCGGTCTGGTTGGCATTGTGTTTACGATGGTTTTTCCGCTCTTCATCTTTATGCCGATTTTCTCCATTGCAGTCCTTTTCTTTATCATGCGGGCAGATTCCCGACTGAAGACTGCCCACATGATGCTAAACCAATAGCGAACAAGATTAGATGAGAAGGCAGTGAGCGACGGCGCTTGATCGCTGTGATAGCCTCCACACTGCCATGAAATCCAAAATCCCACTCATCACTATTGGGCTTGATCTCGGCGACAAGAAGCACGCCCTCTGCGTTCTCAATCAGGACGGCGAGATCATTGACGAGCGCACCATCACCAACCATCGGGAGAGTCTGCGCCGGCTCTCTCAGAAGTATCCTGGTGCGCGAATCGCCTTCGAGGTTGGCTCGCACAGCCCGTGGATCAAGCGCTTCCTCTCGGAGTTAGGCCACGAAGTGTTTGTGGCCAATCCCCGCAAGCTGCGCGCCATCTACACCAGCGATCGCAAGAGCGACAAGAACGACGCCCGCATGCTGGCCAAGATCGCCCGCATGGACCCGCAACTGCTCCACCCGGTCGAACATGGCTCGGAGGAAGCCCAGCGCGATCTGTTGCGGGTGAAGCTGCGCGACAACCTCGTGCGCCAGCGCGTGGACATCATTTCAAGCGTGCGTTTCACCCTCAAAAGCCTCGGCGTGGCGTTGCCTTCACCCAACAGCGCCTGTTTCGCCAAACGCTGCCGCACGCTGCTCGCTGAAAGGGACAGTGCCTTGCTCGACAGCATCGAGCCGTCTCTCCAGGTCATTGATCTGATGACCCAGAAGATCCGCGAGCTGGACCGCGCGGTCGAGACACTCTGTGAAGCGAAGTATCCGGTGACCCAGCGCCTGCGTCAGATCGTCGGGATCGGACCCATCACCGCACTGAGTTTTGTCCTGACCATCGAGGACCCCGAGCTTTTCGAGAACCCGCGCGACGTCGGTGCCTACCTCGGCCTGGTGCCAAAGCGCGATCAATCCGGCGGTCTCGACAAACAACTGCGCATCTCAAAAGCAGGCGATGCCTATCTGCGCAGCCTGCTGGTCGGTTGCGCCCAATACATCCTCGGCCCCTTTGGCCCCGACACCGACCTGAAGCGCCACGGGCTGATGCTGGCGGAGCGAGGCGGCGGCCGCGGCAAGAGGAAAGCCGTCGTGGCCATCGCACGCAAGCTGGCCGTGCTCATGCTCGCACTCTGGAAAAGCGGGCGCGACTACGAGCCCTTGCGCGGTGCTGAGACCGCCCGAGCTGCCTGAGTGCCCCCACGATTTTCTCCACAGATGAAACAACTTCGAAGATTCGGGATGACTGCGATGAAGCGTCAGCACGGCCACTTTGGGATGACTGCGATGTGCCGTCAGCAACTGCCAACAGGGCCATTGAGTGCGCGAACAAGATAGCAGCATCCCATCCTTTCCCAGCCACACGGAACATTGAATCAAATCATGCACCCGGAACAAGACAACACCCCGTCCCGAACAAGTGCGAATGGAAGCCCGATTCCCTGTTTCACTGGAACCCACATGGGGCTGCCGCCCCACACCCCGCCGAGCGGACGCCCGCTCGACCGCGTTGATTCGCCCCCCAACCCCTGTCCGTTCGTTCCCCCTTCCGTCCCCCAGGGAAGCGGGGGGAGCAACTTCATCGAAATCTTTACTCCAACCGCATGAGCCCAAACGCCCGAATGAACTCGTGTTGAAGTAAACTTCAATTTGCATTTGACTGCCTTCTCATGGAAGGCGGCACATCCAACGGCGGGTAACGTCTCAATTTGAATTCGGGCTTCCTTCCCCGCCGTGGATGGCCTATACGTTCGCCCCAAAATTAAATATGGCTCACGCAGGAAGACCAATAAAGCACGATCCGAAGGTGGATGAAATTCGGCAGGCGATTACGTATTCCACTATCGATGCGGCCATCGAAGCTATCAGTCATTCCAATGTGAACATCCTTGATGGAGAAGGACGAACCCCGTTGATTCATGCTTTCTTGGAGGGCAAGCTTCCAGTGGCCGAATGGCTAGTGGCAAATGGAGCGAACATCAACCATCAGGACCGGAACGGATCGACGGCTCTTCATTTTGCCGTACAAAAGAAGCGAGTAGACTTGGTTGAGTTCCTGTTGAGAATTGGAGCGGAAGTGGATGTCAGAGACATTCACGGGAATACCCCATTGTGGCGAGCTGTATTTGACTCTCGCGGGAATTACGAGATTGTGAACATGCTTATTGCAAGTAAAGCGGATCCAAATTCAAAGAATAATGCTGATCGATCTCCGTTTGATTTTGCGGTACAGACTGGGGACACGGTGCTCGAAAAATTACTCAAAGATGGCTAACAAGTCATGCGAAGCAACCTGCGACAACGTCCCAATTTGAATCGGAGCTTGATCCGCTGGTGCCTCCACATTTAACATTAGCCGAAGAAATGAATCTCCCCTTCACACCAACCTGGGCGAAAGTCGCATCCCAGAAAAAGGGTTTCGGGCAATTCCATTATATCTTCGACAAGGACGTGGAGAAGGAGTGGAAGAAGGGATACGACCAACTGAACATGGGTCGGCAGATGGCAGTCCGTTTTTGGTGGTTGACCGCCGAACTCAACAACGGCGGATTGGATCAGTATTTCTGGAACAGCAGCGGGGACTTCGCCTCAGACACGATCAACGATTTGAGGCGGATTGGCCATGAGGCGGCAGCAGCGATCCTAGCGAACGCATCACGAAAGCTGTTTGGCGATCCAGAACCGCCACGGGAGACACTGCCGCGCAGAGAGGCAATCGAGGCGTATTACGGGACGCACCCATTCAACGACGACGATGATCGGGAGCGCCTTGCGATACTTGAGGGCAAGACGAACTTGGATCAGGAGAGTCGACATCTGGATGCGATTCAGAAGGATATCGCCCTAGCAATTGTCACTTGGATGCAGGCTAATAGGAGCGAATTCACCCACATAAAAGACAACGGCCGACAAGGCGTCGATCCCAACACCTGCCCCGCCGCGAGTTCAAACCCGTCATGACCATTCAACCCTCAACCCACAGTCGAAGCCTCGCCCAAGGGCAGGTGTAGGAGGCCTTCGACGTTGCCATGGCATTCTCGCGCCACACCCATGAAAATCACCTGGAACGAACTGACAGTAGGCCTGGCCGACCACAGGGCGGACGATTTGCTTTCGGAGTGGCGCTGGATTCTCGGTGATTCATTCCAGCTCATCCTCATTAGTTCGCTCGGCGATCTGTTTCTCACGGACGCCGCCGGACACGTCCACTGGCTCGACGCCGGGGCGGGTAGGCTCACCGAGATCGCCGATAGTTTCGACGAATTTCAGTTGCTTCGGCAGCAGCCCGAGAACGCGGAGGAGTGGTTCATCCCAGAGTTGGTGGGCGACATCATGCTGAGTGGTATGCATCTGGCTCCCGGCCAGTGCTTCGGCTACAAGCTTCCTCCAGTTGTCGGCGGGCAGATGGAGCCATCCAACTTCGAACCCACCGATCTTTCAGTCCATTTCAGCATCCTCGGCCAGCTCAACCGCCAAGCAAAAGACCTCCCAGACGGAACTCCAATTGCACGCTTTTCTGCCATCGAACCGAACGCCTAACAAAACGGATGGAGGCAAGGGCTCGAAGGCCATCTGTCGTGTCAGCCACGTCTTGAGCTCGACGTCGCCGGGTCCGGATCATTAGTCCCAGATTCCTCATGGCAGAGTTTCCAGCCAGAATCCACGTTCTACTCGCTCGTGATTCACCGCGAGCTGTCGTTATTCGCCGAGGTCCGTCGAAGGAAGTCGCGAGCATCTTGTGGGATCGGAGCACCGACGAGTTCAGTCTCGGCCAGTGGCTGAAGGGCCGGATCTATGGGATGCGCAGCGACATTTCGCCGGACGGCGAGTATTGGATCTACTTCGCCATGAACGGGTATTGGAGTTCCGAGGCGCAAGGATCCTGGACGGCGGTGGCAAAGGTGCCTTATCTCAAGGCACTGGCATGCCTGCCTAAGGGCGACTGCTGGGACGGAGGCGGACTTTGGACCACCAATAGGGCTTACTGGCTTAATGATGGCCTCGGCCATTCAATTCTCAGAGACACCACACTTGTGCGGCGAGATGTCACTTATGTGGGTCCCCACACGTTTTGTGGAGAGTGCCCGGCAATCTATTACCCACGACTGCTGCGGGATGGTTGGACCGAGAGTCCGCCAAACACGGTTGTTCCAGCGACGACTCGTAGGTCATTTGACAGGAGTTTGCCCGGGGGATGGATCTTGAGGAAGTTCGCTCACGCGCAGAGCGGTTCGCCACCTGGGAAAGGTTGTTACTGGGACGAACATTGCATAACCCGGACAGATGGAGAGTCCACCCTGGAGTGCAAGGATTGGGAGTGGGCGGATTTTGATGGCAAGCGAATCCTGTGGGCCAGGCATGGCAGGATTTACGCCGGATCTATTGGTGCAAGCGGTTGTCTAGTTGAGGTCGAGTTGGCTGATCTCAACGGCATGCGATTTCGTGGGATTGAAGCGCCATACGAGTAGCTTGAGTTCAAGGGGGTGCTGTTGGAGATATCTCTGACTGAATGGCGTCCATGCCGTTTCCGAGGGCGTGGAGCGCGACTTGGGGAGAGCCGCACGAATGCGACCAAATTGAACCGCCAAGACGCCAAGTGCGCCAAGGAATCTCAAATGGGTTTCAGAGGACTCGATTTTCCAGAGCTTTCATCGGTTTGGCTTGGCGAACTTGGCGGCTTGGCGGTGAGAAATCCATCGCGCCGGAATTTCCCACCCGCTTCCGGGTTTTGACAGATGGGCGGACATGGCTATCTTCCCGCCTTTCATTCACAACCCCTTCATCCCATGAGCGAAACCACACTCGAAAAGCACACGTTCCAGGCGGAGATCCGCCAACTGCTCGACCTCGTCGTCCACTCCCTCTACACGGATCGCGAGATTTTCCTCCGCGAGCTGGTGTCGAATGCCTCCGACTCGCTGGAAAAACTCCGCCACCTGCAGGGCACTGAGAAGGACATCACCGATCCCGAGCTGCCCCTTGAAATCCGCATCACCGCCGACAAGGAGGCCGGCACGCTGACGATCGCCGATCACGGCATCGGCATGACCCGCGAGGAGCTTGTCGAGAACCTCGGCACCATCGCCCACTCCGGCACCAAGTCCTTCCTTCAGGCGATGAAGGACAGCGGCAGCACGCCCGGCAACATGATCGGCCAGTTCGGCGTCGGCTTTTATTCGGCATTCATGGTGGCCGATGAAGTCCAGGTCTTTACCCGCAGTTGGCGTCATGAGGGCGAGTCGCTCGTCTGGACCAGCGACGGCGTGAGCGGCTACACGATCGAGGAAAGCGAAGGCGTTTCACGCGGCGTGAAGATCGTGCTGAAGCTGAAGCCGGAGTTCACC
>JAIXPW010000164.1 GCA_027485995.1 Verrucomicrobiaceae bacterium
AGCTTGTCGGAAGGCTTTCCGGACTTGGCGGCAGGGGCGAGGCTTTCCCAGAACATCGAATGGTTCCAGTGGCCACCGCCTTGGTTGCGGAGGGCGGTGCGCAGGGCTTCGTCGGAGACGGCTGGAAGAGTGCCGAGCACTTCGTCGAGTGGCTTCGCGGCGAGCTCCGGAGCCTTGACGAGGGCCTCGTTGAGCTTCGCGATGTAGGCGGCGTGATGCTTTCCGTGATGAATCTCCATCGTCATCTTGTCGATGTGCGGCTCCAACGCATCAAAGCCGTAGGGCAGCTTCGGCAGTTCGGCAGGAGACGCAGCAGAAGCCGCGCGGGCAGGAGCGATCGCGGCGGCAGCCACGGCGAGGGTGCCCAGTTTCACGAAATGGCGGCGGTTGAGATCGGAGTTCATCGAACGCGAAGCTACCAAGCTTCCGGGTGACGGCAAATGGAAAGCTTGTCGATTCTTGCGGGCCTTTCACCATCGCGGCGTGAACTGGCAGCTCCGCGACCGCTCGATTTCCTTTCCGCGCCGACCGCTGATCGCGGGGATCGTGAACGTGAACGATGACTCGTTTTCCGGCGATGGCACGCTGGTAATCGACGACGCGATCGCCATCGCTCGCTCTCACGCGGAGGCCGGTGCGGACATCCTCGACGTCGGGGCGGAAAGCGCCCGCACCAATCGCGCGGCGGTGAGCGTGGAGGAGGAGGTGCGTCGTTTCCGTGCATTTCTGGGTCGATGGGATGACGTGATCAAGGCCGCGACACCGAAGGACGCCGAACAGGTCTGGCCACCGGTGCTTTCCCTCAACACCTGGCGGCCGGAGGTGGTGGCGCAGGTCATCGAGGACCCACGAGTCGAGTTCATCAACGACATGGGCGGCCTGCCCGACGAGCGCAATGCACGGCTTTGCGCGGCCTCCGGATGCTCGCTGCTGGTCATGCACAGTGTCGGCGAGCCGAAGATCCCCCATGTCCATCAACAATGGGAAGACGTGATGGGCTCGATGGAGGCCTTCTTCGAGGAGAAACTGGCGCTCTGCGATCAAGCCGGACTCTCAAGGGATCGGGTGGTCCTTGATCCCGGCATCGATTTCGCGAAGCAGCGCGATGACAATCTAACAGTCTATCGTTTCCTCGACCGACTCCAACGCTTCGACCGACCGCTGCTGGTTCCGGTTTCGAGAAAGACGGTGATCGGTGAGGTGCTCGGTCTAACAGATCCGACCGAGCGCGATGCCGGAACCGTGGCCTGCCTCGCCGCCTCGATGTCACGCGGCGCGCAGATTTTCCGCGTCCACCACGTCTCTGCCGCCTGGCAGGCGATGAAGATGCTGTGGGCGGTGTGAACAGGGATCCCTGCGCCGCGGGGTCATGAGCACCGGACGGACACCCGTCCGACCGCGAGCGCCCGCGACGCAGGGAAAGGTTTCAACGACCGCGCTTGCGCTCCTCCTCGCGGACGATGTCGCCGAGGTCGGCTTCCGCGCAGAGGGTTTCGGCGAGGCTGGCACTTCCGGCTTTCACCGCCCGTGAGGCACGCATTTTCCGAGAGATCGCGTCCTTGGTGGCGGCGAGGGATTCCGGCTCGGCGGCGAAACAGGCGGCATCCTTCGAGTGGATGCTCATCCGTCCCGCTGTCGCGATGGCATCGGCATTCGCGGCGAGGAAAAGGAACTGCCAGGCATACTTCTCCTGCTGGTGGCTGATCTTTCTGGAAATGGATTCCCAGGTCTCGTGCACCGAGGCGTTCTCGTAGCCGTCGGTCAGGATGGCGATGATGACGCTGCCCGGACGGCGGGCTTCCGGGGTCGCAGCGAGACGTTTGCCAAGATCGTCGATCGTGCGACCGATGGCATCGAGCAAGGCCGTGGAGCCGCGCGGGACAAAGGTCCGGGTGTCGAGCGGGCGGACCTTGGAGATCGGCAGTGAGGCACAGGGGACCTCGTATTGATCGTCGAAGAGGACCAGCGAGAAGCGCGCTTCGCCGGGAGCGGCCTGCTGGTCCTTGAGGAGGCGGTTGAATCCGCTGATGGCGGCCTCGACCATGGAGCCCATGGAGCCCGAGCGGTCGAGGATGAAGGCGATTTCAGTGAGGTCGTGTTTCATGACGCCCACAGCTTGCCGCCGGGGGTGGGACAAGCGTGGGGGGAGTCGTTGAAAAAGCCGTTACGAAATCAGCTGGGGATTCGACTTGAGCAGCTCGGCGTAGGAAACGATCGCCTCGTCGTAAACGGCGGCCGTGGAGCGGTCAGGCTCGATCCGGGAATCCTCCGCCGTGGTGCAGAAGACGGCCTGGAGTTTCGCGAGATCCTCACCGGCCGCAGCGGCGGCGATCAGGGCGGCTCCGAGTGCGGCGGAGTTGCCGATGGCGAGTCGTTCCACCGGAGCCTGGAAAATGTCCGCCACCAGACGGGCGATGCCGTTGTTCTGGGAGGCCCCACCTGTTAGACGGATGCGGTCGGCCTTCACACCGATCCACTGCGAGTGAAGGCGCATGTTGAGGAACTGGCCTTCGAGCAGGGCGCGGATCTGGGTGGGCGGATTGGCACCGGACTCGAACTCCGCGTCGCCCTTTCGCACCGGGCCATCGAAGTCTCCGCGCGGCGTGATTTCCGGGCCGAAGAAGGGCAGCATGCGGTTGCCAGCGTTGCCGGGAGCGGTGAGGGCCAGGCCGTCGACGTCGAAGGCGGACCAATCGACCCCGAGTTCGTCACGCAGCGCCTCGCGGGCGAGCGAACCGTTGCGGAAACAGATGAGCGACATGAAGCCGCCCGCCGGATTTCCGAACACGTGGCCGAAGCCGGCCGGATCGGTCTTCGGGCCCTCCATGGCGGCGAAGAAGGTGTCGGACGTGCCGAGCGAGATGACGATGTTTCCCGGAGCGGTGGCTCCCATGCCGACCAGCGAGGCCGGATTGTCGCCGGTGAAGCGCGCGACCTTGCAGCTACTGGAAAAGCCGTACTTCGAGAAGTAGGGAGCGAGGGTGCCGGTGATCGACTGCGTCGGCGCGACGGCCGGCAGCTTCGCGCGGAGGCCCGGCGCGGTGGCGTCGAGCAGCAGGTCCGACCAGTCGGAGCTGGCCAGGTCCATCAGGTTCATGCCCGAGCCGTCACCGGGGTCGATGGCGGCGTCCTTCCCGGCGAGCACCGAGGCGAGGAAGGAGCTGATCAGATGCACCCGCGCGGTGCGGGCGTAGCCGTCAGGATCGGTCTTGAAGAAACGGCGGAT
>JAIXPW010000190.1 GCA_027485995.1 Verrucomicrobiaceae bacterium
GCTTCCGGGGCGTGCTTGCGGTGCTTCCAGAGAATCGCGGCGCAGCCTTCGGGGCTGATGACCGAGTAGTAGGCGTTTTCCAGCATCAGGACGCGGTCGGCCACGCCGATGCCGAGGGCTCCGCCTGAGCCGCCTTCACCGAGGACGACGGCGATGATCGGCACCTTGAGCAGCATCATTTCCCGCAGGTTGAAGGCGATGGCTTCGGCAATGTTCCGCTCTTCCGCGCCGATGCCGGGGAAGGCACCGGGGGTGTCGATGAGGGCGATCACGGGCAGTCCGAATTTTTCCGCGAGCTTCATCAGTCGGAGCGACTTGCGGTAGCCTTCCGGGTGGGCGCTGCCGAAGTTGCGCTTGAGATTTTCCTTGGTGTCCCGCCCCTTCTGGTGGCCGAGGACGATGACGCGCTTGCCACCGATGCGGGCGAAGCCGCCAGGCATGGAAAGGTCATCGCCGATGTGGCGGTCGCCGTGCAGCTCGCAGAAGCCGGTGAATGCAAGCGAGACGTAGTCGAGCATGAAGGGACGGTTCGTGTGGCGGGCGATCTGGACGCGCTGCCACGGGGTCAGGTTTTCATAAATGGCCCGCCGGGTTTCCGCGAGCTTGTCCTCCATGGTGGAGATTTCCGTCGTCATGTCGATGTTCTGCGAACCGGACTTCGAGCGAAGTTTATCCAGTTCACGCTCGAGTTCGGCGATCGGCTTTTCGAATTCCAGAAGCTGCATGGGAGTGGCGGAGGCTAGCGGGGTGACAAACGGATTTCCACCTCATTCCCGGGTCGGGTGAGGAGATTCAGTTCCTCCATGTCGGAGGCCTTCAAATAGATGCCGCGTGGGAGGATGGTGCCGGCTTCATTGGAGGCCGGCATCGGGCGGATCTGGATCGGGGATTTGGCGAGCTGGAGGACCTTGTCGGACTGGCGATAGCCCTTGTTTCCGAGGACCAGCTTTTTCCCATCGTAGAAGCCCGCCCGGGAGTCGATGGTGGTCTTGAGCGCGGCGATCGAGGAAAGCTGCTCGATGCGCACGATGGGGTAGTCCTTGACGAACTTGCCCTTGCTCCAGAGCGAGAGGAATTTTTTCTGGGGCTCGATGAGGAGTCGGAACTCGAGCGGCATCACGACCAGGTCATCGCCCGGCTGAAGGCCCCCGAAATCGGTGAGTCCGTTGAGAAGCATCAGGCAGTCGAGGTTGGTCCGCTGCTTGTTGACGATGGCGAGGTAGGAATCGCCGCGCTGGACGACGTGGGTGAGCTTTCCCTCCATGTGCTCGGGGGAAAGGATCTCGTCGAGGTTCATTTCCCCAACAATCCGCCGGGCTTCGGAGGCGGTGGTGGAGGAAGGATAGGTGGTGACGATGGACTCGAGCTTTTCGCGGGCCTCGGCGGTGCTGCCGGTGGCAATGAGTTCGATGGCCTTCTGGTAGGCCTTCTCGCCGGGCTCGATGTCGGGCATCTCCTTGGAGTCGAGCATCTTGTCGACCTCCTCCGCGTGCTGATTGGAAACGACGTCCGCCGGATCGGGAACAATCTTCGCGAAAATTCCGCCGAGTGGCTTGACGGAGATGTGGTAGGCCAGCATCCCGGTGAATCCCATCACGCCGAGGACGGCGAGGGCGGCGATGATCTTGATGAGGGTCCAGATCCGCATGGGGTCTCAGCGGCTCAGAGCAGGCCGCGGCGCTTGAAATCGAAGGCGTTGATCTCCTGCGAACGGAGGATCATTTCGAAGGAAAACTTGAAGAGGCAGATCTCCCAAGCGTCGTCGACACCCTCGATGATGGCACGGGCGGGATTGCCGGTGCGGTCTTGTTCGGAAAGCAGCCGGTCGCGCACCGAGTCCATGCTGTCGTGCACGATTTCCTCGGTGACGCTGCTGCGACGGAACTGGAAGCCGTATTGGAGAAAGGCCAGGTCCTTGCCCTCGGCCCGGAGCTTGTCCACCAGGGCATCGAGCCGCTTGCGGGCGTCGTCCTGGAATCCTTCCAGCTCGATCTCGCGATAGGCCTCTGGACGGAGGATGCGCGGACGCATGGCCTCGACCTCACCGCTGCGGATCCTCACTTCGCCGCTGCGGTCCATCAACTCGCTGAGAAGCTGGAATTCAAAGCGTGTCTCTCCGAACGTATCGATGCGCCGATCCGGTTCGCGGAGGACCCGGGTGGTTTCGAGCGCATACTGGATGTCATCGGGAGAGTGCATGATCGGAGCGAAGATCCTTCCAACCTCGGGAAATGCAAAGAAAAGGGCGGACGCCGTCCGGAGTCCGCCCATTCCATGAAATTGCTTCAGGCGGAGCCGATCAACCCTGCTGGGCGGTCACATAGGTGACAACGTCGCCCACGGACTGAAGCTTTTCGGCCTCCTCGTCGGGGACTTCGATGTCGAATTCTTCTTCGAATGCCATCACGAGTTCGACGGTGTCGAGCGAATCAGCACCGAGGTCTTCGATGAACTTCGCTGCGAGGGTCACCTGATCGGCGCTCACGCCGAGTTGATCGACGATGATGTCCTTCACTCGGTCTTCAATGCTTTTGTCAGACATTTTGCTTCTTGGTTGGGGTTGACGTTGGGGGTGCTTAACCGGGGGTGAGGGGCTTGGCAACCTCGAAAAAACCTCCGGTTTTGCTGGAAATTCAGGCGGCCGGAGTGGCCGGGTCCTCCGGGGCCTCCTCGATCGAGGCATACTCGACCAATTCTCCGGAAAAGCGGGACCGCAGGCGCTTCATCAGGGCCTCGGCCGGCTCGCCCTGTTCCTTTTTGAAACCGCCGTAGGTGAGTCCGTCGATGCGGAGACGTCCCGAACCGGCGCTGCCCTTGTAGTCCACGAACGCAAGGCCCTTGGTGTCCCATTTCCGCAGATCGAGGCGGGTGAGTTGGTCGAAGGGGATGCGCTTTCCGCCGAAGTGGTGGAGGGCTTCACCGTCCACCGAGATGCTGCGCAGCAGGGTCCGGATCAGGAAAAAGGCAGCAGCGACGCTCAAGGCCAGGCAGATGCCGAAGACGATCCACTGCTCGCGGATTTTCTGAGCCGAGTAGGGCTCGTGCGGGGGCTCCGCATCCATGCTCCAGGCCGGCCAGGCGGCGGAGAAGTCACGCCATAGGCTCTGCCACTGCTTGTCGCGGAGGCTGACGGAATCGTGCAGCGGCTCGGGCCACTTCATGCCGGGCTGGACTTCGGGTGGCAGGGTCGAGGCATCCTCGGGCAGCTTCACAGTTTGCTTTTCCGCAAAGGCCCGCCACTCGGTCGGGGAGATGGTGCCACCCTTCGACATCGCGGCGAACTGGTCTCCAGCTTCCGAGAAGGCCGCCCTGAGGAAATAGGACGCATTCTTGCGACGATAGCCGATCAGGCCGTCCTGATAGAAAAGGAACGAAAAGACCGCGAACATGAGCAGCATGATCGCCGCCCGGAACAGGAACCAGGGCGTGGGTTTGCAGATGATTTTCTCGGGCTCGCTCATGGCTTCCCGCAGGAAAGCCGCCGGAACGGGAAATGGCAAGCCCATGAGGTTTGCGGCATCGATCTTTGACGATCCGCCCCACATGACCCATGGTCCCGCCGCCATGGGTTTCTCCGAACGCTTTCCCGAACTCCTCGAACGCCCGACCCCGCTGATGCGCCGGTTCCGTGCGATGATCGAACCGGTGGGCAATGCCGAGCTGGAGGCCCGCGCGCAGAAGGCCCAGGTGCTGACACGCCGTCATTTCGGACGGACGATGCGTCTGTTCGCGCCGCTCTATCTCTCGAACGAGTGTGTCAACAACTGCTCCTACTGCGGCTTCTCGCGCGACAATCCAATCTTCCGCACCACCCTCAGCGTTGAGCAAACGGTCCGCGAGGCCCGCCACCTCCACGGCCTTGGTTTCCGGAACATCCTGCTGGTCGCCGGAGAGCATCCGAAGTTCGTGTCCGACGGCTATCTTCAGGACTGCCTCGATGCCCTGAAGACCTTCATCCCGACGCTCGGCATCGAGGTCGGCCCGATGGAGGACCACCAGTATGCCGAAGTCGTCCAACACGGCGCGGAGGGGCTCGTGGTCTATCAGGAAACCTATCATCGCGAGACTTATCAGAAGCTGCACACCGCCGGGCCGAAGAAGAACTTCGACTGGCGGCTCGACTGCCCGGAGCGGGCGTATGCCGGAGGGTTTCGCAGGATCGGCATCGGAGCCTTGTTCGGCCTCGCGGATTGGAAGTTCGAGGCCGTGGCATTGGCCGCCCATCTCGAGTATCTTCAGAAACACTGCTGGAAAGCCCAGTTCACCGTGGCCTTCCCACGCATGCGGCCCTATGCGGGAAACTATGAGTATCAGACTGATGCCGGACTGCTTCTGCCGGATCGCGAGTTCGTCCAGGTTCTAACAGCCTTCCGCATCCTCTTTCCCCAGGTCGGCATCGTCGTCTCCACCCGCGAGTCCCCCACCCTGCGCGACTCGCTGGTCCACCTCGGCACCACCACGATGTCAGCCGGTGCGAAAACCGAGCCTGGCGGCTATACCGGTGCAGGACATGATGATGTGCATCTCACCGTTCGCGGTCGACGCGTGGAGCTGGAAACGAAGAGCGGTTGTGAGAAAGCGACCGAACAGTTCCAGATCCACGACGACCGCAGTCCGGCGCAGATCGCGGCAATGTTGAAACGCCAGGGTCTTGATCCGGTCTGGAAGGATTGGGATGAGTCGATTCTGGCAACGGCATGACTTGGGACGAGATTGAAAATTCACCGAGGTCTTCAGTTTAGGATTTCAGATTTCGAATTTCGGATTTTCTTTTCTGTATGACTTCGATCGAAGCCCTCGTCTCCCTGAACCTCCTGCCAAAGATCGGCCCCGTCCGGGTGCGGAGATTGCTGGAATGCTTCGGTGAGCCCGCGGCGATCCTCGGAGCATCGAAGGACCAGTTGATGCGTGTCGATGGCATCGGCGAGGAGACCGCCGGCATTCTTCATCGCTGGCAGGATCACGCCGATCCGATCAAGGAGCTGACGGAAGCCAAGGAGCGCGGAATTTCCGTCATCACCCAGGACGATGCCGATTATCCAGCTCCGCTGCGCGAGGCCTATGATCCGCCTTTGCTTCTGTATGTGTGGGGAAAACTGGAGGAGCGAGACAAGCATGCCATCGGAGTGGTCGGCTCGCGACGCGCCACAGCGTACGGTCGCAATGCCACGAAGAAGTTCTCATTCCAGCTCGCAAGTGCGGGCTTCACGATCATTTCCGGGCTGGCCCGGGGGATCGATACCTCCGCCCACGAGGCCGCCGTCGCGGCCGGTGGGCGCACGGTCGCCGTGATCGGATCGGGGCTGGCGCAACTTTATCCACCGGAAAATCTCGGCCTCGCGGAACGAATCGCCGACGGTCACGGCGCGGTCGTTTCCGAGTTTCCGCTCCACACCGCGCCAGACAAGCAGACTTTCCCGATGCGAAACCGGATCGTCGCCGCGTGGTCGCGGGCAGTGCTGGTGGTCGAGTGCCCGGCCTGGTCCGGATCCTTGATCACGGCGAATCTGGCCTCGGACTATGGCAAGCCGGTCTTCGCCGTGCCGGGTCCGATCGACACGCCGAGTTCAATGGGATGCCACCAGCTCATCCGCGATGGCGCGACGCTTGTCTTCGATGGCTCCCAGCTCCTCGACGAACTCAGCGACCTGCCCTTCGCCAACAAGAGCCTCAGCGAAAAATCGGCCGGAGACGCCGAACTACCGGAAGAAGAAGCGAAAGTGCTCGCCGTCGTCGGCCGCGATGAAATGACCGTCGACCGCATCATCGACGCCTGCGGCCTCCCCGCTCCCGTGGTCACCGCGACCCTGATGAAGTTGGAAATGCGGCGGCTGGTAAGGTGCTTGCCGGGATTCCGGTACAGCCTGAGGTAGGAGGTCCGCCATGCGAGATGATCTTCCGCCGTTCGCACGTTTTGTTTTTGGAGTCGGCAGTTTCGCGATGGCTGCGACCGGTGTAGTCATTTGGGTGATCGGTTGGGCATTTGCGCTGGCAACGGGCCTTTCACTTACGGCGATCCGAAACCTCGCAAATGAGGAGGAGCTCTGGGCGATTGGGATTTACCTCCTTGGGGGACTCATCCTTCAGCCACTAGGCTCCGCGATGTATTTCTTCAGCCAGACTCTGATCGAGTATAAGCCGCAAAACGTGCCGACCGAGCTTCTTCCCAGATGGTGGTTGGCTCGCTTCATGGGGCCTTTGTGCGTCCAACTCGCCACCATCAGCCTGATTGGAGTCTTGTCATGCGTATCCCGACTCGACCCGATTGGCGTGCTTTGGGCATTCGGCGTATGGGCCGGCATTCAGGGATTTCGGCATTTCCGGATGAAAACCATCGAATTCAGCCCTCCTTACCCACCCCGTTCCGGCCCTCCAAAGTGGGAGACCCGTGGCTGAAATCCATTCCGATCCGAGGGCTCAAAAGGAACAAACACACCGGATCGGCACGCTCTTCCCTTCAAACTGAAAACTGAAAACTGAACACTCTTCCCAATCAAATCCCCTTGCCAAGCGGCTCTTCGCCCGTCTAGTCCCTCAATCCGCCGACACCCGGCACCCTTTCCGCCATGGGCAAAATCCTCATCATCGCCGAAAAACCCAGCGTCATGACCGACCTGAGCCGCGCGCTTTCCAAGGCACTCGGCAAGTTCGAGAAGGAGGGCTCCGGACGCGATGTCTTCTTCGAAAACGACAAGGCCGTCATCACCTCGGCCGTCGGCCACCTCGTCGAGCTGCGCATGCCGATGGGCCCGAACGGCAAGAAGCTGCCGTGGAAATTCGACGTGCTTCCCGCCATTCCCGACCGTTTCGAACTCGACCCGATCGCCGACTCCGAAGCACGCCTCAAGCAGGTGCTGAAGCTCGCCAAGCGCAAGGACATCGACTCGATCGTCAATGCCTGCGACGCCGGCCGCGAGGGCGAGCTCATTTTCCGCTACATCATGGACATCGGCGGCATCACCAAGCCGGTCAAGCGCCTCTGGATGCAGTCGATGACCAACGACGCCATCATCGAGGCCTGGAGCAACCTCCGCTCCGACGAGCAGATGAAGCCGCTGGCCGATGCCGCGAAGTGCCGCTCGGAATCGGACTGGCTGGTCGGCCTCAACGCCACCCGCGCCCTGACCTGTTTCAACTCTCGCCACGGTGGCTTCAACATCACCGCCGCCGGTCGCGTGCAGACCCCGACCCTCGCCATCCTCGCCCAGCGCGAAGCCGAGATCCGCGCGTTCAAACCGAGCCCGTATTTCGAAGTCCATGCGACCTTCGGCGTGAAGAACGGCGAGTATCTTGGGAAGTGGGTCGACCTTTCCTGGAAGAAGGATGAAAACCAGCCGCACTCGAAGGCCGAGCGCATCTGGGACCAGGCCACGGCCGAGGCGATCAAGGCCCGTTGCGAAGGCAAGACCGGGACGGTCAGCGAGGAGAAGAAGGCGCAGAGCCAGATCGCCCCGCAGCTCTACGACCTCACCACCCTCCAGCGCGAGGCTCCCTTTTCCGCGAAAGGCACGCTCCAGATCGCCCAGGCGCTCTATGAGAAGCACAAGATGATCACTTATCCGCGAACGGATTCACGCTACCTCCCCGAGGACTACGTGCCGAATGTTCGCGAAACACTGGGTGACATCGCCGCCAGCGACCTCGACGTCGCCCGCTACGCCGACGCCGTTCTCAAGGGCGACAAGGACGACGGACCGAAGCTCACCAAGTCGCGTCGCGTCTTCGACAGCAAGAAGGTCTCCGACCACTTTGCCATCATCCCGACCGGCAAGTTCGCGAAGCTCAGCGACACCGAGCAGAAGGTTTACGACATGATCGTGAAGCGCTTCATCGCGGTCTTCTATCCGTCGGCTGAATTCGAACAGACCACGCGTCTCACGAAGATCGCCGAGGACACCTTCCGCACTGACGGCAAGATCCTGGTGAAGCCCGGCTGGATGGAGGTTTACGGACGTCGTCCGGGAGTCGCCGCTGGTAAAGATGAGCTCGTCGGCGTCACTCCGGGTGAAAACGCAAAGGTCGAGGACATCCAGGTCCTGCACGAGGAAACCAAGCCGCCGGCGCGCATGACGGAGTCCACCCTGCTCTCCGCCATGGAAGGCGCGGGAAAATTGATCGACGACGAAGCCCTCCGCGAAGCCATGTCCGAGCGCGGCCTTGGCACGCCAGCCACCCGTGCGGCGACGATCGAGGGCCTCATCGCCCAGAAGTATCTGGTGAGGGATGGTCGCGACCTCCACGTCACCGGCAGCGGCATGCGCCTGATTTCCCTGGTTCGTGAAATGGACATCGAGGGCCTCTATTCGCCCAAGCTTACCGGCGATTGGGAATACAAGCTGCGCCAGATGGAGCACGGCGAGCGGAAGCGCGATGACTTCATGAAGGAGATCATCTCCTACACCAACGAGATCGTCGCGAAGGCCCACAAGCTCGCCGAGGAGACGAAGAACCAGGCGTTTCCCGACCTCAAGGTCACCTGCCCGATGTGCGGCGCGAAGGACCTCCGCCAGACAGATGCCACTTATGAGTGCCGCGAGACGGAGTGCAAATTCAAGGCGAAGAAGCACATCGCCGGCCGCCTGCTCAGCGAGGACGAGGCGATTCAGCTTTTCTCCACCAAGTTCGTCGGACCGCTCACCGGCTTCAAATCGAAGTTCAACAAGCCCTTCGATGCCGCGTTGAAGATGGACGACAAGTTCAAGATCAACTTCGACTTCGGCGATGACGAGAAGAACGGTGAAGTCGAGCTGACGGAAGACCAGCTCATCGGTGAAGCGGTCACGCCGGAAGGCAAGCGCCTCAAGGTCTATCAGACCGACAAGGCCTATCACGTGCCGGCGATCACGACGAAGAAGGACCCGAACGGCATCCGCCTCGGTCGATCGATCCTCCAACGCGAGATCGATCCTGAGCAAGCCTTGAAACTTCTCAGCGAAGGAAAGACCGACCTGTTGCGCGGCTTTGTTTCTAACAGAACAAAGCGCAAGTTCGACGCGCATCTCACCTTCGACATGAAGGACGGAAAAATCGGCTTCGATTTCCCGCCACGCCCTGCCGCGAAGAAGGCTGCGAAAAAGTCCGCCGAGTGATTTCACGGAACTCCTGACCCATGATCCGTTTCAGCATTTTTGGAGTCCCGGTGGAGATCCAGCCGATGTTCTGGCTGACAGGTGCCTTGCTTGGAGGTGCCATCGATGCCAGAACCAAGGAACGGGTGCTCGCCGTGATGGTCTTCATGATCATCATGGCGATCTCGATCCTGGTGCACGAGCTCGGCCACGCCCTCGTCGGTCGAAGGCTTGGGGGTGGATACGCCACGATCACTCTCTGGGGTCTCGGCGGCCTGGCCTACAACCATGGTGGACGCTTCAGCCGTTCGGGAAACTTCTGGCGCATCGCCGCCGGACCGGGTGCGGGATTCGCCCTCGGGCTGCTGGTGGTGGTGCTGCTCTGCCTGGGACTTGGTCCTCAGAACGGCCTGAATCTGACCTGCCGGAGCCTGTTTGGCATCTATCTCACCCCGCCTTCGGATGAACTCTGGGCCTTTGTCGACGAAGGCGGTCAAAAACTGCGGATCATCAGATCCTTCCTCTGGATCAACTTCTGGTGGGGCGTGATCAACCTGCTGCCCGTGCTGCCACTCGACGGCGGCCGCATTACCGAGCTTTTCGTCAAGCCCCAGAGGCTCGTCTATCAGATCGGGCTCGTCGCTGGTGCCGCCATGGCGGTTTTCTCCGTGATCTACCTGCATTCCGTCTACACCGCCGTGATGTTCGGGTATCTGGCCTTCCAGAACTACAAGATGATGCAGGAGAACCGCTGGAGGTGAAGTGACACAACTCTGCAAGTTGCGAGTGCCTTGCGGCGGACCATGGACAAGCGGCCAGTCCGTCGTTCGAAATGCGCCACGCCCGTCCTCAGGTTTCAAACTTGAGCTACTTCTCAGAAGAACATCAGCCTGATCCCGGCAATCGTCGAGAAGCCGATGATCATCCATTCGAAGACCTTCTGCGGCACCAACTTGACCAATCGACGCCCGCCAAAGATCCCGACCGCCACCGCAGGCAGGAGCTTCGCATTTTCCAGAAGCGTGTGCGAGGTGATCAGGGTCAGCTTGGAGTTCAGGGGCACCTTGATCAGGTTGATCAGCAGAAAAAACCGCGCCCCCGTGCCAATGAGCTCCATTTTCGGGATCTTGCGCGCCAGCAGGTAGAGCTGGATCACCGGTCCGGCGGCATTCGCCAGCATCGTCGAGAAGCCACCGGTCACTCCTGCTGCGGTTCCAAATCCACTTGAGAGCGCGAGCCGGTCGAAGGTCTCCGGATGCAATCTCCGCGTGGCCTGGATCACGACCATCACCAGGATCGAGGCCCCGATCGCCCGACGTGCCATCTGTTGGTCTAGGATGCCCAGCACCCACCAACCAACCCCCAGACCGACGAGGGCGGGCAGAAGCATCGGCCAGACCGCCTTCCACGACCCATGTTCCCGAAAGGCGGGCCAGGCCATCAGATCCGCAGCGATGAGCAGCGGCAGCACGAAGCCCACCGAGGTCTTCGCGCCATAAAGGTCGGCGAACACCACCACCGACACGAGCGAAACGCCGCTGAATCCGGATTTTGCCAGGCCAATGCAGACCGCCGCCAGCAAGGCGAGGGCATATTGGGCGGGCGTCAGCGTCATGCGGAGTTCCTATCCCCGCGGCGGAGCTTTCCAAGCGCCAAGCCAATTCCACCCTCAAATCGTCCACTACACTTGCACGCTCCCGCCTGTCGTGTTTCGCTCCCGCCGCCATGAAAATCGTCGTCGCATACTCCGGAGGTCTCGACACCTCAGTCCTCCTCAAGTGGCTCAAGGCCAAATACAATGCCGAGATCATCGCCTACTGTGCCGATGTCGGCCAGGGCGACGAGCTCGATGGCCTTGAGGAAAAGGCCCTCACCACCGGTGCATCGAAGTATTATCTCGGCGACCTCAAGGAGGACTTCGCCGCCAACTACATCTTCCCGATGATCCAGGCTGGCGCGATTTATGAAGGCCGCTACCTGCTCGGCACCTCGATCGCCCGTCCCTGCATCGCCAAGGGCATGCTCGATGTCGCCCTCGCCGAAGGCGCCGACGCCATCGCCCACGGAGCCACCGGCAAGGGCAACGACCAGGTCCGCTTCGAACTCTCCGCCGCCTCGCTGGCCCCGAACGTCAAGTGCATCGCCCCTTGGCGCGACGCCTCGTTCCGCGCCGAGTTTCCCGGCCGCGCCGAAATGATCGCCTACGCCGAGGCCCACAACATCCCGATCAAGGCCTCGATGAAGAAGCCCTACTCGA
>JAIXPW010000169.1 GCA_027485995.1 Verrucomicrobiaceae bacterium
CCGATGGAAGTCAAAAGCACCACCAAGTATGTCCGTCTCTCGCCCAAAAAGGCGCGTGACGTCGCACGGGAAATCCAAGGCCTTCCAGTGTCGAGCGCGCTCGACATTCTGACCTTTACCCCGAAAAAAGCCGCGCAGCTCATCTGCAAGACCCTCAAGACGGCCATCGCGGACGCAGAGCACAATTTCTCTCTCGATACCAGCACGCTCGTCGTGAAGGAAGCGGTGATTGGAATCGGCCCGGCGATCAAGCGCTTCAAGCCTCGCGCCAAGGGTTCCGCCGGTGCCATCCGCAAGCCCACCAGCCACATCTTCATCACCCTCGTCGGCGCACCGCCGGAGAAGAAAAAGAAGGTGACCCGCAACGTCTCCGCCAAATCGACCCCGACCCCGGAACCAGCCGCTGAAGCGCAGGCCTGATCCGACCCAGCAACTCTCAACAAGCACCGACCATGGGCCAAAAAGTACATCCGATCGGATTCCGCCTCGCCGTCAACAAGGACTGGCGTTCCAAGTGGTTTGCCACGGGCAAGGACTACAGCGTCAAGCTGCACGAAGACCTTTCGATCCGCAATTACCTCAAGAAGCGTCTCCAGACCGCAGCTCTCGCCAAGGTGGTGATCGAGCGTGCCTGGAACAGCGTCCGCGTCACCCTCCACACTTCCCGCCCCGGCCTGATCATCGGCCGCCAGGGACGTGACATCGAGATCATGACCCGCGACCTCAACGTGCTTTGCCACGGCTCGCAGGTGAAGATCGACATCATCGAGATCCGCAAGCCCGAGCTCGATGCCCAGCTCGTTGCTGAGCAGATTGCCGTCCAGCTTGAGCGCCGCATCAGCTTCCGCCGCGCCATGAAGCGCTCGGTGCAGATCGCCATGGACTTCGGTGCCGAAGGCATCCGCGTCCGTTGTGCCGGTCGCCTCGGCGGTGCCGACATCGCCCGTTCGGAAACCTACCGCGAAGGCAAGGTGCCGCTTCAGACTCTCCGTGTTCCTCTTGATTATGGCTTTGCCGAAGCCCGGACCCTTTACGGGATCATCGGGGTGAAGTGCTGGGTCAACAAGAAGGAGGAGGACAACCGTCCAGGCCAGCCTGGCGGTGAGCGCAACGAACGTGGAAACCGCGGTGACCGCGGTGACCGTGGTCCGCGCGGTGGTGGTGACCGTGGTCCACGCGGTGGCGGTGACCGTCGCTCAGGCCCTCCCCGCAACAACGGATGATCCTCATCCGCCCGAATTTTTCGCCCGAATACTGAACCAATTTTCTAGAAGGAGTAAGTCATGCCCTTGATGCCCAAACGAACCAAGTTCCGCAAAAGCCACCGCGGCAGCCGCTCAGGCAACGCGCAGCGTGGAACGACCGTCGCGTTCGGCGATTTCGGTCTCCAGACCGTTGATCGCGGATGGATGACCAACCGCCAGATCGAAGCCTGCCGTGTCGCGATCAACCGCTTCCTCAAGCGTAAAGGCAAGGTCTGGATCCGAATCTTCCCACACAAGTCCGTCACCGCCCGTCCGCCGGAAACCCGAATGGGTAAGGGCAAAGGCGCTGTCGAATTCTGGGTGGCTGTGGTCCGCCCGGGCAACATGCTCTTCGAAGTCGGCGGTGTCCCGGAATCCCTCGCCCGCGAGGCGATGCGCCTGGCGTCCTACAAGCTCGGCATCCGCACCCGCTTCATCGTCCGTAACCCGCATGCCTGATCCGTTCCGGAATCATCTGCGAATCTAGAACTTCCTTCCGATCCCCGATCTCATGGCTACCAAGACCAAGGCAAAGGCAAAGTCCACCGAGCTCTCCGCCGGCGAGCTTCAGACCCGCCTCCGCGACCTCAAGCAGGAGTCCCTCAATCTCCGTCTCCAGCAGGCCACCGGCCAGCTCGAAAATCCCGCCCGCATTCGCGTCGTCCGTCGCGAAACCGCGCGTGTTCTCACCGCTCTTGCCGCCGCCAAGCGCAAGGCCTGATCCCGGACCGCAACGCATTACCCATTCCTCTCATGAGCGAGACCACCTCCACGGAATCCAGTCCGAACGTCCGCAAGACCCGCGTCGGCGTCGTCGTGTCCACCAAAATGGACAAGACCATCGTTGTCGAACACGTCGCCCGCGTTCCGCATCCCAAGTTCAACAAGATCGTCAAGCGCTCGAAAAAGTACTACGTCCACGATGAGAAGTCGGAAGCCGCCATCGGCGACCGCGTCCGCATCGTCGAGACCCGTCCGATTTCGAAGCTGAAGCGCTGGAATCTCGAGCAGGTTCTTTCGCATTGATCCATCTGCGCTTGACCGGAGCCCACGTTCCGATCATGTCGCCCCACCCACGCAGCTCCCACTACCTTTTCTTATGATCCAGATGGAAACCAAGCTGACGGTCGCCGACAACACCGGCGCCCGCACAGCGAAAATGATCGGTGTTCTCGGCAAGCGCACGCGCATTGCCAACGTCGGCGACGTCATCACCGCCCACATCCGTGACTCGATCCCGACCGCCGCCGTCAAGAAA
>JAIXPW010000055.1 GCA_027485995.1 Verrucomicrobiaceae bacterium
ACTGGTAGACGGTGGTGCAGATCACCTCAGTCATCGGCGTCCTCCCCGTTCAGCGCGGCAGCCAGCCATTCCTGGCTGCTCGTCCAGCCGATGGATTTGCGGGCACCGAGATCGATGACATGCGCGCCACCGCCGAAGGCATCGAGGCGGGGCCGGGAGCAGGTGAGGGCATACTGGAACCCCCAGAGGCCGGTGAGGTCGAGCTCTTCCGCGAGGCGCAGCACGAAGCGGATAACCGCCTCGACATCGCCGTGCTCGTCGTCATGGATCCAGAGGGTGCTGCCCTCGGGCGCGTCCTGGCGCACGAGGTCGAAGCCTGCGACCTCCGGGTCCTCGGCATCCTGATCGGCTTCGCGCAAGCTCTGGAGCAGGGCGAGCGCGCGGGCAGCTTTGTCGGGGGTGCCAACGTCGAGCAGGCACGAGAAATGGGTGAAGTAATCCGCCATGGGACCTCCTGGATGGGGAAGACCCGGCCGAGCGGCCAGGTGCTGGATTGGGAAGGAGAGGTGGTTGGGTGCGATCAGCCGGTGGGACTGTCGCCCGCCGCCTGTCGCGCGGCATGGGCGCAGAGCATCTGCCTGTAGAAGCGCTTGCGCGCTGCCCGAAAGCCGCGAACGGCCCGGGTGTCGGAGTGCAACGCCCGGACCGCCGCCCGCAGGACGGTGTAGGGCGAGGCCGTCGGGGGCAGGTCGAGGCGCTGATAGGCCGGATCGGTCATGTCAGCTGACCTCGACCACGGGCGAGGCGAAATGCGGATCGACCAGTGCCTCGATCCGCTCGGCCCGGCCCATCCATGGCTCGGGCCGGATGGCCTTCACCCAATCGGCGAAGCTCGGGATGAAGCCGAGGTCTTCCTTCACATGCTGCTCGCCGACCCAGCGGGTCGGGATGATGCGCCCAGTCGAGAGCGTGAGGGTCTGCCCAAAAATCGTCTCGGCCATGAAGATGCCCTCGGCATGATGACGCAGCGCCCGGTGCCGAAAATCGGCTGTGATCTCCTTGCTCTGGTCGATTATGTGGACAGCACGCCCGCGGCGGCGTTTTGCCATATGCTGGACGGTATGACCCCGGAATCTCTTGAGGCGCTGATGTTCAAACTGACAGGTTCCGTTAGCGGCGGCACAATTCTGGTGACAGATTTGGACGGTAATCCAGTCGAGCCGATCTGTCGATTTGCTGCCTACTTGCTGGCGAAAGCATATTCGCCCAACACCGCCCTCGCCTATGCGCGCGACCTCATTCATCTCTGGACCTTTCTCTCAACACAAGGAATTCATTGGACCTCCTTCTCCCCTGAACTCTCAGCCGCCTTCCTGGGGCACCTTCGGTCGGTGCCAGCCAATCGCAAGCGCCGGGACACTTCGATCAGACTTGTGGTGAGTGAGGGGGCGCCCGTTGCAAAAGGACTGTCGGCCGCCACGATCAATCGCGCCCTTGTGGCGGTCGACGCCTTCTATCGTTGGGCGATTTTCACCGGAGCGTTCAGCGTGGCAAACCCGATCGTGAAGAAACAAGATCAAACATCTTGGCGGGTGAGCGACAGGCACAGGCCGTTTCTGACTGGGATTTTACGGCAGAGGTCTGAGGTCAGAGAATTGCGCCTCAAGACCATGCAGCGGCTTCCAAGACCGATGAATCAGCAACAGGTCGAAGGCCTAATGGCCGCCACGCGCAATCTCCGCGATCGCAGCTTGGTATTGCTGATGCTGAACGGAGGCCTTCGCCCCGGAGAAGTCCTCGGCTTACATCTGGCCGATATCGGCTACGGGCGCCGCCGCATCTTCGTGCGCTGCCGCGATGATCATCCAAAGGGCGCACGATCGAAGTCCCGCGTCGAGCGCGTAGTCGATTTGCATGATGGCGAGACACTGGAAACCCTGAACGCATACGTCATGCACGAACGACCAAGTGATGCTGACGTTCCTTTCGTGTTCCTGGTCGGCGGCACAGGCGTAAACCGTCAAGAACCGCTGTCCTATTCTGCGCTGGCGCGACTTTTCGCTCGCGCATGTGAGCGCGCCGAGATCCGTGAGCCGTGGATGACCCCGCACGCCCTTCGCCACACCCATGCGACGCGCATGTGGGAGGCAGGGATGCGAGAACTGACATTACAGAAGCGATTGGGTCATGCCTCGCCGGAATCGACCAGAATTTACACAAGGGTATCCGACGCCGTAGTGGTCGCCGAGTATCGACACGCCTTGGGTCTGGACCGTCCTTCGCAAACAACGGACGGAGAGGCTCTGTGACCCATGTATCGCCAAAATCGGACGTCGACCGCCCTGTCATATTTGAGCACGCAGACGAAGCTGACTATGCGGCATTTCTGGCGCGCATCCCGATGGCTGACAGTTTTCGCCGCAAGCGGCTGATATACCGATCCATGTTCATTGAGAGTTGGCCGGATATCAGGGATTGGTTCGCTGCCCCCCTGCCCATCAGAATTGGCTGCCTAAATGGTGACAAGCAGGCCCACCCGACTTATCCCGTCAGCTTTCGGGCCCGCAGCTATCTTTATTACGCAGCCATGACCGACCGAATCCGGTTGGACTACGATTTCCTGTTCGCAGTCGGGAACATGCGTGTGGCGGAGACGATGGAGCCATTGAACGCCTATGAGGGGCTCGACGCATTGGTCGCGGACAGTGCGAAGATTGGCTATTCCGCAACCGGCGTACAAGCAGCGCTCCGCGTGGTTTTGCCACGCCTTGCGATGAACACGGGTGTTCGCTCTTTCGGCGAACTTCGCCAGCATCACCTCGACGAAATGATCGCAGGTGTCGACGCCTTCGCCGCACGGCATGACACTCATATCTTCCGAAACGAGAAAGAAGACTTCCCGGCAGGCTTTCAGCGCAGCTGGCGGGTCAAAACCCGCGTTCTGCAGCTGCTCCTCTTCCAAAACGGGAATGATGTCATCCGGCCTCAGATTATCCAAGACAAACGCAAGCCGATCGCTTCGCCGAGGCCAGACCTCCAGGAATGGGCAAACCGGTGGCTTGAGAGAAAGCGGGTCAGTCTTGCTCGCCCGACGGTAGATCACATGGCCGTTTCGATGAGGCATTTTGTGACTTACTTGTCTACCCGACAGCCCAGCATTTTGAACTTTGCTGATATCAATCCTGAGCTTTTCAACGATTACCTTCGCCACCTTCAGTTCGACATTGCACCACGCACAGGCGCGCCGCTGTCCATAAACGCTCGTCGAGCAAGGGCGGGCACTGTTGCCAAGTTCCTGTCTGATGGCGCGGCATGGGACTGGCCCAATTTTCCAACACGGCCGATTCTTGATCCGAACGATCTGCCGAAGTTGGCACACCGCGTGCCAAGGTTTATTCCAGAGGACCAGCTGTCGCGCCTTATGGCGCAGTTGCCGAGCCTCGAGTGTGAGTTTCAGAAGGCAGCGCTCCTGATCGCCCGCTGGTCTGGCGCACGGCGGGGAGAGGTCATTCGACTCCGCTTGGACTGCCTGGATCAGTATCCCGACGGGACCTTCAGACTGCGGATACCCGCTGGAAAGACTATGCGGGAACGCCTTGTGCCTTTGCATGACGACGCCGCAACGGTATTGCGCGAAGTCATCCAGCGTCGGCTCGAAGCCAACGACCGCCCGATCCGGGATGACAAGACCGGCGACTTGGTTCGTTATGTCTTCTTTCGCCGCAGCGGGCGGATGTCGGCAGACTATTTGCTGCAATACCCCCTCAATCAGATGTGCAGACTCGCCGGACTGGTCGATCAAGATGGAAAGCCGACAGTTACCAGCCATCGGTTTCGTCATACTGTGGGCACGCAACTCGCCGAACGAGGTGCCAAGTTGCACACCATCATGAGCGTCTTAGGGCATCAGACGCCGCACATGTCCATGGTCTACGCACGGATCAGCGACGCCGAAGTCCTACGTGACTATCGTAGTGTGCTTGGCCCCGGTGAAATGATCGCTGGTCCCGGTGCCGAAGCAATACGCGCGGGAAAATTATCGTGCTCGGCAATCGACTGGCTGAAATCAAACTTTATCAAGACAGAACTGGAACTTGGCCACTGTCTACGCCTACCCTCTGAGGGGCCATGTGAATGTGACCTCTATCTCAGCTGCGCAAAATTCGTGACCAGCAAAGCTTACGCTGGCAGGCTTCGAGAAAGACGGAAGCTCGAACTGACACTTGCGACAGATGCCAGAGAACGGGGCTGGCAGCGCGAGATCGAACGGCACATCGGTATTGCGGCGCGCATAGAGCGCCTATTGGTGGATCTGGATGAACCGACTGAACCGTGAGTTCCGCAGCGTCTCCGCGATAGACCACAGGAACCTCCCCGCCGTCCGCACCGCCAGCGCTTTGATCCGCGCGGAGCGGACGGCGGGGCCCCTCCTATGGACTATCGCTACCCGACAGGTCGAGAAAAGCCTTGCCTGTCCAGATAACATCTAA
>JAIXPW010000087.1 GCA_027485995.1 Verrucomicrobiaceae bacterium
GACGCCGCCTACGAGGCCTTCATCCAGGACCCGGAAATCCCGCGCTCGATCTTTGAAATCGAAGGTGCCCGCGACGTGGCGATCGAGTTCCGTTCGTTCTCGAAGAATGGCGGCTTCACCGGCGTTCGCTGTGCCTACGTCGTCATCCCGAAGACCGTCACCGGCAAGACCGATTCCGGCGAGCGCATCCCGCTGCACCAGCTCTGGAGCCGCCGCCACAGCACGAAGTTCAACGGCGCCAGCTACCCGGTCCAGAAGGCCGCCGCTGCGGTGTTTTCCGAGGAAGGAAAGAAGGAAGTCGCCGCGCTGATCGAGCACTACATGGGCAATGCCAAGCTTCTCCGCGAGGCCGCCGCCGCTGCTGGACTGCCGGTCTTCGGTGGCGAAAACGCGCCGTATGTCTGGGTCGGCTGCCCGGCCGGACTGAGCTCGTGGGACATGTTCGACAAGATGCTTTCCGAAGCGCAGGTGGTCATCACTCCCGGCTCCGGCTTCGGCTCGGCCGGGGAGGGCTGGTTCCGCATTTCCGCCTTCAACTCGCGGGCGAATGTCGAGGAGGTCTGCCGCCGCTTGAAAGCCTTGGTCGCCTGAAGATGCCGAGGGCGGCGAGACCCAGCCTGAGTGGCAGGGAGCATTGGCCAATCTGTCAGCTCATGTGAGTCTGGCAGATATCCACCTCCGTTTCCTGCTTGCCCTCGCTTTCGGGGCCGGTCGGCTTGCCTCGTGCGACATCCTGCAGAAAAAGACGCTGTGGGCCCTTTTCCGGCTCAACATCGAATCCGGCGGCGGCGAAGCTCTTCACGAAGATCGAGACCGGCGACCACGTGAAGATCATTCCCTGAACTCAGGGGACCGCCATGCCGGGTGCGCTTTCGTCCAGCGTCACCCGCACCCTGGCGAACTTGCGGGACTCGTTGGCCGGGAAGGTGACGATTCTCTCGGTGAATCCCGGGACCGCAGGCGAGTAGGCGGCAAACTCCGACGTGGTGCCCGACGGATGGGGTGCCGACCAATTCGAGAGGTCGTCGGAGAATTCCAGCACATACGATAGACCTCGTACTTGGGAATCACTCCGCACCGGGAATCTCAGCGTCGCGGTGCCGCCGCTGGTGGTGATCACGGTGCCCGCGACCACGGTCGGCGAAAGCGCGCTCGAGCCGGAAGTCGGACTGCTGCCGAAGGCATACTCCACGAGGTTCGATCTCCCATCGCCATCCGGATCGTCGGCGGTGCCCGGTTGCGCCAGCCCGGCACTCCAGGCGGCGTAGGAAATCGTGGGCTCCAGATCGAACTCGGAAGTCTGCTGAGGACTGCCATCGCTGACATGGCGGATGCTGACAGGCAGGCTGCTGATGGCCGGAACGCTCGTCCAACTGGCCACGAAATCGGTCGTCGCGGCAGCTGCAAGGCTGGCACGATGATAGGTCCAGACCAGCGGACCCGCCGCATCGTTCACCCAACCAGAAGCAGTGACGTTCGTGGGCGTGGCACCGGAGGGAAAGGTCAGCGTGACCGAGGGATTGAGCGAATCGGTCGCGCCCTGATTCTCAAGGCTGAAGGTCGCAGTGCCCGCAGCCGCATGCCGGAAGGGGTCGGGAGTCGTGGCTCCTGTTAGAACGAGCGGCGTGGGGTTGGTGAAGACCGGAATCATGGCCTCTCCATCCGCCGCGAGGATGGCATTGATCTCAGGAATGTAGTGAGGAATGTGGCTGTCGATGCTGTAACGGAACCCGGGTTCGTCACCGACCAGGCTGTGTGTTCCGACCAGGGCAGGGCCATTGCGGGTGATCGCCAGGCTGGGGCTGCCGGAGTCGCCGACCGTGAAAAAGCAATCGTCCTCCGAGCCGCTGGCATCGATGTGGAGGAAATAGCTCATCCGCGTGGTGGTGCCGAAGAACGAGAAGTCATCAAAATCCTTGATGGTGCCCTGCCCGACGACGGGATGATTTCCCCCAGAGGAATTGAATCCAAAGACCCGCTGGTCCGTGGTCGCGTAATGATTCTCGGCCGGAAGATTGAGATATGGCAAGGGGTTCACACCGACTCCGGTGATCGGAGCAGTAAGGCGGCCCACGGTGAGATCGGTGGGTTGACCACTTTTGATGATGATCGAGGTCGAGGCAACAGTGGCGGTGACGAGACTCCCGCTGGTGGATACGAATCGGATCTGGGTTCCCGTTGTTAGAGGATAGTGGGAGGCGGTGATGACATATCTGGGTGAAACCAGGGCCAGTTGCCGGTTCGGCTCGGTCACGACCCAACCCACCCCGGAATACTGGCTGCCATCAAACCAGGCTGATCCATTGACCACCGGACTGCCGGGAAATCCCGTGAAGCGATCATGTCTCGCCGCGCTGTAGCTGCGGATCTGAAGGGCCTGGACGGGCCCCTGCGACGCGGCCAGGGATGCCGCGCACGCCAACCATTGCGGAAGTCTTGGGTTCATGGGTTTCCGCAAACCCTATCCGCAACAAATGTGAAACGCCAGCTTCGGATTCGCCCGCTCAGACCAGCAGCCAGGTGGCCAGCGAAAGGAAGACCCCCATGCTGGCGATGTCCGTCGCGGTGGTCAGGAAAATGCTCGAGGCCGTCGCAGGATCCGCGCCGCAACGCTTCAGGGCCAGGGGGATCAAGGCCCCGGAAAGCCCGCTGATCACGCAGCTCGCGATCATCGCGATCATCACGATGAGCCCCATCAACCAGGGATGCTCCTGCTTCTGCATCGTGGCATAGACCACCATGCCGAGCCCGGCGGTCAGACCGACGAACAGGCCGTTGAAGAATCCGAGGATGCCCTCCTTGAAGATCAAGCGCCGCTCCTGGCCCGGCTTGACATCCCCCAGCGTCATGCCGCGCAGGGCGACGGCGAGGGCCTGGCAACCGGTGTTCCCTGACTGGCCCGCCATCACCGGCAGGAAGACCGCGAGGATCACGACCTTGCTCAAGGTGCCCTCGAAGCAGCCCACCACTGCTGCGGCCAGGAAGGCGGTGAGCAGGTTGATCTGCAGCCACGGATGTCGAAGTTTGAGGCTGCGCTTGATCGGCGTGCCAAGACGTTCCTCCTTTTCCACCCCGACCATGCTTCCCGCCTGGGCGCTGATCTCGATGGCCTGCTTCGCGAACAAGGTGTCGCCCCGGATCAGGCCCTTCAGCACCCCGTCGGCATCGCACACCGGATAGACCGGGAAATGCTTCGAAAGCGCCGCCTTCAAGGCATCGGCAAGCGGCATGTCGTCCCTGAACGAGAATGGATCCTTCAACATCAGGTCGCCCAGGATCGACTCGGGTGTGGCAAGCAACATGTCTCGCATCACCACCAGGCCCTTCAGCTTTCCATCCGGGTCCGTCACGTAGCAGTAGGTGATGAAGGCTGAGCGGGTCATTTCCCGCAGCAGTTCCACCGTCTCGGCGACCGTCATTTCCGCACGAAACACTCCGACCGGGGGAGACATCAGCTCACCGGTCGTGGGTATCTTCGATTTCGACTCGGCCTTCAACTCAGGCACATCAGGGCTGGAATCCTCGCTCATCGCCTCGCACACTTACCGATCCGGCCCGGGACGACAAGCCCTCGCTCAAGCTGGTTCCACCACGATCCTCGTGCGCAGCACATGCGTCGCGCCGCCCGCCACGGTGACCTCCGCGCCGGCGGCATTCGCGGCCTCGATGCAGACAAACCGCGGAAAGTCGCCCGGCGGCAGATCCCCCAGCCGTGCAGCCTTTTCCGGGCCTGGATTCCAGACCACCGTCGAGGCGCTGCCATGCTTGTGGACGTGGATCCGGCGATCACGATCATGCAGAACGACGCTGCTGGTGGATTGGTAAATCCGGTCCACCTCGCCATCGATCCGGACATCACCTGACTGGACTCCCGAGAGGTTCTGTCCAGCGGCCCTTTCCACGAAAGGAGCCCCATCGAGCCCGGAAATGGAGATTTCAGACGCCTCACTGACCACGAGATAGGTGTGCAGCGCGGAGGTTTCGGTGAAGGGCAATCCGGCGGGATTGTGGCTGATCAGGGAGACATGCAGCTCGGCCCCAAGTCGGATCTCAAGGATCGCCTCGAAGGCATGCGGCCAGTTTGCCAGCGTCTCGTCATCGGAATGAAGCTCGAAGCGCAGATCGACCGAGGCCCCCTCATCCTCGCAAGCCACCAGCGCCCACTGCCGGGTGCGGACGAAGCCGTGTGCGGGCTTGGCGGTGTCCGACGGATGTGGCCCGAACCAAGGCCAGCAGATCGGGATGCCGCCACGGATCGGCTTGCCAGCTTCCAGCAAGGCGGTGGGGCTGAGATAAAGGACCGGTGAATGACCCGCGGGTGTCCACTCCATGACATGCGCCCCATGGAAGGCCACCCGCGCCTTGCAGGATGGGTGGTCGATTTCGAGAATGGGATAGTCCTCCCCAAGTGAATCGATTCGAACGCAGGTTGGCAGCGGGATCATGACGGAGTCTCCACCTTGAAACGCCTCCAGTCCAGCAGGCAAAGCGGAGATCATCCCCCGTTGGCAAGCATCTGCTCCAGCGTCACATCCCGCATCAACGCCTTTCTGAGCCGGATGAATCCCCGATCCGATGGCCTCCGAACTCCTGTTAACGGAGGAAGGATCGCAAAGTACTCCAGCTCGGGAAGCAAACCCCGGTTTCGTTTGAACTCACCCGCTCCGCTGGACGAGTCATCGATCATTCCACGCCTGATCGCCTCCTTGGCCAAGAGGGCGAGCAGTTGCCGATAGAGTCCGACCTTCTGATCAATCGATCTGTCATATCCAATCAACGGAGCCGACATCTCCCGCCCCACCTCATGAACCCCGGCGAAAGCGACGAGCCGCTCAGTCCTAGGATCGATCAAGCCACGCAGGTTCAACCAGCCCCGTTTCCGACCCATGGCGATCATTTCCTCGGTGTAATCCGGGTTTCTCAAGGAGTGCTTTTGGCGATACAGTTGGTCGAAGAGCTCGAGACCTTGCCGGATCAGCTCCTCGTCAAACTTATCGTCGCCCACCTCGATCAGCCCGCTGTTGTTCAGAAGCTTGAGATCGCGCTTGAAGTTCGAGGGCCCCGGGAGATTTCCGTCGGCATAATCGAATCGATAGATCGGACGCCCAGGAAGAAGGGAAGCGTCGTCCGGCATCGCGAGCTCCTGTCGCGCCGGATAGACGTTACGTACGGCGAATGGACGATCCGGCATCGCCTCACGGAGGGCAGGCAGGATCTCCCAGATCACACGATTTCCAGTTTCCGAGCGCAGGGTGGTCGAAAACGGGAGGTTGCCCACCTGCACGGCCCTGCGCCATGGCCCGCAGGCTCCCAGTGTGCGGTAGGCATTCAAGGCCAATGCCTGCAAACGGGTGGGACGCTGACGCGAGGTGAGTTCGTCGATCACATAGCCGATCAAGCCCGACTCCATGCACGTCACCCAAGCCCGTTCGCGCGGATCCGACTGCGGTTTCAGATCCGGCACGATCACTGGCACCACCGCCTCCGGATGAGTGATCTCGATCAAGGTCGCCTCCGCATTCCTCACCAGCGTTGAAAGCCGCGTCTCCACCGTCGGCCAGGGCAGGCCTGTGAATGGTGGGGTGGATGAGCGCATGACCCGAACGTGGGGAGGGAATTGAAGGGATGCAACCTTGCAGGCACTCCCTCCACCGGGACAGCGCGGTCATTCTCCATTCAAACGGTCCCGCCTTTCGAAGGGACAGACATGGCCAGGGTCCGTGCCATTTTCGCTGGAGGTCGCTTCCTGGACGGGTAGCGTACCGTTGGAAGGGCGGTTGGCCATGAGGAGACCGCCATCGTGATTTTCCTATCAGTCCATCGACTCATCCTATCATCCATGAACCCCAGTCGTGACGCCGTCTTTGATCAATGCCGAAAGCGGCTTCACGGGCACTATCCTGTCCCGGTGCGCAAGTCCTTGCTCGAATTGGCGGAGTTTGTAGATCCTGACCTCATGCCGGATTCCTATGGATCGGGCGAAGCGGTTGGGCAACTGGAGCGAAAGGTCGCCGAGCTGCTGGGAAAGGAGGCCGCCTTGTTCTTTCCGAGTGGCACGATGGCCCAGCAAATCGCGCTCCGCTGCTGGGCGGACAGGACTGGAAACCCCAAGGTCGGATTGCATCTAACAAGCCATCTGGAGCAGCATGAGGAGAACGGCTATCAGATCCTGCATCCACTGAAGGGAATCCTTCGCGGTGATATGGAATCACCCCTCGGCATCAGGGATCTGGAATCCATCCACGAGCCATTGGGCAGCGTCGCCATCGAGTTGCCACAGCGCCACTCGGGCGGCATCCTGCCGCAGTGGCAGGAACTTGTGGAAATGAGCGAGTGGTGTCGGGAAAGGGGCACCTGTTTCCATGTCGACGGCGCACGGCTTTGGGATTGTGCGCCATTTTACCAGAAGGCCTACAGCGAGATCTCGGCGCTCTTCGATTCGGTTTATGTCTCCTTTTCAAAAGGGCTTGGATCGATCGGCGGCGCGGCGATTGCCGGACCGGAAAGCCTGGTTCAGGAAGCACGCGTCTGGCAAAGGCGACACGGCGGAAATCTCTTCAATCTCTTTCCCCTGGCCTTGTCATCGCTGCATGGACTCACCACGCGCTTGGATCGCTTCCCGGCCTACCATGCCAAGGCCACGGAGGTGGCCCGTATCATTTCTTCGCTGTCCCATATCTCGGTGACTCCCGGGATTCCGCAAACCAACATGATGCACCTGTCGTTCGACGCGGGTCAGCAATCGGTCGAGGATGCGCTCCTGCAGACCTCCCTCGAAACCAATGTCTTCATCGCCCGGCGGTTCTGGAAGCGATCGTTTACGGATAAGTTGGCCGTCGAGATCTACATCGGCGATGGTGCCATGGATATGTCCAATGAGGAGATCCGTCAGGTGATGGGCCGTCTCAACGAGCTCATTTCAAAGTGAGGGGAAATGTGGAATGCCGGGCGCTCCTCTCGCGCAGGTAAACGTTTTTACGTGCTCGAAATGCCGCAGGTTGGCTGCTCGAATCCCTCCGTGAGCAAGTCCTCGAAATCAGCCTGGGGTAGCTATCGGAGATGGCGGTGGTTCATGTGGGCGTTCTTTCCCCTGTTCGGACTGATCCTGCTCTTTCGCGAGTGGAGCGGCTACATGATTCCGTTTTGGTTCGTGTCGTTGATCGGCATGTTCCGGGTGCAATGGTTTCGTTGTCCCCAGTGCGGGCAGGCGTTTTTCCGCGACTCATCTTTCTTTGCCCAATACAAACCTTGGATTCAGTCCTGTGCCAATTGCGGTCACCCCAAATGGGCCGAGCCCATCCCTAAGCCGCCACGATCCGAGCCCTACCCATGGCCTCAACCCAAAGCCAGGTCGGAATCGGCGGAGCAAATGCATCGCGAACTCAAAGCCTTCCTGACCCTCGTTCTCGCCTATGATCCGTCTTCCATCTGCCTGAAAGTGGATCACGAAGGCTGGGCCGATCTCGATCACTTGCTCGCACGATCCAAATTCAACGGCCTCACCTGGACGCGAGATCAGATTGTCGACCTCTTGGAGCAATCGGCGAGCACCGGATTCGAACTCGATCCAACAGAATCACGTATTCGCTGCATTCGGAGCTGACCCTCATTCCGTCGGCGCAAAAAGAGAACTCAGCGCGGCGGAGTCGAGGCGGTGGGAAATATCGGTGTCGGCTAGGAGGGCGTTGGCGAGCTGGCTTTTCTGCTGCTTGCCGACATGGGGACGGACAAACGGATGGGCTTTCCGCTGCTGGAATTCAAAGATGCGCTCCTTGATGGGGCGTGCAGCGCTGCCTGGCTTTCAGAATCCAATCATGCCTGACCTTGTCTGGCGCTCACGGGAAGGATGCCGAGTTGATTGCGTTTCTGATGCACCCGCGCATTGGAGATTCCTAAGTCTTGCGCGATGACCGCGGCTGGCTCCTTGCCCAGCCGCGCGATGACGTCGGGCGTCCAAACACGTGCACTTCTGCGATGTCCTCCAAATGCCGAAATCCCAAGAGAGAGCCTCTTGAGTCGAACGGTGCCGGGACTCAGGTCGAGACGTTCGGCGACTTCGCTATCGGTCATGGTGCCAAGGAGTGCAATTTCCTGAGGCTTCCAGTCAGAAAGCGAGCGGCGAGGACGGTTGGTGCTCTTGCGTCCGGAAAAGGATGGTATCTCCAAGAGTCGGCGCTTGGAAGTGACGCACATGGCGGAGATGCCAAGTTCTTTGGAGAGGTCGCTGTCGGATTTCTTGCCGAGCATGGCAACTTCCTGCTCAGTCCAGGTATGCCAGAACTTGGAGGTTTTCGCGTAGCATTGAATGCCCAGACTTCGGCGCTTTTCGATGACCGACTTCCGATAGGTCTTGAGCATGCGTGCCACCTCGGCATCGGGGTACTTCCCGAGTAAGGCGAGATTCTTGGGCGTCCACTTCACAGGCGAAATCGGACGTGAAGGAGCGATTCCCATCATTGAGCGTTTGAGGAAAACGGCGGCCGTCTGAATGCCTAGGCGTCGGGCCAGCTTCCCGTCCGAAATGGTGCCGAGAAGCGAAAGTTGCTTTGGGGTCCAAACGTGGATTTTCTTTGAGGAAGTGGACTTCTTTGTCATGATGCAGGTGGTGGCAAGATTCTCGCGTGACCCTGGAAACAATCCTTGCATAAGGGAGGTTGGTCAAACATCGGTTCGAAAACCCGTTCTTTGAAGAACCTCCGTGTTTCGAGCCACCCCGCTCGGTGTCCGGTCGATGCCAAGTGGAGATCTCTGTGTTTGGAAGAAACGTTTCGGCGAGTTGAGGTCTTGTTGCCGATGATGAGCCAAATGAGATTCTCTCACTCCATCGGCGCGAGCAGGGAGCTCAGGGCGGCAGAATCGAGGCGGTGGGAAATGTCGGCGTCGGCGAGGAGGGCGTTGGCGAGCTGGCTTTTCTGCTGCTGGAGCTTGTGGATGCGCTCCTCGACGGTGCCCTGGCAGATGAGCTTGTGGACGAAAACCGGTTTGTCCTGGCCGATCCGATAGGCGCGGTCAGTCGCCTGCGCCTCCGCCGCCGGGTTCCACCAGGGGTCGTAGTGGATGACGGTGTCGGCCGCGACGAGGTTGAGACCGGTGCCGCCGGCTTTCAGGGAAATAAGAAAGACCGAGGCGCTGCCGTTCTGGAACTGCTCGACGAGTTGGCCGCGGTTCTTCGATTCCCCGGTGAGCTTCATGTACGAGATCTTCCGTAGTTTCAGCCCATCCTCGATCAGAGAAAGCATCGAGGTGAACTGCGAGAACAACAACGTGCGCCGACCTTCCTCGACCAAGGTCTCCAGCAGCTCAAACAGGTAGTCGAGTTTTCCCGATCCAGCGGTCTCCGCCTCCAGCTTCGACTCGCCTTCCAGCTTGAGCAGGCGCGGATCGCAGCAGATCTGGCGCAGCTTCATCAGAGCCTCCAGGAAGACCATCTGCGACTTCTCCATGCCCCGCGCGGCGATGGCCTGGCGGACCCGCTTGTCCATCGCGGCGCGGATGGTTTCGTAGAGGTCCTTCTGGCCGGTGGTGAGCTCCACGGTGTGGATCAATTCGGTCTTCGACGGCAGGTCCTTGGCGACCTGGTCCTTGGTGCGGCGCAGGATCAGCGGCGCGACCCGCTTCTTGAGCGCGGCCTGGCATTCCTCGTTGCCGTCCTTTTCGATCGGGTTCCGGAAGCGGCGGTTGAAGTCCTCCTGACCTCCGAGGAATCCGGGCATGAGGAATTTCATCAGGCTCCACAGCTCGCCGAGGTGGTTCTCGACCGGAGTGCCGGAAAGACAGAGCCGGTGCCGGGCATCGATCTGGCAGGCCGCCTGAGCGACCTTGGCGGAGGGGTTCTTGATGTTCTGCGCCTCGTCGAGCGCCATCAAATGGTACGAGTGTTCCCGTAGTTTATCGACGTCGCGGTGCATCAGCGCGAACGAGGTCAGCACGACATCCGCGTAGGGGATCGAGCGGAAGTATTTTTTCCGGTCCGGTCCATCGAGCACCAGGATCCGCAACTCCGGGGCGAACTTCATGATCTCGGCCCGCCAGTTCGGCACGACGCTGGTGGGTGCGATGACGAGCGAGGCGCGACCTTTGCTGCGGCCGGACCTTTTCTCGGTCAGCAGATGGGTGATGGTCTGGAGGGTCTTTCCGAGCCCCATGTCGTCGGCCAGGATGCCGTGAAGCTCGTGGCGGGCAAGGAACTGCATCCAGCGAAATCCTTCGAGCTGATAGGGCCGGAGGTCGGCGCGCAGGCCTTCAGGCACCGGTTCGGGGTCGATGCCTGTGAAGTCATTCAACTTCGCCGCCAGTTCGGCCAGGCGCGGTGGCGGCTCGATGCCGAACTCCGCGAGCCCAAGCGAGGCGGCGTCTAGCGGATGCAACGGCATCTTTCCGCCCTTGAACCTCCGCGGATCGATCAGCGCCGCGAAGTGGCGGAGGATCTTGCGGACGCGCGCGACCGGGAGACGCAGTGCGGAGCCATCCGGAAGGTGATGAAGGAAATGACCATCGGCCGGATACTCCAGGGATTCCTCCAGCGCACCCTTGTCGAGCAGGTTGGCGAGGATTGGCAGAAGATCGATCTTCCTTCCGCCAACCTCAAAGCCGACCGAGAGATGGAACCAGCCGGTGGAGTCGTCCTCGAGTTCGTAAACCCAATCGTCGGGGTCGAGGTCGATGACTTCATGACCCACGTCGGGCGCGGCGACGAAGGACCACCCATCCGCCTCGATGAGTTCGCGACCGCGCGACCGCAGCCAGGGCCAGTATTCGCCGATCGGTCCGTGGGCCGGCGAGGGAAACCAGATGCCCGCCTCACCTGGTGCACCTTTTTTCCCTGCCAGTGAAAGCAGGAAGCGGAACTCGGCATGTCCGGCCAGGCTGATCAGGCCGATTTGCTGGAGGGCGGTGGTGGCGTTGAACTCGGCGGCCACATCGCGTCGGATCACCAGCGGCCCTTCCGGGCCCGTGACCCTTTGCTCGCGAGGGCCAGGAATTCCTGTTAGAGAGAGGGCGTGGCTGCCATAGACCGCGAAAGGGCGCACGACTACCCAGTCGCCATGGTCGGGCAGTTTCAAGGCCTGGAGCAGGAGTCGGACAAGCTTGCTCTCGGTCGGCTCGCGGCGGAGCTCCAGTCGGAAGGTCGGCTTGAGTTCGAGATATGGAGTGTCCTCAGGAGCGGGCTCGAGGCTGCCTGCGCTCACGAGTTCTGGCACGGCTCGGCTTCTAACAGGTTTCCCGGAGAGCAGGCGCGGAAGGTTCTTCGGCTTGGAAGCCTCGTGGAACACCGCCGCCGCATGAGGGCAGAAGTGGTGGGCCTCACAGGAGCACTCGCTTTCAAACTCCCACTCGCCTCCGTTCGACCAGCAGTGGATCTCGCAGGACTCACCCGCCACCGAGGCGGTGAGTGAGAACGAAGCATCATCCGGCCAGCTCGCTGCCAGCTCCCGGGTCTTCGACGCGATCCGCAGGGCGGCAGTCAGCGTCTCCTCATCGAAACGGCCTGCCCACAGGTCGTTCTCTAGAAAAGCTTTGATGTCAGGAGGGTCGGGCACTGGGGAGGGACGGAATACTTGGAGAAAAGAGCGTCGTCCAGTGTGGTGAGGCAGGCCAGTTCAGGATTCGCCGCCGAGCATCCTATTCAGCGTTCTCAATGACGAAACGGATCAACTCCTTCCAGCGCCCACGCAGAGACGATCGCCCCAGCATTGCAGAGAGTTTTTCCCGCCTTGAGGAACCGAGTGGAATGTAAGCCCGTCCTTCACGGCTTTTCCAAACCTCGATCTGTCGCAAGATTTGGTCATGCAAACTGGGAAGAGACTCCCAAGATAGGAGGAATTCCAGTCCATCCCACTTGGCGAAATTTGGAGCGAGCCCGATCATCCGGATCTGGGCCTCTTCGGGCAGGGCCTCGAAGCACGGAGGGTGGGCGAGAAGGTGAACACCAACTGGTCTCGGAATCTCCATGAGACGCTTGTAACACGCCTTGGAAAGTGACGGTACGGGCGAGCTGAAATCGTCCAGAATCCGGGGCAGGAGGGATTCGAGCTGTTCACTCGAAATGCAGTCGATGGCGGCGCATCGGACTGCTGGAACTGGGCTCTCCAGCCGCGCTAGAATCTCCGGATTGGCTCGGATCTGTGAAACTTCGGAGAGGCCTTTCAGAGCGATTGCTTCGGTTGAGCGACTCTCCAATGCCTTGAGATAGTAGTTCTCGAAATCAGTTGGCTTGAGCCGTGACAGGTAGAATCTCGAAAATTGTCGGAGACTTTTGCTCCGATGAAGGAGAAGTGAAAAAAGCTCCGGAGCCGCCATCTCTGGAGACTCTTCGATGACGAACTCGAGCCACGCGCGACGCACTGGCACGGCATTGGACGAGGAGAGAATTCTTCGGGCATCCTCGCTCGCAGCTTGATCCAATCGTGGAAGAAGTTTTCGGATGAACCAGAACAAGATCGTGCGGTGATTGCTGCCGAGAAGAGCATTGCGGACGGCCTTCGAAGGAGGTGAGTCAAGGGCCTGAATGAGTTTGAAATAAACAACCATGTTTCGTTGTGAGCTTTGAGCCCACATCTCAAGCCAGACGGCCTCATTGAAGCGGCAAGCAACAAACTTCGGCCAGTCCTCCAGCCACTCCAAGGGATCGCGGCGTCGGCATTCATTGACACGGGCGATGAGCGGCACAAGCCGCATCATGTCCTCTGGCGGCAATGTGGCAAAGAGGTCGAGAATCCGGGAGGCAACCTTCTTTCGAATCGGCTTTGCCCAGTCATTGAGTCGTACCAGAAGCAGGATGGGGGCGAGCAATCCAGGGAGTTGGTGGGCCTGTTGGATCGCCTGTTCACGGCGGTATCCTGAGGGGTCGCAAAGCCCGACGAGAATGGAGGCAGGGCTATGCGATACCTCGGACTGATCTCGATTGTGAATGCGTGGAGCATTCCAGAATCCGCAGCGTATTTCCTGGTCCAAAGACATCCAGGACTCTGGAGGGGCTTTCCTGGCAAGCGAGAGCAGGATGGGACCAAGGATGGCCTTCAGTTCTTTGGCTGAGCGAACAAACTCAGGGATAAGCAACGGCAAAACCTTTTCTGGCGAAGAATCTAGGAGACGCAAGCGGGCTTCCTCGATCACCCTCGAATCAGCGGTTCGATTGAGCCATTGGATCGGCCAGCGCTTCTTGTCATGCGCTCCGATCAACAGGCTAAGATCATCTCTCCACGGCTCCGACACGGGAAAATCATGAGCCGCCATGAATTCCTCATCAAGGATTGCCTTGGCTGACCTTCCAAGAAAAGACCCTTGGAGCTCTAAGGCTCCTAGGGTCTGAAGGCGTATCTGGCTGGCGTCAGTTTCCGAGGGCCTTCTCCACAGCGCTGACCACCTCGGCGCTGTCGGGGGCGGCCTTTGGCTCGAAGCGGGCGATCGGCTTGCCGTCCTTGCCGATCAGGAACTTGCCGAAGTTCCATTTCACGTCGCCTGGAAAGGCTCCCTTCTCACCGGTCAGTGCGGCATAGAGCGGATGCTGCTCGGCTCCCTTGACGTGGATCTTTTCCATCATCGGAAACGTGACCGAGTACTTGGTCTTGCAGAATTCCTGGATTTCATCGGCCGAACCAGGCTCCTGACCACCGAAGTCGTTGCAGGGGAAACCGACGACCACGAGACCCTTGTCCTTGTATTTCGCATAAAGGGCTTCGAGCGGCGTGTACTGCGGCGTGTTGCCACACTTCGAGGCGGTGTTCACGATCAGGACCACCTTGCCCTTGAAATCCTTGAGCGAGGTTTCCTTGCCCTTGATGTCCTTGAAGGGAATCGAGGCCAGGTCGGCGGCGGTGGCGGAGATCATGGTGGCGGCGAAAAGTGCGGCAATGGCCTTCATCGATTGGAGGCTAGCAGGGATTTGGAAGAGTGCATGGGAAATTTAGAGCCCGGACTCCGGCAGTCGTGGCAGGTCCAGCTCAGCGGAAAATTCCCCGGGCTTGAAGTCCGCTGATCCTGAAGCGAACGTCGCCGTCCATCGCGGACTTTAGATCGTGCAGGGTATCCCGCTCGTGGGACGAACAACAAACGCGCACGGAATCTTCATGGGCTGATGCTCCATGCTGGCATCATGACAGGCCCCTGGCCCGCAGATCTCATAATGTCGGCAACGGGTAGGGAGACGAAGTGCTTTCAGGTCCTCGGAGCCTGGGAGAACTCATGATCCAATCCGCGATGAAGAGGGATCACCACCAAGCCACAAAGGTCGCCAAGGAACCTTGATTGCAGGGCCATTGAGAACCACCGCGATCCTCCCACCCTCGTTACCTTGGCGACCTTTGCGTCTTGGCGGCTCAGTTCCCATCCAATCGAGCAGACCCGCTCCCAACACGGCCCCCCCGAAACCCAAGGAGCCCCGGCCGCATTCCACTTCTCTTGAGAACAGAATTTAAAGGTCGTGACTCCTCACAGCAAATGCCCGCCAAGTGCAAAGCCCGATGAGATTCCTCTACCGCCGCCATCGGTTTCGAGGCACGCTGGTTCCACCTCCACTCAAGGGTCAAACAACCCGCCACGGAGCGCAATAACCCAAGCTCAAGGGCGTTCTGCCAAAGGACAACGCCCGCCCGGACCCGCGTCGTACACTGCGTCGTCGAGATGCTCGCCTCCTGCAAAGGCCGCATCCATCACCCCGCCTGCGGGGCCGACGGCAGTTTACCAGTGAGCAGACTGCGCGGAGTTCGCTTCGCGGAAATGAAATCCGCCATCGCGCAAGGTGCTGCGCAGTCGGAAAAGTTCGTCGAATCCCACGGCGGCAAGCTCGGTCTTCCGCTTTCGGTCCGCGAAGATCTGCCTGCGCCCAGCCCGTGTTGATGTTCCCACTCGAAACTCCCTGCATCACGTGAGGCGGATTGCTTAGCAGGATGGCGAGAGCCTCGATCAGGGTAAGGTGGGAAAAAGAGCACGGAACTTTCGACCGAGACCGCTGTTTGCGATCCTGTAACTCGATTACATAAGTGCCAAGCCGAGCCCCGACACCGCCGCCGCTGACGAGAGCAGATGACCTCGATGAACTTCCAGGACGCATCATGCGTTCATGGGGGCCGTGGGAAAATGCGTTCGATGCGAACTATGTGGCGGACGAGCTTGATGGCATCGCACCCTCGGGGTCCGGCCTGATCTTGTTCTCGCTGTTTGAACGCCATGGACGGACGGTTGGCGAACTCCCGCAGCAGTCGAAGGTGACGCATGTCGTGGGGCTGCATTTGATCAAGCGCATGGAAGCGGCGCGTCTCTTGAAGCGTGAACAGCGCCCGCTGGATGGCCGTGCGACTCGGGTGTGGCTCACGAAACTCGGACGGGATCTGGAGCCGGGAATGCAGGCGCTGCATGAACGCAACATCGCCACACCCAACCGTGTGCTCGGCGGGTTGCCGGGACGCCTCATCGAGTGGGCAGCAGCGCATCCCGAATCCTTGCCGATCGCAGAATTCTTTCCCTCTGAGCAACCTATCGACTCACACCAGGTATCATGAAAACGCCCCACTTGATCTTCATTCTCGCCACTGCGGTGCTGGTGCTTTCATCCATTCAAGGTCACGCCCAAGAAAAGGTCAGAAGGGGCACCCCTGCGGATGCCAATGCCGCGCCGGTCTGGGTGCTGCCGCGTGTCGAGGGTGGGAACCTGCATTACCGCAAGTTTCAAAGTACTGCCGTGAAGGGCGAGGTCAGTTATGTCATCTACCTGCCAGCTAGTTATGAAAAGAACGAGGTGGCGCGTTACCCCGTGGTCTATTGGCTGCACGGCAAAGGGGCGAGCCAGCTGGGCTTGCCGACTTTTGCACGTAATTTTGATGAGGCCATCGCGCTTGGCAAATGTCCGCCAATGATCGTCGTGTATCCGAATGGACTGCCGATGGGGGGTTACACGGATTCGCCAGACGGAAGGCAGCCGGTGGAAAGCATGATCATCCGCGATCTGATCCCGCACATCGACGCCACCTACCGCACGCAGTCGAATCGTGAGGGCCGAATGATCGAGGGCTTTTCCATGGGCGGCAGCGGCGCGGCGAAGCTTGGCTTCAAGTATCCGGACATCTTCGGCTCTATCGGCATTTGTTCCGGTGCCTTGCACACGGCCGACACCCTCGGTGCCCGAAACGGCGACATGCTCGACTCGGTGTATGGTGGCCGCGAGCGTTTCGATGTGGAGAGCAATCCCTGGCTGCTCGCCGAGCGGAACGCCGACAAGGTGCGTGGCCGCACCCCCGTGCGCATCGCAGTCGGTAGCCGTGATCCCTTGCAGAGCAAGAACGCCGCGTTTCACGAGCTGCTCAACCGCTTGAAGATCGAGCACGAATTCACCGTGATCGAGGCCGCGCCCCATTCGCCGACACCCGTCTATGCCGGGCTCAGAGACAGGAATTGGGAGTTCTACACAACTGCTTTCCAGGCACGCGAAGGAGCTGAGAAATCCAGATAACACCCAGCATGAAACACCTTGTTCTCACAGTTCTCCTGTTTCTCGCCTTCGCGATCAACTTGCACGCCGTGGCCCCGCTCATCGGGGATGTGGCGGATCAAAACATCGCTCAGGGGGGGGCGACCGGAACGCTCAACTTTGTCGTCGGGGACACGGAGACCACCTTCACGGCCCTCACCGTGGCTGCGGTTGCCAGCAATTCCGCGCTGCTGCCCACGATCACGCTTGGCGGCACGAATGCTCAGCGCACCATCAACATCGCGGCAGCGAACGGGCTTACCGGCACGGCGACGGTCACGCTCACCGTCACCGATGGCGAGGCACTCTCAGCGAGCAGTTCCTTCAATGTCACCGTCACCCCGTCGAACTCGAAGCCCACGCTCACGGCCTTGCAGGGGTATCAGATCGCCAGTCCGGGGCAGACTCCGGCAGCGGTCACCTTCACGGTTGGAGACACCGAAACTGCGGCCGGATCCTTGTTTGTCGCTGCCACTTCTTCAAACACCAGCCTCGTGCCGAATGCGAACATCACGCTCGGTGGCAGCGGGGCGAGCCGCACGGTGCAGATCACCCCTGTGAGCGGGCAAAAGGGCACTGCGGTGATCAAGCTCCGCGTCACCGATCCGCTCGGTGCTTCGACAGTGGGTGAGTTCATCTTCAGCGTGTTCGATGCAGCATCGGCGAACAACGGCTTCAAGCAGCCGCGCGGCATTTACCTGCTCGATAGCACCGCGGGTTCACTTATCAGCGGTGTCCGCATGCGGGATGGCAACATTCGCAACCTGCCCTTCGTCGATGGCTACGTGCTCCGCACCGAGTGGGACACGCTGGAGCCGACGAATGGCGTGTTTGACTTCACCATCATCACCAACATCTTCTCGAAGCTACCCGCCGGGCAGAAACTCTCACTGTTGCTCGGCACCGGGGTTTTGCCGTCCTGGTTGAACACGGCACCCGGCGTCGTCACCTACACCGCAGGCTCGCCCGCCACCACTCAGCCAGTGCCATGGAACCCCGCCGCACAGGAACGCTTTCGCTTGCTGCTCGTGGCTTTGGGCAATCACCTCGTCGATGGCGTGCCGTTGCGAAATCATCCGCGCCTCGCCGCCGTCGACCTTTGGATACCCGGGCTCAAGAGCGGCATCCGCCCGCTGACGGGCGTGCAAATTCGCGACATCCCAGGATACACGCGAACGTTGTTTGAAGGCGGCGTGCTCACGCATCTCGCGAACGTCACGGACAATTTCCCCAACGTGCCGGCAATGATCGGATTCTGGACTTACACCGACACCACCGCCAGCCCCGTCGCCTGGGAGTCGCTGCGGCAGGCCATCCTCGCCCAGCACAATGGCACGACCCGCCCGCGCGTCGGCTTCTGGATGGAAAATCTCGCTGCCAACCGCGCGGCTGCGGATGCCGAGCCATGGACCGGCCTTCCCAACCACAGTTTCACCGCCGCGCTCTTTGACTCGCAGGATCAAACCTACGTTGGCTATCAAGTGCTCGGGTCTTGGTCGCGTCCTTTTTCCGCAGACCATGTGGACAACAACCTCAACGGCAGCCCCGAGGACGGCATGGACTACGGCTTCAATGATTTCCAATGCCGCTACTACGAGCACTATCAGGCCGATGTCGATTTCTCTGGCTACACGGCGGAGTTTCAGCGCTGGCATGACTTTCTCGCCGCGCTTCCGGGGCCACCCGTCACGGTCACCTTTGGCAGCAGCCAGGGCGGCACCAGCCTCAGCGCGGCGCATGGCTCCAGCTTGAACATCACGCTCAGCGCCAGTGGCGGCACCCCACCCTATGCATGGGCCATCATCGGCGGCGCTTTGCCCAGTGGCATTAGCTTGAACAGCAGCGGCCTGCTCAGCGGCTCCAGCACGCAAACGGGCAGCCATAGCCTCACCGTGAAGGTCACGGATGCAACCGGCGGCAGCGCCACGCAGAGCTACACACTCGTCATTGAGGCTCCGCCCAGTGCACCGCAGTGGACCGCGAACGCGACACGCAACAGCGACGGCACCGTCACCCTCGGCTGGGCGACTGCACCGGACGCATGGTATCAAATCGAAGTCAGCGATGATCTCACTCGCTGGACGAAGCTCGGCAGTTCCGTGCAGGCCACGACCACCGCGATGAACTGGACCGACAATGGCTCGCAGACCGGGACACATCCGACATCCGCATCCAGACGCTTCTACCGCGTGCGCAACTGGGGTGCCTTCAATATCAACTTTACGGGAAACAATTTCACCTACACCGATGCGCAGCGCACGGTCACTGGCATCTTCATCAAACCCGCCGGCGCAGGACCATTCCCCGCACTCATCATCAATCACGGCACCAGTGGCACGGCGGGCGGCTTTGGTCTTCAACGTGCGAATGAAATGAGCCCGTGGGGACTCGCCTGCATCGCCGCGAACCTCACCCACATGGCGGGTGCCACGCAGGACAACACCACTTGGGGCTACTCGCCCGAAAACCTCGCCCGGATCCGCGCCTGTCAGGCTGTCCTCGCCACGCGCAGCGACGTGAACGTCAACCGACTCGCCCTGTGGGGCCACAGCCGGGGCGCCTTTGCCGCCATTGGTGCCGCGTCCGATTTCGGCTCGGAACTAAAAGCCCTCGGTTTCACTGCCGGCGGCATCCATGAAACCGCCGATCTGAGCGAGCCCAGTGCCGCCGAGGCCAGCCATATCACCGCCCCCACCATCATGTTCCACGGCAGCACCGACACCATCGTGCCTCCGGCCGATTCACTGCTCCTGCAAACCCTGCTCAACACCCAGGGCGTGACCAACACCCGCATCTTCTATGACACCACCGGGATCACCCCTGCGAACAACGCCCACAACATCCAAAACACCACCTTCTACACCGCCCCAACCACCGGAATCCTCGCCCAATGGCGGGCCTGGCTGATCACGCATGGAGTGCTGCCATGAGAATGTCCACCGCGTTGTTGACACCCTGACGAGTCAGCTCTCCCCCAGTACCCAGATAGGGCAATGATTGCCTGTAAGATGTCCCGGGCGTATGGGTAAAACCGCGATGCCCGCAGCCTCTGCTTCCTGCCACAACAGCTCGATACGTTTTGGCAATGTGAGCTTCCCCAACGCGCACTTGATCGCCATCTCCCAAAAGGAAGCCACGCTCAGAATCTTGATCCGGGATCGACTCTTTAAGGCTTCGGTCGCGGCGGCGCTGAGCGTGTCAGGATCACACAGATTCCAGTAGTAGCTTTGGGTATCGACCAAGGTTCTCATTTCACGTATTCCTCAAACCCATCTGGAATATCGTCAAAATCAGGAGCCATCCACCCTTGCCCCGCATACAGGCCCATCAACGGCCATCCAGATCCAGGTGTTTTCTTCTCCACCGTCCAGCGCACCACCAGTTCATCACTCAAGGCAATCGCCACCGACTTGCCATGGACTGCCTCGTCCAAAAGCTCGTCCAGGTGCGCCTTTGCGTGTTCTACTGAAACCGACCGCACTTGGTAACCGTCACATGACAATCTCGTTTATCAAGTCCCGAAGCTTAGTTGGAGATTTCAGAGGCGCAAGGCGGTCTTCAAAAACGGCGCAGTCCTAGACTTCTTCGACTTGGCGACGGCTTCCGGGGTGCCTTGGGCGACGAGGGTGCCGCCGGCGGCTCCGGCTTCGGGGCCGATGTCGAGGACCCAGTCGGCTTCGGCGGCGACGGCCATGTGGTGCTCGATGACGACGACCGTATGGCCTTCATCGACGAGGCGGTGGAGTACGTCGATCAGGCGCTTCACGTCCTCCAGATGGAGGCCGACGGTGGGTTCCTCGATCAGGTAAAGATTGGTGCGGCTGAGGGTCTTGACGTTCTTCACCGAGACACGGCCCTTGGTGAGTTCGGAGACGAGCTTGATCCGCTGCGCCTCGCCGCCGGAGAGCGTGGGCGAGGCCTGGCCGAGCTGGAGGTAGCCGAGGCCGGTGTCGGCGAGGAGTTGCAGCGGGCGGGAAAGCCGTGGCTGCGACTCGAAGAAGGCTGCGGCCTCGTCGATGGTCATCGCAAGAACATCGCCGATGGTCTTGTCGCGGAAGGTCACCTCCAGCGTGGCGGAGTTGTAACGCTGGCCGTTGCAGGTCTCGCAATGCACCCAGGTGGACGGCAGGAAATCCATTTCCAGCTTCACCCGACCATTGCCGCCGCAGTCGGAGCAGCGACCACCCTCGGTGTTGAAGGAAAAGCGCGAGGCCTCGAAGCCGCGCATGCGGGACTCCGGAAGCTGGGCGTAGAGGGCGCGGATGTCGTCGAAGATCTTCACATACGTTGCCGGGCAGGAGCGCGAGGTTTTTCCGATCGGCGACTGATCGACTTCGTAAACGTTTTGGATCTTCTCGAATCCAGTGGCGGACTTGTAGGTGGCCGATTTCGCCTGCTTCTTCCCAGCCGCTGCCACGGCGAGACAGCCGTGCATGAAGGAGGATTTTCCGGAACCGGAGATGCCTGTTAGAACCGTGAGCCGCCCAAGCGGAATCGCGACATCGAGGTTCTTCAAATTGTTCGCCGAGCAGCCGTTGATCTTCAAAAACGGATGATCCTTCTTCACCGCCCGCCGCTCGCCACGCGTCGGGTGAATGATCGGATGGGAAAGGGCGCGGTAGGTGGGTGAGTTTGCTAGGTTGAAGTTTTCAGTTTTCAGGGAAGAGGAAGATTTTGTGCTCTTTCTATTACTTGAACCTTGAACCTGAACACTTGAAACTTGGGGCGGTAGCCCCTGATAGACGATTTCCCCACCAAGCCGACCCGCTCCGGGACCGAGGTCGATGAGGTGGTCTGCGCGGGCGATGGTGTCTTCGTCGTGCTCGACGACGATGAGTGAGTTGCCCTTGTCGCGCAGGGCGATGAGGGTGTCTAGGAGGGCGGCGTTGTCGCGAGGATGAAGGCCGATGGTCGGTTCATCGAGGACATAGAGCACGCCACGGAGGTTCGAGCCGAGCTGGGCGGCGAGGCGGATGCGCTGGCTCTCTCCGCCGCTGAGGGTCTTGGCGGAGCGGTCGAGCTGGAGGTAGCCGAGGCCGACCTCTTGAAGGAACGAAAGCCGCTGGCGGATCTCCGGGATGATGTCGCGACTGATGAGCGAATCGCGGTCGCCCTTGAACGAGAGCTTTTCGAAATGCGTGGTGGCGTGGTCGATGGCGAGCCGGGAAAGGTCACGGATCGGCGTGCCGGCGAGCTGGACACAGGAGGCGATGCGGTTGAGTCGCGCGCCCTTGCAGGACGGGCACTCGATGAGTTCCTCGTCCTCCATGCGTTCGATCGCGCGGTCGGCATC
>JAIXPW010000218.1 GCA_027485995.1 Verrucomicrobiaceae bacterium
ACGGCTTTTACAACCCGCGACGCAAACACTCAGCCCTCGGCTGGAAATCACCCGTGGTCTTCGAACAGAGGGCCGCCTAAATTGAGCACCTGACCGGAACGAAACCGGTGCAGGTCCAGCCTTTCGTTCGGTCGAGCAGCGCATCATCCGTCGTGAAGCTGTTGATGCCCTGCAGTCGGATGCACTGGAACAGTTCGTTGCCGCGGGTCCTGACGGTCAGGTCATCGACCAGCGACACGTAGGGCAGCATGCCCGCGAGATCGCGCTCGCGCGCGGCCTCCGGCGGCAACACCATCTGTGCGGCGAAGCCATGATCGTCACGGGGCATAACTGTCACCCCCGTGATATCTGCGGTTCTTGGTTGGCGGCGTTTCCTGTAGGCTGGTGGCCACAACATCGAGAAAATGAGCGTCCCAATCGGCTGCAAGCCAGAGCAGGGGATAGGAGATCGCCGCACCGAGCGCGACGATCCAGTGCTGGACCCAAAGAAAAACCAGAACAGATCCGAACAGCCAGACCATCGCATACATGATGGGCAAGCCGATCAGCTTTGGCGGCCTGATGAGGCCGATGAAAAGGCGGGACTGTTCCGGCATGTCGGCCTCGTCTCAGGGGGTTGCCCAGATGGCCGCGACAATGGTCGGTGCTGCCGCAATGCCCGCAATCGCGACAAGCACCCAGAGCGCCTGCCGGAAATCGAGAATTCCGAAGAGCCAAGACAGGAAGACGCCGATCATGGCGAGTGTGCCGATGACGATCCCGAGCGGGCCTGTGATTGCATCGACGATGCCCTGCAGCAGGGTCTGGACCGGCGACAGGTCGATGCTCTGCGCAAGTGCAGGGTCAGCGATGACCAGAAATGTCGCTGTCGCCGCAAGGATGTATGTGTAGACGGGCTTCATGAAACTTCTCCTCTGAGCCGTTCGAAGACCGCCATCACCTTGGCGACGTGGCCTTGGGTTTCCTCGTAAGGGGGGATGCCGCCGTGCTGCGTTACGGCCTCCGGGCCTGCGTTGTATGCGGCGAGGGCAAGCTCTTCGCTTCCGAAACGCTCGAGCATCATCAGGAGATACCTGGCAGACCCGTCGAGGTTCTCGCCGATGTCATGCGGATCGACGCCCAGCACCTCAGCGGTGTCTGGCATCAGTTGCCCCAGACCGATCGCACCGGCGTGGCTGAGCGCTGAAGGGTTGTAGGCGCTCTCGATTTCGATGTTGGCGCGGAAATAGAGGCGCCACTCACTGACTGTGAATCCGGCCTGCCGCAGGGCAGGGTGGGCCGCATATCGGAAGGCGACTTCATCGATGGCGGCGAGAACTTCCGGGCTGGACCATGCTTCCGCTCCTCTCGGCTCGGCCTGATCGGGCTCGGTGCTTCGAAATAGAACCAGCTCTTCTGTGTCCGAGCGTGAGGCGTCGCCATAGTGGCGCGCAAAGCCCGACTGGCCCACATTCGGTTCAAGCTGGCCGTCGCCCCGCATAACCAGAACCAGGCCGTCGGCGAGGGCCGCGTCCCCAATGGCAAGGGAAAGGATTGCGATCAGGACTGCCGGGTCAGCCCTGCGCCTTTTCCTGGAGGCGCTCGGGCAGCGTGTGCTGCACCCGTCCTCCGTCCTCCATCGGGACGCTGAGGACGGCGAAGCCGAACTCTTGGAGGAAGCTGACAAGTCCGGTGAGGGTCTTGAACTCGCGCACCTTGAGAATGCTGCGGCTGGTGACGAGGAGCTTTTCTGCAAGGCCGTCGGGCGAGACGGCCCGGATGATCCACTTGCCATACCAGGCGTTGTAGCGCCGCTCGGGCACGGCGCGGCAGACGACCTCAAGTCGGAAGCCCTGCCGGACATACATTCTAAGGCCTTCTTCACTAACCACATTCGGAGCGTCATCGATCGTCATGATGGTCACAAGCCTTCCTGATCCATAGGACAGTATCGGCCGCGACGCGTTGCCCGGGCCGGATACAAGAGTCTATCTAGAAGCGCAATCAACTATTTTTGCAGTGCCGCGCCTTGGTGGGTGCGCTACAAGTGTAGCGCTGCAGAGAAACTTGTGCCAACGAAACACGTCTGAATGCCAGTTATCCATTTCGGCAGGTCCGCGCTTCTGGTGGCGGTGTTTTCGGTGGCCCAGCAGGCTGCGGCGGACACATGCATCGCACCGGTTCGCCCCTATCTCCCAGAAGATCAGCAAAGTGTCCGCGAGTACGCGGACCTTCTGCGTCAGGATTTCGAACTCTATGTTCTGGATGTATCACAGTACTTTCGCTGCCTCGATCAGGAGCGCGCGCGGGCCTTCGAGGAAGCTCAGGAGGTCACCGCTGACTACCAGCGTCTGATGGAGGTGACCGGCCAGTAAAAATGGTCCAACAGAAGAAGCCCTGGATTCAGGCACCAATTGGCGGATCGTCGGTGAACGGCCGTCAGCCGCGGTAACCGGCGTGAGAGGAAAAGGAGGGTTGGTTGAGGGGTGACGGGAAGTGAGATCGGAAGAGTGGCTTCCGGCGACCGTCGTGGAGAAGATCTGATGGCGAAAGCAACCCAGAAAGTTACCCTGTCCCCCTCGCGGGATATCCCTTTCGAAAAGCTTGTGTTGAGCCAATCCAACGTGCGGCGCATCAAGGCTGGCGTCTCGGTCGAGGAACTGGCTGAAGACATCGCGCGTCGCGGACTTCTGCAGGGCTTGAGCGTGCGGCCGATGCTCGATGCCGAGGGCGTCGAGACCGGACTGTTCGAAATCCCCGCCGGTGGCCGGCGCTTCCAGGCGCTGTCGCTGTTGGTGAAGCAGAAGCGGCTGGCGAAGACCGCACCGATCCCCTGCATCGTGCGGGATTCTGCGTCGGAGATCCTCGCCGAGGACGACTCGCTGGCGGAGAACATGCAGCGCGTCGCCCTGCACCCGCTCGACCAGTTCCGCGCTTTCCAGGCCTTGCGCGAGAAAGGTCAGGGCGAGGAAGCGATCGCAGCCGCCTTCTTCGTCACGGCGCAGATCGTCAAGCAGCGCCTGAAACTCGCCGCCGTAGCCCCTGCCCTGCTCGAGGTCTATGCCGAAGATGGCATGACGCTTGAGCAGCTCATGGCCTTCACGGTGAACCCGGATCATGCGCGTCAGGTGCAGGTCTGGGATGCGGCGAAGAACTCCTGGAACAAGGAGCCTTATGCCATCCGGCGCATGCTGACGGAGACTTCGGTTCGGGCTTCGGATCGTCGTGCCGTCTTCGTCGGTGTCGATGCCTATGAGGCGGCGGGAGGCGTCGTCCTGCGCGATCTGTTTCAGGGCGATGACGGTGGCTGGCTCGAGGACCCTGCCCTGCTCGATCGGCTGGTCACCGAGAAGCTTCAGGCGGAGGCCGAAGCCCTTGCTTCCGAGGGCTGGAAGTGGATCGAGGTGGCGACCGACCTCCCCTATGGCTACAGCCACGGCCTGCGGCGTCTCGCCGGTGATCCCACCCCGATGACCGACGAGGAAAGCGCGGCCCACGCTTCGCTCCTCGCCGAGTACCGCGCGCTGGAGGAGGAATACTCCGGCCAAGACGAATACCCCGAAGAGATCGATGCGCGGCTCGGTCAGCTCGAAATGGCGATGGAGGCACTCGAGCAGCGGCCCGTGATCTTCGACCCGGTCGAGGTCGGGCGCGCGGGCGTCTTCGTCACGCTGGATCGGGATGGCAGCCTTGCGGTCTATCGCGGCTATGTCCGGCCCGAAGACGAGGCGCGCGAGGAGACCGCGGTCCAGAATGGCGATGGCACGGATGCCATGGGGCAGGGGGGTGATGTCGGTGTTTCCAGCTGGAAACCGTCGGCGACCTCCGTCGGGGGCACCGTCATCACCTCGGGTGGTCAGCCGATCTGCGCGGACGGTTCGGAGGAGGAAGATGGACCTGCACCGGTTTCGTTCCGGTCAGGTGCTCAATTTAGGCGGCCCTCTGTTCGAAGACCACGGGTGATTTCCAGCCGAGGGCTGAGTGTTTGCGTCGCGGGTTGTAAAAGCCGT
>JAIXPW010000106.1 GCA_027485995.1 Verrucomicrobiaceae bacterium
ATCCGCAAGCAGGTGAACAAGACGATTCCTGAAAGCGATCGCGAGCAGATGCGGAAGGTCGTGCGGCTGGAGCTGCTGACACTGCACGAGGGCAACATCGCGCGCTACCGCCTGCGGCCTTCTGAGTTCAAGGCGTGGAAGGAACCGAAGGGCGGCAACGGCTCCTGATGCCTTGCATTTGAGAGATGTAAGGCAATACTCCAAAAGTAAGGAAATTACATGACGCATTCCACGATCACCAGCAAAGGCCAGACCACCCTTCCAGCTCCGATTCGTCGTGCCCTGCATCTGAAGGCGGGAGATCGGATCACTTACGAAATCCAAGGCGATTCCGTAGTGATCCGACCCCAGCCCGGGGCCATGGCGGTGTTCGGAGCCTTGAAGCCGCCTGCCGGGAAATCCGGAGTGCCATTCGAGGAGGCGCGGGCGAAATCCAGAGAAGCACGTGTCAAAAAGGCGGCACGGGAGGGCAAGCGATGAAGCCCCTTCTGGTGGACACGAACGTCCTCCTGCGTTTCATCACGGGCGAACCTGCCAATCAGGCTTCCCAGGTGGCGAAGCTCTTTGAGGCGGCGGATTCAGGAAAGGCCCGGCTCGCCGTCCTGCCGATGATTCTGGCGGAGGCGGTGTATGTGCTGACCGGATTCTACGGACACTCCCGTTCGAAAACGGCGGAAGTGCTCGCTCATCTGCTTTCAAGCCCGGGATTCCACTCCGAGGAAAACGGCAGGATGATCCACGCCCTGAAGCTCTTCGGCGCGGGAAAACTGGATTTCGCCGACTGCTACCTCGCAGCCATCTCCATCGCCGACAGCCAGACCTTAGTTTCTTTTGATCGGGAGCTTGGCAAACTCCACGGAGTCAAGGTCCGGCAGCCCGGACGATCACTGGAATCGGGACGAGGCTGAAGCCTTCAATTCTTCCAGCTTCGAACGATCCGGTGCGGCACCACGGGCCTGGTCGGGCTTGCCGCCGCCTTTGCCGCCGGCGAGGGCTGCGAGATCGCGGAGGAGGTCGCCGGCTTTCAGGCCGCGGGCCTGGGCGGCGTCACCGCAGTAGGTGGCGAGCTGAAGCTTGTCGCCGTCGTCGACGATGAGGAAGGCGGCTTCGTTGAACTGCTTTTTCTTGAGGCCGTTGAGGAGTTCCTGAACGAGCGAGGCATCGGCTTCGAAGCTGGCGACGATCGGGCCGCCCTTTTCGATTAGTTCGGCCAGCGCGGCATCCGCCATCTGGGCGGCGGCTCCGGCCTGGAGCTTCTTGACGCGCTTCTCGGCTTCGATGGCGGCGTCCTTGATCTCGGCGGCGTTGGCGCTGTTGGAGACGGAAACGGTTTCGGCTCCGAGGGTCTTGAGCTTGTCGTTGGCGGCATCGAGCTTGGCCCGCGCGGCGGCGGATTCCTCGGCTTCCTGCGCGGCAAGGTGGGCGACCCAGGCGTGGGCGGCGTCACCACAAACGGCCTCGATGCGACGGACGCCGGCGGCGATCGCTCCTTCGCTCTTGATCTTGAAAAGGCCGATCTCGCCGGTCTTGCGAACGTGCGTGCCGCCGCAGAGTTCCATCGAGTAGCCGTCGAGGGTGTTGGAGCCGCCGCCGATTTGTACGACGCGCACCGTATCTCCGTACTTGTCGCCGAAGAACTGCATGATGTCGGGGCGACCCTTGATCGAAGCGTGGAGCACCTCGGTCCAGGACACGGTGTCGTTCGCGGAAATCGCGGCGTTCACCTTCTCTTCGATCGCGGCGATCTGCTCGGACGTCACGGCGCTGCCACCGAAGTCGAAGCGGAGACGGTTTTCATCGACGGATGAACCCTGCTGGGTGGCGTCCTTCGAGACGATTTCATGAAGCGCCCAGTGAAGAAGGTGGGTGGCGGAGTGGTGAGCCTCGATCGGGCGGCGGCGGGAGGTGTCGAGTGAAAGCGTGACGACGTCTCCAACCTTGAGATTGGCGTCGGCTGGAACGACAGCGGCGCGAGCTTTTCCGATCTGTTGGACGCTGACGACGGGATAGGCTTGGCGGTTGGAAACCGCCGCCACGGTGAGCGTGCCGCTGTCGCCGACCTGGCCGCCCATCTCGGCGTAGAAGACGGTCTTGTCGGTGATGACGAAGAGCGCGTCTTCCTGCGGATGAACTTCGAGGATGGTGGCGGTGACCTCATCGGACTCAAAGCCGACGAACTCGGTCACGGCTTCAGAGGAAATGTCGAGGGCGCGAACGATGCTGGATTTCTGAGCGGCGCGTGAAAGCTCGCGGGCTTCTTCCATGAGTTGCTCGTAACGTGCCTTATCAACTTTCAGACCCCGCTCGGTGCAAAGCAGTTCAGTGAGGTCATCCGGAAAGCCGTATGTGTCATAAAGCTCGAACGTCACATCACCGGAAAGCACGCCATCCTTGACCTCGGTCACCTCTTCTTCAAAGCGGCGAAGCCCCCGATCCAGCGTCTCATTGAAGCTCGCCTCTTCGCGATTCAGCGTTTCACGAATGACCGCTTCACGGTTCTTCAATTCCGGGAACACGCCGCCCATCTGCTCGACGAGCGTTCCAACGAGCCCATCGAACAGCATCTTCTGTCCTGAGAATCCAAGCTGGCGGCCGTATCGAACGGCACGACGCAAGATACGACGCAGGACGTAGTTCCGGCCGGTGTTTCCTGGAAGGATGCCGTCGGCGATGGAAAAGCTGAGGGTGCGGAGGTGGTCGGCGATCACGCGGAAGGCGATCGCGGTCTTCATTTCCTCGCTGAAGGCCGAGCGGTCGGCACCCAGGGCCGGGTAGATGTCGGAGTAGGTCTTGTCGCTGAGTTCCTCGAGCTTGGTGAAGAGCGTGCGGAAGACGTCGGTGTTGTAGTTGCTGGGCTTCTTCGAGAAGTCGGTGAAGCCTTTCGTGTTCTGGATGATCGAGCAGGCGCGCTCAAAGCCCATACCGGTGTCGACGTGCTTGGCGGGAAGCTCGCGGAAGGTGCCATCGGCCTCGGCGTTGTACTGGATGAAAACGAGGTTCCAGATCTCGATGCAGAGGTCGGAGTCGTTGTTGACCAGCTCACGACCGGTCTTGGGATCGCCCTCGGGGGTGAGGTTGACGTGGAGTTCGGAGCAGGGGCCGCAGGGGCCGGTTTCGCCCATCATCCAGAAGTTGTCCTTCACGTTGCCATGGACGATCTGGACGGCTGGGTCACAGCCCTTCGAAAGGAACAGCTCGGCCCAGATGTCGTAAGCTTCCTGGTCGAAGGCACCCGGATCGCCCGGCTTCGGCGCGTAAACGGAGGCGTGGAGGCGATGGGCGGGCAGGCCCCAGCGTTCGATCACGAGCTCCCAGGCCCAGAGGATGGCTTCCTTCTTGAAATAGTTTCCGAACGACCAGTTCCCGAGCATTTCGAAGAACGTGTGGTGGTAGGTGTCGTAGCCGACATCCTCGAGGTCGTTGTGTTTTCCACCGGCGCGGATGCACTTCTGGGTGTCGGCGGCGCGTGGCGGATCGTAGGGCGCCTTGTCGGTGCCGAGGAAATACGGAACGAACTGATTCATCCCCGCGTTGGTGAAAAGCAGGCCGGGGGACTGCGGCATCAACGAGGCCGACGGCACGATGGTGTGCTGCTGTTCGCGGAAGAAATCGAGGAAGCTGTTACGGATCTCGTTGGAGGTCATGGCGCGGGGGGAGTGAGAAACCACGAAACCCGCGAAAGGACAACTTTTTACGCACGCTCGGGCCGGGAGGGTGTTTGGGCCGCCAGGGAAAAGGCGCAACTGGCGGACTGTCCGCGATTGAGGGGGCAGGGGCTAGGGGCCGGGGTCCGTTGGAAATGACGAATGAGGAATTCCCGAATGACGAAATCCAAAATCCACGATCCCTAGTCTCCAATCTCTTCCTCTACCTGGCCCCTGACCCCTGACCCCTGACCCCTCCAGAGCGAAAAGGCCAAGCGACGTCAAACTTAGCGGCCGAAGCGGTAGTGGCCGAGGATCTGGTAATCGAGCAGGACGTTTTCCCACCTCGGGGTGGAGTCCAGGTTGTGCACCAGCCAGGGCTCAGAGGCGTGATCGGCCGGGCCTGGGACGACGAGGGCGATGTGCATCTCGACCTGGCCGTTGGAATCGGTGCGGGTGCCAGGATGGCTGAGGACCACCACATCGCCCGGAAGGTATTCGGCAGGATTGCGCACGGTGCTGAGGGACTCTGCCTGGCGCTCGAAGAAGCGTTTCAGGTTCGCGGCGCGGCGGTGATCAATGTTGGTGTCCGGCGCGGAAGCTCCGTAAACCTGCGGATACTCGCGGAAATTCTTTTCCATGTCCTCATGGACGAGCTGCTGGAGATCGGTGCCGACCGCGCGGAAGCCACGAATGATGACGTCCTCGGCCTTGCCCTTGTCCGCCGGGATGTCGCCGTTCGGGTAGCTGATCTGGCGATAGGTGGCGTCGTAGGTGACGGGAGTCTTGGTCTGCTGAAGGGCGGCGGCGGCGAGGCGTTCACCAATGACCGGCGAGGTGGACAGGCGGGCGATGCTGCGGTCCACATTTTCCACCGAGGTGCCCAGTCTCTCCTCGTTTGCCGAGTGCAGAAGTGGACGGCCGAAAATGTAGGCGAGGCCCATCGCGAGGAGCAGGATGACCCAGCCTCCGAAAAAATTCTGCCGGGAGCGACGAGGCTTCTGCGGACGCGGACCGATGTATTCGATGGCGTCATAAAAACCGGCGGGACGGTTGGTGCGGCGAGACATGTGAGGGCGAGGCGTTTGAGCCAGATACTCAAGCATTTGGCGAACCTTTTCCGATTTCCAAATCAAGTTTTTCAAAAAAGTCTGTGGCGCGACTCAAGGTTCCCGCTCGACCCGCTGCCCGGCCGGGTTTAACGGGAGGTGCATGATCCTCTTCGAAAGCCCGAAACCCCTCGTCTGGGGCGACCTCGACCTTCCAATTTTCGGGCTGGGCGCCGACTGGTTTGGAGACCGTTTTCAGCCCGCTGCTGGGTTCGCGCTGGCCAAGGATGCCGAACGGCTCTGGTTCCTGGCCTCCCACACCTCTCCGGCGCTGCTCCACCCACAGGCGCGACCCGGGAAATTCCAGCCCGAGCTCTGGAAGTACGACGTCGCCGAGCTGTTCCTGGCCGATCCGAAGAGCGGACGCTACGTGGAACTGAACCTTTCTCCAAATGGCGCCTGGTGGAGCTGCGAGTTCACCGCGCCAAGGGTCCGCGATACCGCGCGCAACGAGCCGATGCCGGACGTCCAGACGTACTACGAACTGGCCCCCAGCGGAGGCTGGGTCGCGGCGATGTCGATCGCGCTCGATGTCCTGGAGGCCCGAATCGATTTCGGCCCGGAGACGAAGGGAAATGTCACCTTCATCCTCAACTCGCCCGCCCAGCGGTTCATGACCGCCAACAAGCTCGGCAATGGCGAGCCGGACTACCACCTGCCGCAGTTTTTCCCAACGCTTCAGTCGAAACCCATCCCTGACTTTTGAACGAACCCGACGAGGAGCTGGAAAGCCATGTGCCGGAGGAGCCTCTTCCGGAGCGCGATGTCCTGTTAGAGGCCCTCGTCGATCAGGAAACGGAGGCCGCGCCACGCAGACGGATTTCCAAAACCCTGATCGCCGCCTGCCTGCTGACTGGCCTCGGCGTCTGGCAGATCGTCCATGTTTCCAACGGCGGCGAGCCCATCTTCCGGGTCGCGGCGAAAGCCAAGGCCGCGCCCACGAAACTGCGCTCGGATGGTCGCAGGCCGATCGGAAAGGTCCTCCCCTCCACCGACCCGATCGCCACCTACCTCGAACGCGCCAAACGCGGCATGACCGACCAGGAAATCCGCTGGATGATCACGGATTTCCAGGCGGCGGGGTTGGATCAGGTCGATCGCTCGCCGAAGGGAACCCTGCGTGCCAAACAGCAGCTTTGGTATCTGGAGGCTCTAACAGAAGCGCTTCAGCTCAGCTCGGAGCAGAAGAACCAGGCTCGTGCGAGGATGGATGAACTGCTGAAGGAGGATTTAGCAGCCTACGGGCAAGGAATCGCTGGAGTGACATCCGTTAAGGAAGCAACTGAAGCCATCCCGCGCGAGATACCAATTGCTCCATACGCCGACTCCGGAACTTGGTTGCTCAAGGAAGCCTACGCACCTTGGGAACTCTGCGACTTAACGAAGGAACAGGACCAGCTAACCATGCACCGTTGGCGTGCTGCTGAACAACAACCAATCCTTTGGCTTCAATTGGCAAGAACCAAGCAGGATCCTGTTAGTGGCAACCTTATTGAACTCGACGAAGTCGATCCTTTCGCACCCGGTCTCCCCAAAATCCTGCCCAGCCACCGTGAGTTTGAATTGATGGATGTCTTTCCTTTAACGCCCGATCAAAAGTATCCAAATGCTTTTGGTTTTGGTTCTTCGATTCAACAAGCCCGAGGTTTGCAGCCTTCGCAACTTAGGATCCTGATGCTTCTAGAGCCGGATGCCTCTGGAGTTCTTCTTGAGCAACTCGATTATCCAACCACTCAAACACAAGTCACCGAATATCCCGGCACCGGTATCACCACCGAACCCAACGAACTCCCTCCGAACACCATCGAGCCCGAAACCCCGGTTGATCCCTTGCCGGAACCTGATCCAAAGTGAGCGTGATGAACGGCATGGTGATCGCGGCTCCGCAGGCTTGGGATGAGGCCTGTTTCTCCGTGCCTGCGGTGCGGGCGTTGGTGGCATCGGGGCTGCCGGTGACGATGCTTTGTCCGGAGGCGCAGGAGACCTTCTGGAAAACCCTGCCCGGGCTTTCGATCATTCACTACTGTTCGAAGGCCAAGGCCAAGGTGATCGCGGAACCACTCGGTGGCTTTGAAGCGGCGGTCGTTTGGGAAGACGGTATCGCGGCGGAGGCCTGCGCGCGGGCAAGGATTTCCCGTCGCACCGGGCCTTCCGGCGAGAAGGCGCTGATGAAGCTTCTCACCGATCCCTTGCCGCTGCCTGTGCCGGGACCGATCGAACACCGGGTGCGGCACTACCTTTCCCTGCCGGAAGCGATGGGCATCGACACCCGCGTGCCGGGATTTTTCGGGCCGGTCGATCTCGGCATCCCGCCAGTGCCGGGCACGGTGCTGCTGGCCCCGGACTCCGACTACGGTCGCAGCCACGAGTGGCCGCTGGAGCGTTGGGAAAAGGTCGCACGGGCGCTGATCGAAAGCGGCAAGCGTCCGACGATCGTCGCCGTCCCGAACGGCGGCGGCCTGGCGGCGAAATTGCTGGCTGCGCTCGGTGATGACGCGCGATTCGCCGAACTGGAGCCGTTGGGAGAAGCGCTGCCGATCCTCGCCGCGCACGAAAAGGTCATCGCGGCGGATGGTTCGCTGCCGCATCTGGCCTCACATGCCGGATCGGCCTGCGTGGTGCTCTTCGGCCCGAACGAACCTGCCTGGAAACGTCCGCTGGGCAGGCGTCACACGATCCTGCGCCGCCACGTGGAGTGCTCGCCCTGCTTCGCCGCGAAGTGCGTGATGGACCTGCGCTGCCAGAACGAGCTGACCCTCGAAAAGGTGCTGGAGGCGCTGGGCTGAGGTTATCTCCCAGGAGGGGACGGCGAGCCGAACAGCTCCACGCGTCCCACCTGCAGGTTCCAGTTCACCCCGCTGGGTGCGAGCTGCAACCTTAGGTAACGGGTGCCCTGCGGCAGGACATCCGACTCCGGGCGAAAGGTGCTGACCATCCATCCCCCTCCACTGCCCACTGCCGGGCTGCGGGCGGTTTTCACAGGCTGCCAGGTCGTGCCATCGATTGAGCTTGAGAATGCCACCAGCGGATCGATTTGCAGTTTCGCATCGAAGTAGATCGAGGCGGAGAAGTTGTGGAAACCCTTGCCCTCCCAGACAAGGGATTGTGCGGTATCCGTGCTGCGAGTGGCACGACCCCCGTCCTTGTCGAAGAATTCCTTGTTGGACGAGTCGATTGACCAGCCTGCCGAGCTCCGGCTTGCGTCGATTTTTTTCAGATCGTCGAGGGTGTCGACGACGGTGGTTCCGTTCGGATGCCATCGGTGGACGATGACCTTCGCGAAATGGTCATCCTCGGCGAAAATCAGATACTCGCCGTTGCGGGCTTTGGCGGCGCGGATGGCATAGGGGATGTCAAAGGTGCCGCAGAGCGAGCCGACCGCGGGCGTGGGGGTGATTTCCCCAACGTAGGAGGCATCGGAAAGCCGGTGGATGCGGATCGTGCCCTCGCGGCTGTTGCTGCCGAAGTAGCTGTAGCCGAGAAAGAGATAGTCGCCCGCCACGCTGATGCTGGAGATCTTCGTGCCGTCCATCGGCGGATCCAACGTCCAGGCGATCGTGCGCTGCGGGGTGCCCCAGTGGTCGTAACGGACGATGCGGTTTCCTGCGTCGCGGTCGCCATCGTTGCGGCTGGTGCTGGCGACGAACATCGTGTCGGTGTCCGGGAAATACTCCACGCGCCGTAGTTCGCCATGGCTGCCTTCGGGGCGTGGAAACTCGACGTAACTTCCCGCCGAGTAGTCGTAGATCGGATTCCCGTGTTCGTCGAAGCCCTGCATCTTCCAGGCGCGGATGCCAATGCCATTGCCGGCCCAGTGGTTGCAGGAAAAGAGGGTGCCATCGGAATCGACCCACATGCCGTAACCGAGATTGGGCATGCCGGGACCGGCAGCGAACTCATCGGCATCGAAGCCGCCGTTGGCATTCTTGTCGCGCCAGAGGAAATCATTTCCTGGAGGGCATCCGGGGTAGCCGGCCTTGTAGTTCGCCTGGGACTCCCAGATGCCGGACGGGATCGCGGTTTCTCCATTCGTCTTCGGATCAAAGCGGAAGATGAGCAGCCTCCTCGCCTGCATGCTCATGACGTAGAGAAGCTTGTTGCCCTTCACGTTGCGGACGAAGGTTCCGCCGGTGTAGTCCCAGCCATCCGCCGCGCGGAGGAAGCGGGGGTCGGCCGGATAGCGGATCTGGTTCAGGGTCCGGCCGACGTAGGACCACTCGGTGCCGGCGGTGGTCTTGTTGAGATCGAGCCGGTAGTGGGAATACTTGTCATAGACGTCGACGCTGTCCGACGCGGGATCGACATCCGCGCAATCCACGAAGGCGAGTCCGAGTTTCCGCCAGCGGAGTTCGCCTGAAGGTGTCCATGACTCGAGAACGGTGCCGCCGCCGTGCCAGAAGGACTGCGGGCCGACGCCGTTGAAGGAGATGTAGTAATTTCCTGCTGCATCGGTGGCGACGCCCGTGAGCCCGCTGGTGGCGAACTTGTTGGTGGTGATTTCGCCCGCTGTTCCGGAAAAGACGCTTTTGCCGAAGGTTGTGTCGGGCTTATCGGCGGATTTCGTGGGGTTCGCGTAGATCTTGATCGCCTGGTCGGGGCCGTTGTCCGCCACGAGGAGTCGCGCGGATTTCGCATCGAACCAGAGTCCGGTGGGATCGAAGCCGTCACCGTCGGTGAGTTCCTGGGGCAGCTTTTTTCCTGAGGCGTCGTAGTGGAGGATCTTCGCCCGATTGCCGTCCTCCTTGCGGCTGATCATCCAGACCGTGCCGTCGGGCGCGCAGGCAATTGGTCCGGGACGCTCGACCGGCCAATTTTGTACGATCTTCATCGTCGTGGTGTCCCAGACCTCGAGCTCGTTGTCGGTCGTTTCGGAAATGAAAAGGCGGTGGTTGGCCTTGTCGATGGCGAGACCACGGACGCCGATGCCCTTGTTGGTGCCCGTGGGATTGGTGGAGACATCGATCGAATCACTCTTCGGGCCTGCGCCGCCTGGAAAGGGTGCGACCTTTCCATCCAGCGAGCAGCGGCGGACGCTGTCCCAGTTCGAGGCGTAGAGGTATTCTTCATCTCCGGTCACTGCGAAGCCACCGCCGAAGGAGTCGTGGAGACTTTCGAGCATGCCGATGGGATCGCCGTCCTTGCCTGAGTAGATCCCGCTTTCACGACGGCCTTCGTCCCACCAGCTGTTGGTGTAAACCACGCCTGCCGGGGTGACATGCAGTCCGAGGATGTTGTTCTGGATCCATTTTCCATCGCCCTGGCCATGGGAGTTTCCCAGCCAGGTGCTGGTGTAGGAAAGCGCTGGCAGGACCGGGGGAGCGGCCTTTGCGGGATCGATGGCGGGGTCTCCGAAGGCGGGGAGCGCCGTCTCCAAGAGAAAAAGCAGGGGTAGGCTGAGCGCGGCGAACGGGACAATCAATTGAATTGGAGAGTTGATTGCGAGGGGAGCTGCCACATCACGGCGTGTTGAGGGTGACGTGGATGCGCAGGAATTTTCTCTGGGCGGATTCCTTTTCGACGGTGGCCTGATACTCGGCGGTATCGGCATTCTCGGTTCCGGTGGCCACATCGGTCACTCCGGGGGAAAACCAGGTTTGGAGGTCTGTGGACCATTGAGCAGTGAAGGTCACATCGGTGGCAGCCTTGGCCCGCAGATAGGTGAGCGACAGGTTCGTGGCATCCGTCGCCTGCGTCAGGGCCGGGAACGAAGATCCGGAGTTGGGGTCAGTGAAGAAGGCGTATTCGGTGAGATTGTTGGAACCATCGCCATCCTTGTCGAAGTCAGGCGCGCCATCGGTCTGGGGATCCAGGCCCTTCGAGCTTGCCCACGTCTGATACGCCGAGGGCGTGGTGTAGGGGACCACGTCGATGGCCTGGTTACCAAAGCGGATGTTATCGACACGGCCTTCGTTCTCACTGTTCGGGGCCACGAAGACCAGGGTCTGGAAGGAGTAGTCACCAGTCAGCGTGGAGCTTGGGGTCGCGGCCGGCGTCCAGGTGGTGAGATCCGGATTGTTCCAGATGGTGACGGTATCGGAATTTCTCAACCCGAAGGAGATCCTGAACACAAAGAGGCTGTCGCTGCCTCCCGTCGGGAGGGTGAAGATGTTGTTGCCTGCGCCTTGCAGCCACATCTGAAGGCCGTTGACCTTGTTGTAGAGGAAACTGCCCCACAGGACCGTCTCATTCTTGCCGACGCGGGTCCCGTCGTTGTAGGCGGAAAAAGCTCCGCCGACGTCGACGGTGCGCTGGAAATAGTTGAAGGCCGGACCGCCATAGCCCGAGGCGAGATTGGCGTAAGTCCCTCCATTGGTCACATAGTTCGGGTAGCTGAGGGGTGTACCGTTGCGGGTCTCATTCAGGTAGCCTTGGGAAGGCGCACCGATCGCATAACCTCCGGTCCAACCTGATCCGCCATTCACGCTGTTGTCGGACAAGTTGACGCCCGCAGAGTAATTGAAGTCCTCGGAGGCGAGCAGGCTGGCTCTCGCGATTGGGGCCAATAGAACGCCACTTGCTGCGAAGGCGAGAAGGCTGAATTGGGCAAGGAGTGGTTTGATTTGGGTTTTCATTTCGATGATTCTTGGAATCCAACCACCTTACACTCGCATTCATGGGACTTCCGGAACTTTTCCTTCGATCGGGATTGTTTCCCAGATCGGTTGACTGAAGTCGAAGCCCTTGATTCAGAGCAAGATGGATTTGTATCAGTGAAAAATCACAGGGCACAGTTCACCGCAACTTTCTACCGACTTTACGTAAAGACGCCGATATGACCGCAGCTCAGCGAGACGGATGAGGCTGCATTTCCGTGCTGAGGCCATGTTTCCAGGTGCCCTCGACCTGAACACGGCGAGGATGCTCCGGGATGCCTCGCTGAGCGCGCTGCATGGCTCCAATCAGCATGTCCACGGCTGCGGCTCCGACCATGTGGGAGTTCTGATCGATCCCGCTCAGGCCGATGTTTTCAGGGATATCGCCATCCAGATCCAGCGAAGCGTAACCCAGGTCTTGCGGCACCCGGAGCCCCCGATTCCTGAGAAACTCCAGCACGTAGCGGTTGACGCTGACGATGGCGTCCGGGCGGTGTCGATCATACCAGCGGTCAAAGTCCGCCTGATTCGGCGAAGCCATGATCAATGGCGGAGGCAGGGACAGCAGGCCCGAGCGAAAGGGGTGCTGGAGGTAGGCGGCCGTCCATTTTCCATTCACTCGAATGTTCAGCTCCTCCTCCAGAACGAGCCCGATGGTCCGGTAGTTCAGGTTTCCCAACTCGGACAGCACCGTGAGCATGGCGGAATACTGATCGGGCAGGGACCGGTCCAGGACGGGAGTTTTCAGCGTTTCGCTGATTGCCACCACATGAAAGCGCTCGAAGTCGAAATGCAGGGGATGGGCTCCACCCTCCGCCAGGCCGTATTGCAGGGGGCGGATGACGATTCCGTCGATGCCCCGGTTCCAAAGGATCTTCGCGGTCTGGACGGCGTCCTTTTTTCCGAAGATCGAGAATTCCTCGATCCGGTAGCCATACTCATTTGCCCGGGTCACCACGCCTTCGACGTATTTCCGCTCGGTGATCGAACGCTGGCTGCCGGGGGTCGTCGGGCCCGCCGTCAGCAGCGCGATGCAGGCCTTGGTCGTGGCGGGTGTTTTCGCGCGGATCCTGGCCATCAGGTTCGAAACCTCAGGATCGGGACGGTATCCAAGCTCCGCCGCAATCCTCAGCACCATCGACCGTGTGGCGTCGGAAACCCCCACCTTGCCGCGCAGGGCCAGCGACACCGCCATGCGGGTGACTCCGGCTTTTTCGGCGATCTCGCCGAGGGTGACTTTGGGATCAGCGGGCATGGGTGATTCTCCAACTTCTCGCAATCGGGGAAAGTTTACGTAAAGCTGAAACGCGAGGCCTTGTTCGAAACTATCTTCGATTTCTCTAGGCGCGGCCCGCGTTGCCTGCTACGACCCCGCCGCCGCCCGCAAGGGTCCGGCCGTTTTCATCCGTTTCTTTGGGGGGTATCCCGCGGTTTTCTGGTTGCAAACGTCATCGGCCGCTTTTGACAAACCGGCCGTTTCTCCTCCGCCTCACGTGGAGTGAATCAACCAGAAAGCAAGGAGCTCCATGAGGGGCTTCCTGGCGTTTGTCGCCCGCATCGGGTGGTCGCCTTCGTGCGTGCCGCCCACCTATTGAAACTGACTACATGACATTTGACTCGTTTGAATTGAATCCCGCCCTCGCCAAAGCCGTGAAAGAGGGTGGTTATGAGACACCGACTGACATCCAGCGTCTTTCGATCCCGATCATCCTCGCCGGCAAGGACCTGATGGCCTCCGCGCAGACTGGAACCGGGAAAACCGCCTCCTTCGTGCTGCCGATGCTGCATCGCCTGATGGCGAAGCCCGGCAGCGGACGCCGTGGCCCCCGCGCCCTCGTCCTGGCCCCCACCCGCGAGCTCGCCGAGCAGGTCCTCAATGAGGCCCGCCGCTTCGGCAAGCACTCCGGCCTGTCCTTCGGACTCGTCGTCGGTGGCGTCGGCTACGGCCCGCAGTATCAACTGCTTTCCCGCCCACTGGATCTGCTGGTGGCCACTCCCGGCCGCCTGATCGACCACCTCGACCAGAAGCGTGTGGACCTTTCCAACGTGGAATTCCTGGTCCTCGACGAGGCCGACCGCATGCTCGACATGGGCTTCGTGAAGCCAGTCCGCCAGATCGCCAGCTACATCCCTGAAAAGCGCCAGGGCCTGCTCTTCTCCGCCACGCTGGAAGGCGCGGTGAAAAAGGTCGCCACCGAGCTGCTGAATCATCCGGAGCAGATCGAGCTCGCCGCCAACAAGGTGAAGCACGAGGGCATCGACCAGCGCATGTTCCACGTCGACAACGTCGATCACAAGCGCCGCCTCCTCGACCACTGGCTCGGCGACCCGACCCTCCAGCAGGCCGTCATTTTCACCGGCACGAAGCGTCGCGCCGACCGCCTGTGCAAGGCCCTCCAGCAGGACGGTCACGCCTGTGCCGCCCTCCATGGCGA
>JAIXPW010000249.1 GCA_027485995.1 Verrucomicrobiaceae bacterium
CGGAACCACCGCCGAAAACGGCAACGACAAGGGCAACAACGCCATCTACCTTGATGACCGCTTCAAGGGCAAGGTCTACAACTCGGTGTTCGACGACTACAAGGAAGACCTCATCGAGGCCACCAACGACGGCGTCGGCAGCGGTGCGGAGTTCGCCTACAACACCATCGGCCGATTCGGTGGTGGTGCCTACACGGGCAGCAACGCCAGCAACCTGACCTACCTGAACACCAGCACCTTCGCGGCGAACACCTTCTTCGACGCCACAGGATCGCCAATCAACGGCAACTCCAACGGTGGTGTGGATCCGAAGCTGACCGCCTACAGCCGTGACGGTGGACTTGAGTTGACCGAAATCGACCCCCGTCCAGCCGCCAACTCCCCACTCTGGGTGCCTAGCAACCTGTTGAAGACCGGAGCTCCGGTCGCCACCACCTATCGCGGTGCCTTCGGCTCCGAGAACTGGGCCTCCGGATGGACCAAGCTCAGCCTCTCCGGAGTGCTCACCGGAGCATCCGCTGGTAGCTCGATGGCCGATGCCGACGGTGACGGAATCTCCGACTCTGTCGAAACCACCAACAGCGCCCTCGGATTCAACTCCGCAGTCAGCGATGCCAACACCGTCCTGGGAACGCTCAAGACCACCGCGCAGTTCAACGCGAACTTCACGGCCGGCCAGACCAGCGTGACCAGCAACCCATCCGCCTTCAGCCTCTACACGGCCGCCTCCATCCTGGACGTCCGCTCGGTCGGCCAGGTCGTGGTTGCCGCTCCGGCCGGCCCAGGCAATGTGACCCTCACCCTGCCTGTCGAAAAGTCCACTGGACTCACGACCTGGGAAGCTGCGGGCAACATGACGCTGTCGATTCCGAAGACGGTTGATAAGGAGTTCTACCGCATCACCATCCCGGAATAAGGCCCTCGGCCAATCTGACAAAACTGTCACACGGGGGGCATCGGCAAACGCCGGTGCCCCCTCTTTTGTGTCCCGGCAACGCCAACCATGCGACCTTTCATCCCCATTTTCATCGTGGCCACGTCCCTGGCCACCAGTGCCCAGGAGGCGAAACCCACGCCCACGGAAGAGCTGCGCGTCTCCGTCCGCGAGTGGGTGGAAACCATGCGCAAGATCCAGGTTGAGGAGAACGACTGGACGCGCGATCAGGAAGTCCTCCGCAACTACAAGGAAGGCCTCGAAAAGGAGATCGCCGACCTCAAGGAACAAATCGCCGCCGCCAAGGTCCGCAAGGAAGGCGGTGACCAGGCCACGATCGAAAAAACCACCGCCCGTGACAAGCTGGCCGCCGCCAAGCAGGAGCTGGTCGGCAGACTCCACGGCATCGAGGAGTATGTCTTCCAGAAGACCCGCTTTTTCCCCGATCCGCTGCTCAAGGACGCGAAAATGGTGCAGAGCATGGAAGACCTTCAGCGCGCCCTGAAGCTCCCCGCCGACAAGCAGGGTGAGGACGTTTCCAAGCGCCTTCTGAACATCAGCAACGTCCTTTCCGAAGCCGAGAAATACCAGCAGACCGTCCACGTGGTGGACGAACTGAGAACCGACGCGAGCGGCGGGGAATTCAAGGTCCAGACGATCTACTTCGGCCTCGCCTTCGCCTACTCCGTCAACGAGCAGGGCACCTTCGCCCTCACCGGCCGTCCAACTGAAAAGGGCTGGGTGTTCACCGAGAAAAAGGAAATCGGCCCGGACATCAAGAAACTCATCGAAACCTCCGCCGGAAAACAGGACCCGGCCTTCGTCAAACTTCCGCTCATCCAACCATGATTCCGTCCACCTTGAAAGCCGCCTTCATCGGCGCACTCTCCCTTACCTCCGCCATGGCCGAAGGCACGGTGGATGCCGCAAGGGATGATCTGAAAAAGGCCGTCAGCGAACTCGACAGCACGCAGAAGGAATACGGTGCCCTGCGCAACAATCTCTACAAGGAGATCAACCGCCTTGACGACGAGGCCCTGTCCCTCACCAAGGAGCTTCGCGCCCTCGAAAAAGAGGAGTCGCAACGCGCCACCAACCTCAAGATCCTCGATCGCGAACTCGACAAGAGCAAGACCGACGTCAAGTACGCCATCGACCTCCTCAACCAGTATTCCAAGGCCCTCGTCACCCGCCTTCACCCTGCTGAAGGGCAGCTCTACAACGAGACCGTTCAAAAGATCGACCAGAAGGCCCTCACGCTCACCGAAGATCCCAAGGCGGAGCTCATCGAACGCTGTCAGGTGCTGAAGATCGGTCTGGATCGTCTCGGTTCCATCATTGGCGGACATCGCTTCAATGGCAGGGCGCTGAAGAACGGCAGTCAGGCCACCGACGGCACCCTGCTTCTCGCCGGCCCCTCGGTCTTCTTCGCTTCCAACGACAAGACCTTCGAAGGAGTTGCCACGTATGCCGCCACCGGCACGCCCTATCCCTCCGTGCTCGCCTTGAAGGACACCAACGGAATCATCAGCCAGACACTTGCCAACTCCTCCGGCACGCTCCCGATGGATTCCACCATGGGCAAGGCGCTTGAGGAAAAGAACGACCAGGTCGAAAGCGGTCACAGCAAGACGATGGAGCATCTTTCGCTCTTCAGTGACATTGCCAAGAACATGATGTTCGACGGCTGGATCGCCATCGGCGTCTGCTTCGTCATGATCGCGCTCGGCTGGTCCGTCGCCGCAAGGAAGATGTTCTACCTGAACTCCATCAAGAAAGGCACCGACCTGTTCCTTGCCCAGTGGGACAAGCTTTCCTCCGACCTCACTTCCATCGACCACGCCGATGGCGAGAGTGTTAAAAGCCTCGGTGGCAACGCGGATCCTAAGGTCCAGAAGCTCGTCCAGCGCTCGCCCCTTTACCACATCTACCACATCGGCTCCGAGGAGATCCGCCACCGGCTCACGTCAGATGAAAATGGCGTCCCGACGACCACCCTATCAAGCCGCTCCGTCCAGGCCATCCGCGCCTCGCTGGACGCCGGTCTGGTCCGGGAAAACCACAAGCTCACCGATGGCCTCGTCTATCTGACGATCAGCATCGCCGGTGGCCCTTATGTCGGACTGCTCGGAACGGTGGTCGGGGTCATGATCACCTTCGCCATCATTTCGAAACAGGGACAGGTGGACGTGAACTCCATCGCTCCCGGCATCGCGTCCGCCCTACTCGCCACGGTGGCCGGTCTGGTGGTCGCCATTCCCGCCTTGTTCATCTACAGCTACCTGAACGGTCGCATCAAGAACATGGTGGCCGAGATGCAGGTCTTCATCGACGAGTTCGTCGCCAAGGTGGCCGAATTCTATCCGGATACCGAAGCCGCCTCCACCACGCCGAGCCCCGAGCATTGAGCCCGCTCGAACCCTAAATCTTCACCGACTATGGCCTCCGCAGACGAAAAGAGTTTTGACGACATCAACGTCACCCCGATGGTGGACCTTTACCTGGTTCTCCTGCTGATCTTCATCATCATGACCACCGCTGGTGTCCAGGGTGTGAAGGTCGAGCTTCCACGCGCCGGAGGAAAGGCCTCCGCGCCGATGACCGCCTCGAAGCTCCAGGCGATCACGGTGAGCCCGGAAGGCGGCATTTTCCTCAACACCACGGCGGTCACGCTCGACCAGTTGGAGGACGAACTGACCGCCCTGAAGGCCGCCAGCCCGGACCTTCCTGTCGTGGTGCGTGGCGACAAGGCCTCGCAGTATCAGGGAATCATGCAGGTGCTGGAAGTCGTCGGACGCGTGGGAATCGACAAGATCGGACTCGCCACCCAGACCAAGTAATCCCGGGTCGAAACGCCCATCCTGCACTGCCTGCATGTCCCGATTTTCTGCGGAAACCAAGAAAGAGAACAAGCACCTCCTCATCACCCTGATGCTGGGTGTGGTGATCTTCGGAGGAGCCGTCTCGTTTCTTTTCCGTAACTCTGAAGAGGAGGCGGAGAAAAAGAAGAATACCGCCGAGATCGTGGACATCACCCTGCCCACTCCGCCTCCACCTCCGCCACCTGAGACCGATCCCGATCTGACCGAGCCCGAGGAGGCCGACATCCAGGAGCAGTCGAGCGAACCCGAGATCGCCCCAACCACCGAGATGGCTTCGGAAAGCACCGACCTCGATCTCAACATCGACATTGGCGACCTCGCTGAAGGAACCGGCGGCGGTTTCGTGGTGAATGTGCCCCGCTTCGCCACCCGCGGTGGCCGTGGCGGTGGTGGTGACGGGCTGGGCAGTGATGAGGCAGACTCTCCACCCACTCCGATCAGCAAGCTCCCCCCCACCTATCCCAGCGCCCTGCTCAGCAAGGGTGTCGGCGGACGCGTCATGGTCAGTTGTGTCATCGACGCCGGTGGCCAGGTCGTCAGCAGCTCCATCAAGCAGTCTTCCGGTTACTCCGAACTCGACAAGGCGGCCCTCACGGCCGTGGCGAGGTGGAAGTTCAAGCCCGCCGTCAAGGAAGGCCGGGCCATCAAGTCAACCTGTTCGGTTCCATTCAACTTTGAGGTCAAGAAGAGCTGATCCAACTCCAGTTTTCCCTCCATCATTCCTCCATTCCCTTTCCGCCATGTTCTCCAGATTCCTCATTCCGGCCCTGCTGCTCCTGCCAGCGATCGCGCAGGCAGACCGCATCATTCCACCGGCCAATCTTTTCAGCGACCCTGCGTTCATCAAGGACTTCGTCGGCAGCTACGGATTCCTGTCCGATGTGGAGCCCAAGGTCTCCCAGGACGAGCAGGCCGCGCTGACCACGATCCGCGACCTGTTCGAAAAGAACCAGTTCGCCCAGGCCGAGCAGGAAATCATCCGCTTCATCAAGGAAACCGAGAACCCGACCGATCCCAAGAAGCAGCCCGCTGAGATCAGCCCTGCGATGATCTTCGTGCTTGGGAACCTCTACTTCCAGGCCGACCGCACGGACGAGGCCCGTCGCGCCTTTCTTGAGGCCATCAAGCGCTTTCCCCGCTTCCGCCGTGCCCACACCAACCTGGCCTTCCTCTATATCTCGAAGAACCAGACCAACGAGGCGCTGCCGCTGCTTCAGAAGTCCATCGAACTCGGCGAGACCAGCCCGCGGGTCTATGGCATGCTCGGCTACTGCCACCTCGTGAAAAAGAACGCCGTTGCTGCCGAGAACGCCTATCGTCAGGCCTATCTGCTCGATGCGAACTCCCGTGACTGGAAGCTCGGCCTTTCCCAGTCCCTGCTCGCCCAGGACAAGTTCGCTGAAGCGGCCAGCCTGCTCGGCTCGATCATCGAGGAGAATCCCAACGACAAGCAGCTCTGGCTCCAGCAAACGAACGCCTATCTCGGCATGGACCGCAAGGAGGACGCCGCCATCAACCTCGAAATCCTGCGTTTCAAGGGCCTCGCCGATGAGAGCAACCTCAACCTGCTGGGCAACCTCTACATGGACCGCAGCGAGCCGCAGCTGGCCCTCTTCGCCTACATGGCGGCGATCGACAAATCGACCACGCTCGATGTGCCGCGCGCGCTCAAGTCCGCGAAGATCCTGACCGACTATGGTTTCCCCGACAAGGCACTGTCATTCGTGGAGAAGATCAAGTCGAAGGTCGGAGCCAATGTTCCCAACGCTCAGAAGACGTTGCTGATGCTCACCGAGGTGCGGATCGCCCAGGCCCAGAAGAAGCCCGAGACCGTGGAAAAGCTCCTCAACGAGCTGACCCAGATCGATCCCACCAACGGCGAGGTCCTGCTGGAACTTGCCAAGCACTTCGACCAGCTCGCCAAGGACGAGGAGGATGAAGGAAAGCGCGGCACGCTGGTTCAGAATGCCCGCACCAACTATCAACTCGCCGTGCGCACCCCGGCAGTGGCCTATCAGGCCAATCTCGGACTTGGACAGATGTATGTCCGCGAGAAGCGATATGTCGAAGCGCTGCCAATTCTCGAAACCGCCCTCAACCTGAAGAAGAGCGAAAGCCTGGAACAATACACCAGCCGCGTCCGCCGCGCTGCCGACCGCCAGCGGCAGAAGGATGAGGCGAAAGAAACCACCAAACCATGAATTTCCCCATGAAGGCCATTCTGCTTCTCAACAGTGCACTCTGCTGCGTGGTCCATGCCAACGACGTGCTGGACGCTCTTGAAGGAAAAAAGAAATCCAGCGAGATCCAGGTCGCCGCAGCTCCCGCAGGCCCCGGCCGGGATGCCAGCGGTGCGCTCACCTATCCGGAAACCACCTACCCGCCGAGCCGGCTCGATGCCGTGTGGTCGAAGGCGGTCGTTTACGAGAATGAGGCAAATCCCTGGGTCCAGCGGATGGCCATCACCGCGTTCTTCGACCAACAGGCGGCCTTTGGCAACGCCGAGGTCGATGGCGTTGGAGTTGTTCCGGAAAAGTCGGTGGATCTCGATGGAACCCGCAGCCGCCGGACCCGTCTGGGTGCCCGCATCCGGGCCTTCCGCAATACGGACATCGAGGCGAACTACGAGTTCTCCGGAAGCGACGACCAGCGCGGGATCGAGCGTCTCAAGGTGCGCACCGAGTTCATGCCGGACGCCGCCGTGACCTTTGGAAAATTCCGGCCGGATTTCGGAACGGAATACAGCATCGAGCCTGAGAACTACCTGTATCCTGACCGCTCGATGCTGACGAACATGATCGCGCCGGATCAAACCCTCGGCATCCGGGTGGACTTCAAGCGCAAGGACTGGGACTTCGGCCTCGGTTGGTTCTCGGGCGATGCGAATCCCTACTTTCCCGGAATCGAGGGTGAAGGTTCATTGCTTTTCAACATGAAGCGCACGCTGGTCGAGGGCTCGGGTTCGTCGCTGAGCCGAGTGGTCTGGCACTTCGACTATCTCCACAACTTCGACGGCGCGCGTTCCGGCACAACTCCACGATTCAGTGTTGCCGGAAGAAGATCCGCCAACGGCAACCAGCTCGTCGCGACGAATCCGCTCTTTCACGACCTGGTCTCCACCGGCATCGTGCTCGATCGCGGCCGATTCTCCTTCATGGGCGACTTCATGATCGCGAAGGGCGAAGGCGCCGCCTACGGATTGACTCTCGCTCCCACCTACTGGGCGATCCCAGGGCGATTGAACATCATCGGTCGCTACCACTATGCCGTCTCGGATGATGCGGGCGGACTGATCAGCACCATGGGAACCTCGTCGGACCCGGCCTTTGACAGCTCACCCTTCTTCATCGGTGATGAATACACTTCCTTCTATCTCGGCGCAAACTACCACCTCTACCGCGATCAGCTCATCCTGATGGGCGGGCTGGAGCGGGCGGTTCTCGGCGATGGTCAGGGAGCGGACTTCAACACCGAGGCATGGATCTGGCACGCTGGAGCAAGGATGAGTTTCTGAATTCAGTTGAGTTCCTTCTTATCTTCCTTGTCTTCCTCCTCATCACTGCTTCCGCCATAACCGAGGACCTCCACGGTGATGATGGAGGGCATCTCTCCGGTTGCTTGTGAGGATTCGTCATTCTTCCCTGCCGGACTCGGGGCTCCCGCACCGGCGGGCACCACGGAGTTGGCGGTGGAGGTCAAGGCACCGAGACTTGGCGCGGACACCGTGGGGGCCGTGGCACCGGTGCTTGAGCCACCCACCGAGATGTTGCCCGCATTGATCACGGCGGCGGCTGATATGTTGAGATTTCCCGAAACGCGAATCCCGGCATCACCCGCATCGATCGTTCCGACAGGCGCAATGAGGTCCACGTCGCTCGGCTCCACTCCATCGACCGAGGCCAGCACGCCGATGCCGCCACCGGTGGCGAGACCCGCGAGGTCGGTCTTCACGTCGGCGCTGGTCGGATCGATCAGCACACGGGTCGGTGGGGCGGATTGGACGGTCTTCGACGAGGAACCGGCGGCGATGTTTCCCTTCGACGACCAGATGATCTCATCGCCACCCTTCAGCGTGAAGATACGGGATATGCCAAGGTCCACGTTGAGATTGGTGAAGACGTTGATGTTGCCGCCGGCCTCGGTGACGATCCCGGGCGGAGTCAGCGGATTGCCGATGACGGTCGTGGCCAGGGTCAGCGATCCACCGGGCGCGAAAAGCGAGATGTCGCCGCCGTTGCGGGTGCGGATGTCACGGGCTCTCGTGTTGATGTCGCCGCTCCAGTTGACTCGTCCCTCGGTTTCCGGGAACAAGGTGGCGATGGCGAGTTTTCCCTCATCATAGTTTCCGAAACCGGGGCTTTCCGGCTTGCTGTGGTTTCGCCCGGTATCGCGGAGAACGAGATAGAACACCTGGAGCGCCAGCTCGCGCTGTCTTTCGGAGGACAGGGCGTCGAAGTCCGCCTGGCTGAGTCCGAGCTCGCGAAGATGGCGGGTGCCGTCCCTGTCCTTGACGAACTTCGTGATGAAGGAGGGGAAGTCCGCCTTGCTGGCCTCCAGCGACCTGGCGTCGCCGATGCCGGCGGCAGCGATGATGTCCGCGCCTTCGAAGGGGAGATAGGGGTTTCTGCCATTGCCGATGCTGGTGATGCCAGTACCGGTGCCGTCGGCATTGTTGCCACCGATGCCCAGATCGAGATTCCGTCCGGCGAAGACCTGCAGCGTTCCGGGACCACTGATCTGGATGTCCCCGGAAAGCGGGCCACCCGAGGTTGAGGTGACATTTCCATCCGACTGCGCGGAGACCCGGTCCGCGGTGCCGACGTCGTAGGCGATGAGATCCCTGCCTGCGGAAACCACGCTCAGGTCCCCGCTGCCCACGTTCTGAAGATAGAACGAGATATCTCGAAGATCGCGGCCGGCAAGGATCCGTGACGACTTTGCGGAGAACAGCTCGAGGCCGGTGACATCGACATCCGAGTAAATCCGGACCGGCTGGGTATCGCCGCTGTGCAGGAGTCCAGCGGTGTGGAGCCTCTGCTTGCTCTGGGAAGTGCCGTCCGTCGAGCCGGTTTCCGCGAAGAGGCTTTCGAGAGAGCTGAAGAAGCCAAGCGTGGTGGTGTTCGCGGCCGATGCCGAGTTGGTCCCGACAATCGACTGATAGGAGAATGGATTGGCGAGGGACGGAATGGCGGAGGGATCCGCATCGGAAAGGTTGAGCGAGCTGGGCGTCCAGGCGAAGTTGGATGTGCTGCCGGAGGTGGCGATGCCGGAGATCTGGAAACCATTGATGGAGCTTGCGGAAAGCAGTTCGAGGGTGCCGGTTTTCGAGGGCGAGAGGGTGATGTCACCCACCAGCGAGATGCCGCCGGAGAAGGAGGTGGCCTTCAAGGTGCCCGGCATCAGGCCGAACGAGGCGGCGAACGGCGTGACCTGGGATTCGGTGAGTCGGAGCCACGGCTGGAAGAACGAAGCCGACTGGGGATTGGTCGAGAGCCGGAGCTGGTTCTGGAACCAGGCCTGGAGGGACGGCTGCACGCTGACGATCGAGCCTGCGGAGATCGTCGTCCCCTGGCGAAGGGTGACCGCGCCGCCAAGCGACGAGATCGAGACGGCGCTTTGATCCGAGTAGGTCGAGAACCAGGTCTTGTACCAGAACGTGTTGTTGTAGCCCTGAGGCAGGAGGAAGGGATTCGCGACCGGGCCTAACAGAACGTTCTCGGCTGCGGAGACCTTGAAGCTGGATTTTCCAACGAAGAGCGTGGTGGCCAGCCAGGTGCTGGGATCGAGCACCACGGAGGGAGTTGTCAGGATGCCGAGTGAGGGCGAACGGGTGGCATTGGTGGTGATCGAGCCACCTGCATTCAGCACGCCCTTTCCACGTTCGACATAGTAAACTCCGCCGTCGATGTTGCGGCCGGAGGTGACCGTGACATCTCCGCCGCCGAGTTCGACCAGGCCGGAGGCATCCGGCGCACCCTTGGGCATTCGGGCGTTGGTGGGCGCGACGGCATCGACATTGGTCACATCCCGACCGGCCGTCAGGGCGACGTTTCCGCCGCCGAGAGTTCCGACGCCTTCGAAGAAATTGGTGAAATCGACCCACCACGTCGTCGAGGCGAACTCCCCGTAGCGGGAAAGTCCGAAGGCCCCGGTCTGCGGGTCCACATGGCTGCGGCGGTAGAGCCAGTTGACAGGCATCTGTCGCGAGGAATCGGCGATGAGTTCACCAACGGCATTGCGGGTCAGATGAATGATATCATTGCCCGCCGCGACGCTGACATTTCCTCCGGCGGTGGTGTATTGGACGGGTGCCGGGGTTGCCTGCTGGATGGCTCCCAGGGCTCCGACGCTGGTGCCGGACAGGTTCGGTCGCGGGGTTTCAAATTCTCCTCCGAGGGTGGGATCCGCGACGAGGGTGCCGGCGGTGTAGACGCTGGCGAACTGGTTCAGCAGTTGCACGTCGCGACCGGCAAGCACGTCGATGTCCCCGCTGCCAGTGCGGATCACCTGATAGAGCTGACCGGAGCTGGCTGGGCTGATCGGAGTGGAGGTCAAGGCGTTCGCGCCGCCCGTGACCGAGGCCGCGAATCCGTTGCGGCCGAGTCTCACCGATCCGGAGTCCGGGCGGAGGGCCGAAAAATCGATCACCTTGCGGTTGTCGGCGGAGGTCAGATCGGCTCCGGCCACCAGCCGGATTGACCACGACTGGGCATGGCTCTTCAGCAGGCTGTTTCTGGCAAGGAGGGCGGAGTTGTAGCCGCCGTTGGTGAAGCCGTCGCTGATCGAGTTGTTGAGCAGGATGTTGCCCGGAGTGCGGACAGTCAGGAAGCCGGCGGAGCTTGAGGGGCCGAAGCGGGCAAGGGCCAGATTCCAGTCGGCGGAGGACGAGCTGGTGGGAGTGCCGAGCGTGAGGTCGGGAGTCGGAGGAGTCACCGTGACCGGCCCGCCGGTGGTGAGGCTGCCGGTCGAAAGGGCGACCTGGAAGGCTCCGCCGGTGCCGGAGAAGAAGGTGACCGTGCCGGCATTGCTGAGCCTCAGGAAACTTCCTGCCGTGACGGTGACATTGGTGCCTGGATTGAAGTTTGTGACGGTGCCCGTGGGTGCGGTGATGCTCCCGGCCGAGGTCGCACGGATGGCGTTGTTGCCAGGAGTCCCATTCGGCAAGGTCACCACGGTGCCTGCGGTGAGGGTGACGGAGCTGCTGGTGGCGGTGTTCAGGGAGACCACGCTGCCTTTCACGGTCACCGTGCCGGTGGTGCCGCTGGCGCCCGTGGTGTAGGACGTTCCGGAAGGAAGTGAGACTCCAATGGCACCGGAGCCGGTGGCATAGGTGATGGTGCCGCCATTCTGGAGGGTCAAAATGCTTCCCGCCTGAATGGCAATGTTGGTGTTCGACGCAACGGTGGAGACGACCCCGCTCGGCGAGGTCAGGATGGCCGTCGAACTGGTTCGGATCCTCGAGGTTCCTGGCGTGCCGGACGGGAAGGAAACGCTTCCGCCGCTGTTGGGCACGACGAGGGTGCTGTTCACCGCGTTCAGGTTGAAGGCGAGCGGCGTCGCGATGGCACTGTTGGTGACTTCAACGCCCGGGCTGAGGATCAGATTCGAGGCGATCGAGGTGTTGCTGGAGGTGAGGCGATTGAACAGGGTGGTGTAGTTCGAGGTGGTCGCGCCCCCCGTTCCCAGGAACTCCTGACCGCTGTTGAGGATCAGGTTCTGGACTCCGACCGTGATGAGTCCTCCGAAGTCGGCGAGGTCGAAGGTTCTGAAGCCTTCGACGAGAATCGCGGATGCTCCCGTGATCGTGCTGTTGATGGGCTCGACGGCGAGGTCGTTGTTGGCGGCATTTCGCGGAGCACGAAGATGCAGGATGCCCTGGAACTTGCCGAGGGATTCGCTGGAGGCGTTCGATGAATCGACACCAAGATCGATCAAGGAACCCTGCCGGATGGCGAGGCTGCCGAGGTTGCCGCCGAGGGCTTCCAGCGTCACGCGGCCTCCCTTGCCCGCTGCATCGAAGTCCGAGGCCGAGGCATCAATGACCGAGCCGGAGGCAAGGACGAGGCCATCCGATGCGACCAAGCGGACCTGGCCTCCACGGACCCCGGAGGCATTGATGCGGCCGGTCATGGTGATCGAGCCCGCATCCGTGGTGAGCGAGTAGTGGTGGGCCGAGGCGGCGCTGTCGAGCGTCACGGCCCCCCTGCGGACGCGCAGCGAGCGGGATTCCGTGAAGGAGGCGAGGTCGAGCTTCTGGTCGAAGGCGAGGGTGTTGGCGAGGGTCCCGACATCGAGCGAGAAGCTTCCGCTGGTTCCAGCATTTCCCCCCTTGCCATTGAGCTGGCCCAGCAGCGAAACGGAGCCCTGGATGGCGGAAACCTCGACGCTGCCTGCATTCCCGCTCGCGGTCTGCGCGGAGACATCGACGAGCCCGGTGGAGGAGAGGAGGACATTTCCCGGATCGGACTTGATTGAAATGCGTCCGCCGTCGGTGAAGCGGGTCTGGTCCTTGAAAAGACGGGAGATCCCCGAGCTCTCCAGCGAGCCGTCGATCCGAACGTCCCCGGTCGTGGCCCTGAGATTGATCTGGCCGCTGGGCAGAACGATACGTGAGGAAATCTGGAGGCTCGCTCCCGTCAGGGAAAGCGAAGAGCCCAGTCCCGCGGATGAGAGGGTTCCGGGGCGGCTGCCATCACCGGTCATTGAAAGGCTTCCAGCTGCGGTGAGCGAATGGCTGACGGACTTGGAGGCGAAGGCCACCGGCGTATCCAGGGCGAGATTTCCTGAAACCGAGAAGCTGCCCGAGGCCACGGTCACAAGCTCCTTCGAGGCATCGAGTAGGGTGCCTGCGAAGCCCTTGATCGCGAGCGCGCCCTGACCGAGCTGGATCGTCTCCGCGCGAAAGGCCAGCGAGCCGGCATTGGAGAGGGAGGCTACTCCCGCCGTGCCTCCGGTCTGGTTGTCGAGGAGGATGTTGCGCGCGTTGAATGCGACCTCGCCGCCGCCCACGCCGATGCCGCGAATCTCCGCCGCACGAAGCGCGAGACTCTCGACGAGAGGCGCACCAGCAGGGGTGACTCCACCGATCGACCCGGCCCCGAGAAGATCGATCGACGAGTAGCTTTTCAGCGAAAGGGAGCGCGCGGCGGACAGGCCTGCGATGGAGGATCGGCTGAGGATCAATCCAGCGTCGGCACCCGGTATCACCAGTGGATCCAGGGAAAGGCTGATCCGGCCGCTGCCCAGCGAAAGGGCGTCGGTCTGGAGGCTCGCGGTGGGATCGAGCGAGTTGAGGGCGGTGGAATCGAGGAGCACGCTCGTGCCCTGGATGGAGGCTCCCGCGCCGGTCAGCAGGCTGGTGCTGCCGCCTGGCGTGACGCCACGCCGCAGCACTGAGGCCGCTGGGTCCGAGCTCACGCGGACAAGCGCCGAGTTTCCACTGCCTGCCGTGGTGGTGCTGCCGATGACGAGGGTTTCGGCGGAATCCCCCAGGCGGCCGGTCTGCTTCAGTTCGGCCCCGGACTTGAGGACGAGATTGTTCTTCGCCACGAGGATCACTTCCGGGCCGGTGAGCGGGCTGCCAGAGTTGTCGAGTGTCAGGGAACCCGTGGCCACGCTGACCAGGGTGCCTGCGGCATCCGCGCTGCGGGTGCCACCGATGAGGAGGCTTTCCGCCCCGAAGCTCGAAAGCAGGGTGGGGTCAAGTACGAGAGTTCCAGTAGGAGCAGACGAACCATTCCGTGAAATCAGGATGTCCACCGGACTGCTCACGTCGATCATCCCTCCGCGGAAACCGGTGGCGGCGGACGACGAGACATCGCCACTGAGGGCCATCGCCCGGGTCGCGGCGAGCACGAGCTGGCCGGAGTCGCCGGGCAGGCGGTAGCCTCCGGTGCGGGTGAGGAAGGAATTGGCAAGAAGTTTGGTGTATTCCGCCCGAGCCGTGATGGTGGTGGAGGGTGCCAGCTCGAAGCGGGTGGAAAGGGATGGCAGGGTCAACGAGCCATCGAGTCCATTGAACCGGTAGCCGGATATCACGGAGGAGCCGTCGGGCTTTGGCACCGACCCGACCGCCGTGCCCGACTGCGGAGTAAGCAGGTAGGCTCCCGGAAGAAGCGCGTAGCGGGCGGGGAGCAAGGTGTAAACTCCCGCAGGCAGTCCACCGCCGCCGTCCAGGCGGACTTGCTCACCGATCCTGAGCGAACCATTGACATATCCGGCAGTTGAGCCGAGCGAGTCATTGAAAGGTGCATGAGGTGCTAACTTCGCCCCATATCCCGGCAGGATCGCAAAACTGCCGGAGGAAGCGAGCAGGTCATCGGTGCCACCGAGCCCGTTGACCCAGCGGTAGGCGAGCAGGTCCCCGCCGCCACGGATGTCGATGCTGGCACCTGACTCGGTGATCACGGACTCGGCCGAGAGCTTCACCGATTTCTGGGGCACCCCCCCCGAGGTGATGTCAATCCCACGGGGGTCGAGCCAGTTGCCTCCATTGAGGCTGATGCCATAGGGCACGACGACACCTTTTCCGGTAAGCGGGTCGATGGCGGAGACCGAGGTCACACTGCGGCTGCCGAGAACCAGTTCGGTGGTCTTGGCGAAGTCGAGATTCGAGAGCTGGGTGTCGCGCGGAGCGGTGCCCGTGCCATCCCAGCCGAGCTGGATCTTTCCGAAGGGGGCGCGCAGCACTCCATTCTGATGGATGATGGATCCGTAGATGTTCAGCGAACTGCCTGCGGACAAGGGCAGGGATCGGGTGCCGGAGGCCTCGATGGTCACCGAGCCTTTCCGGCTCACGGCACCTTGCTGATAATCGAATGCGGCAATCGTGAAATCGAGAGAGCTGGGGGCATAGACCTGCCCGGCCTTGAGCCGGATGTCCCCCGCCACTTCAAAGGCTCCGCTGCCGCGGATGTCGCCATTGTCGGCAATCAGGTCCGCCTTCGAGAAGCCCTGGAGCGAGAGATAGCCCACATCGATCAACGAGGCGGAAACCGTCAGCGTGGATGAGCCCGTGGTGGGCGGCATGTAGAACTGGGTACCGTTGATTTCCGAAAGCCTGAAGACGGCGAGTTCCTCCGGCGTCATCGGCTTCTGGAAGGCCGTGCCCAGAGCGATGTGGGAGGCTTCCAGCGATACCGTGGAATCGGCAAGCAGCACCGGTGAGGTGCCGGCGGTGATGCGGCCTGACGCCTTGATCGACACCGGCCCCGAGAACGAGAGGGTGCCGCCGAGGTCGAGGTTGGCAAAGCCTCCGGAGGTGAAGCGATCCACCGCAAAGCGTCCGCCGCCTCTCACGGTGGAACCGTCGTTCGGCATGGTGGCCCCGATCTGATTGGAGTATCCAGTCGGAAGCACGGGGCCGGATGCCTTGATGATGAGGGTCGGATCGAGTGGCGTCGAAAGGGTGCCGTTCGGGAAGAAGGCACCGGAAGACACGATCAGCGATCCCCCGGAAGCGGTGGCTCCACCTGAGCGGCCACGCAGGGTGGAGTCCATCCAGAGCATTTCGCCTCCTGCGAGGGTGATCGTTCCCCCATCACTCTGCACGAGGGTGGGAGTCCCCGAGATGGTGTAGGGCGTGGAGGTGATGCCGCTGGTGCTCTGCTGGATCGCCTCAAGCGAATCACCCGTCTCCCCCGCCTGAAGATCAAGCGTGCCGCTCGCCCCGGAGACATCAATGACCGAACCCGACTCTGCAATGATGTTGCCGGAGACCAGCACGCTGCCGCCGTCGAGGACTGCGCCGCGCCTGCGGCCATAGGGTTCGGGAACGAGGAAGGTTTTCCCCGAGGCATCGATCCTGGAGTCGGAGCCAAGCACCACGGTCGTGAAGGCAGCCGGCGGATCCTGATTGAGGCTCGGCAAACGATTGGCCCCGCTGACGCGGATGCTTCCGCCCGCAGCCTGAAGCGTGCCATGGAGTTCGACCGTGCTGCCAGTCAGCGCGATGGTTCCAAGAGTTCTTGCATCGATCCGTGCACCAGTGCCGACGAACACATCGCCTCGCGCACGCAGGTCGCTGAAATAGTCGGTGTCGGCCAGCCCGGAAAAGGTCAGGCTCAACGGGCTTCTCAGGCCTTCAGGTTTGACGACCTGGGAAAGCGAGATCGGATCCCCGGAAGTGGCCCCTGCAGCGAAAAGGTTGACGAGCCGTGGAGCGATCACCGTATTCGCCGCAATCGTCAGGCCAAGGAGGGTCTTGCCGGTTCCGGCTTCGATCGCCCCGATGCCGCTGAGGTTGAACTTGGTGAATCCGCCTTGATCAAAGAACTCCGGCTGGAGCCAGAACGAGCCATCAGTTGGCGCCGTGCCCCCGATCCGCATCCTCATGGACTGGATCGCCAGGCTGCCACCGATGGCACCCGAAAATCCCCGGAGCTGTCCGCTGAGTTTCAGCGAGCCACCCACCAGCGATCCTGCGGATGGATCGCGTCCGACCTGAAGGCTGATCGACCCGGCATTCCCATATCTGACGCGTCCCGTGCCATCGACATACACGCCACCCGAGACATCGATGACCGACCCGCTGCGGATGTCGGCACTGTAGGACTTGATGGTCACGGTGCCACCGGCCGTCACCACCGATGGGGCGGGAGAAAAGCCATCGCGTGGGCGCTCATCCACGATGAGTCCGGCCGTGTCCAGCACCGCGCCCGAGCCGAGCGTGAAGATGCCGCGGGTCCCTGACGGATCGGGAGGCACCGGAACCCCCTCCGTTGCGGCGATCTCCGCAAGAAGCGCCGGAGAAAGGTTCTGCGTGCTGAAGGTCAGGCTTCCATCCGCCGCCTTGATCTTTCCGGATATGGAGATGTTTGCAGCTGTTAGATTCAACTTGCCACCCACGCCAAGATCGAGGGAGATATCTGAACCGATATCGATCACACCATCCGGATTTCTCAGTGTCAGGTCCCCGAAGGCATCGGCCCCCACCAGTTCTAGCGAAAGCTGGACGTTTGAGATCCGCTCAGCGGCCACCGCCACCGGGACGCCGAGGGCATCCACTGCGAAGTCGGGGACTTTGGGGAGGGTTGGCGTGGACGTGAAAGTGATCCTCGGTGCGCCGGGGAAGGTCTCCGAGGGCAGTCCGGCAAGGAGACGTTCCGAGGAGAAGTTCAGCGACAAGGAGGCGGCGCGCGGCGAGAGATCCCGCTGGTTCGGCCCCTTGAAGACCGATCCCTTGAGGCCTCCGTCCACGACAATGGCTCCGGAGGAGATCTGCAGGGTGCCACCTGCTCCACCCTGGGAGAATCCCTCCTGATATCTCATGCCGTTCTGGGGAAGCGGATTGAGATAAGTGAGACTTGTTCCCCACTTGTTGCTGGTGGTCGTGGTCGATGCACCAAAGATTCCGTCATACACCCGGTCCGGCGTGGCATCCGCCAATTCGAAGATCTGTCCGTCCGCCACGACGCGTGAGGTCTTCACGGCTCCGCCCGCGTAGTTCACCCAACCGCCGGAGACTTCGATGGTGGCTCCATCCCGGATGACCACGGCCTCGCCGGAGTTCAGCTTCACCGTTCCGCCAGCGGTGGTGAGTTCACCGACGGTCCGTTGCACCAGATTCGCATATCCGGAAACATCGGCCAGCGGGGTGCCGATCCAGGTCCGGCCCTCGAAGGTCCCGGTCTTCGTGATGTCCACGTAGAGGGTCGCACCGCGCAGGGGCCCGTTGCGCAGCAGCGGCGAGTTCGCAAGCTCGGTGCCGCGCAGCTGGACCTCGACGATGTTCGACGCCACGGACGACTCCACGTCCTTCGATCCGGAAACATCGATCAATGATCCGCCGTCGAGATCGATTCGTCCTCCGGAGCGGAAGAACAGATACTGGGGTGGACTGGAAGTGGTGGTCGAGGGCTGGGTCAGCCAGGTGCCGACGTTGACCGTCACGTTCGCGTTCGGAGCATAAAGCAGCGAGTTGTTGTCAAAGTGGACCCGCTGGCCGGTGGCGTTGATCTGGGACGACAGCGCCAGTTGGCTGCCCACGACCTTTTCCTTGCTGGAGAGCTCGGGAAGAATCCGGGTCACGCTGTTGGATCCGAAGGTGATCGTGCCGGTTTCCCGATTCAGGAAGGAGGGCCCGAAAGAGCTATCGGCAGCCTTGTAGGCGATGTTTCCGATGGCTCCGTAGTTGGCGATGAAGTCGATCCGGCCGTTGAGCGAAACCGAGGTGGTGCTGGTGATCGCGCCGAGCTGGTTGAGCGTCTTTCCGGCGAGCATGATGTTCGCACGCGGTGAGTCGATCAGGCCGGAATTGGTCGCGGTTCCCGCATACGGGGAAAGCGTCGAAAGCGGATCCACCACGGCACCGATGTAGGTGTCGAGGCCGCGCAGCGAGGGATCGCTGGAGCTGTGCGCGTCAAAGGCCACCTGGAGGCCGGCCGCGAGGATGGTCTGCCCGTCGGGAGTCGAAATCGTGCCGCCGTTATTGACATTCGGGCCGATGAGCGCGATCCGCCCACCCACTTTCTCGGCAGTGGTCGGAGCATTGAGCTGGGCTCCCGCCTGGACGGTGACATCGCCGATCTTCGTCGCGGGACTGACGCCGGGATCGAAGGCTGGCGTGCCGTTCGCACCGGCTGTTAGAGCGATTGCGGAGAAGAGGAACTGCTGGTCGGGATTGTTGAGCAGGCCGCGCTCGATCAGGTTGTCGTTGATCGGCAGCGACGACGCCACGAGCGTGCGCGTGTTGACCTTCGACGATCCACCGAAGAGGATGCCGTTGCGGTTGATGATGTAAACCTGTCCGGGCGATGAGATCGTGCCGAGAATCTGGGTGGGGTTGGTGCTGGGGTCGTTGACCTTGTTGAAGGCGATCCACTGGCCGACGTTCGAACCGCCGGCGCTTTGGTCGAACTTGAGGTCGGTGTTCTTGCCGACGTTCAAGGTTTCCCAGTTGAGGATCGCCTGCTGGGCGGTTTGCTTGACGGTGACCTCGACGCGGCCAGTGCCGGTGTTGGTGGTCTGCGTGGGTCCATTGGCACCGACCCAGAGGGAGGGTGTCGTTGAAACCCGGGAGTCCACCTTCAATCCTCCGGTCGCCAGGCCATCGGGCACGTCGGGAAGCACCTGCGAGGGCTGGTTCGGATTCTGGCCGAGGTTGTTGGCACCGGAGGTCGCCAGGCTCCTCGCCGCCGCCTGCATCGCCTGGACCGCTTGAACCGCCTGCGTGGTGCGGGCGAGGCTGTCGTTGGTCCGACCGGCATTCGGAGTGACCGGCGGCGGGGTGTTCAGGCCCGACCTCGTTCCCGGGGTGACGGCACCGGCATTCCCTCCTCGAAGGATGTCCCCGGCATTGACCACGATGGTGGTGGCCAGCGTGCAGATCACGCTCGTGTGCAGGGCGTGGATGCGCAGGAAGCGGCGCGACAAGACGAGGCGGCGGGGTTTCATGGCTTGGCATTTTGGGCAGGCTCCGGCTTGATACGGGAGTCCTCGAGCTTGTCCCGCGAATCCTGAACGTAGGTTTCAAGTCGGGCACGGGTGACGCCGGTGAAGGGCTCACGGGCGGCGAGGGCCTCGCCGACCCCGAATTTTTCGTAGCGGGTCAGGATTTCATTTCCGAGTTTGAAGAGGGCGAGATTGTTCGTCTTGTGATCGCGGATCTTCGCCTTCAGCACCGAGTTCTCATCGGCAAGTTTCACGCGCTCAGCCTCCTTGGCACGGGCCACCTCGACCGCCTTGGCATAGCCGGCCTTCCACTTGTAGAGGGTTTCGTTGAGCCGGGTCAGCTGGGCATCGAGACTGGTCGCACGGGTGGTGAGGTCGTTGATCGACCTCTTCGACTCCTCCTGGTCGCGGGCGGCGTTCTTGGTGAGCAACTCGACCTTGGCGGTGAGTTCCTTGATCCTGGCCTCCGAGGCCAACTGGGCTGCCTGCAGAGTGGCGCGCTCTGTCTGCTCGTTGCGGAGTTGGAGCATCGTGTTCTTCAGGGATTCGCGGAGCTTTGCCTCGACCGCACCGGCTTCCTCGGGGGCGGAGAACGCCGGGGAAACAAGGGCCAGGGTCAACAGCGGCAGGAGAAATGATTTCATGGGAATATCTGTTAGAACTTGGCGTTGAGATCGAACTGAAGGATGTCGCTCTTGAGGGTCGGCCCGGCGATCTGGTTGGCGCTCATCCAGCGCACCCCGAGGCGAACGGACTGGGAGAAGGCCATCGTGGCCCCGAGCGTGAAGCCCTTGAGGTTGGTGCCGCCGCCACCGAAGACGGACTCGGTGAAGCCATCGACCACCGCATCGGACTCGACGAAGCGGTATCCGAGAAAGGTCGTCCAGTCGCCGAACTGGTCCAGTGACGCATCGCCGACCTGAAGGTTCACGAACCAGGCGGTGTCTCCGCCCTCATACACTCCGGGAGCTCCGGCGCCACGGTTGTTGACCGCATTCCTTGAGAGTGCGGATTCGTCGAAGGCGAGGTTCTTGATGAAATCCCCGACCAGCGAGACGCGCACCGGCTCGTATCCGTCGTAGTCGAGACGCCCGGTCACCGCCAGATCCCGGAACGGTGTGGCGAGTCCGTAGTACTGATATTGGAGGGTGGTGCCGAAGCCGTTCGCCGCCGTCGGCGTGATGTTGCGCAGCGCCATGTAGGTGTTGCCACGTTGGGCAAATGCGGGCCGGGTCCAGTCGGTGCTGCCGGCATCCAGGGGATTGAGCGGCACAAAGGGATCCGAGAGCCTGCCTTCGATGTTCTGGAAGTCATAGTAGGCGACGGCCAGCTTTGCGGTGAGGTCATCCTGGATCTTCCAGTCGATGCCGATCTGCGCGCCGTAGAGCCACTTGTCCGAGGTCTCCACCTGCTTGCCGGATTGGGTGGAGGACAGGTTGTAGTTCGGGTTGAAGACCGGGAAGGCACCGAGGGTGACGAAGGACTTGATCGTATCGGTCACTTCAAATTTTCCCTTCAGCGCGAAGCCGTCATGACCGACGTCCTCGTCCCACATGACCTCGGAGGAGAAGAACGGATTGTCAAAACGACCGACGAAGGCGGAGAAATCGGAGTAGGGCCTGTCGCCGAAATCATAGCGGAGGAACGCGCGGTCGAGCCAGATGGCATACTTCGCGAAGCCCGGCCCCTGGCCAAGGGTCTGGTTGGTGGAAATGGGGCGGTTGTCATCGCCTGTGGCAAGCCGGAAGCCAGCAGTGAAGCTGTCTCTCAGATCGATCTCAGCCCCGAGGCGGAAGCGGATCCGGAGTCGGTCGCGGTCCTCGTTGACGTTGTACTGCGGCGAAAACAGCGTGCCGGCGACGTCGAAGGGCAGGTCGCTGTTGATCGCGTTGAAGTTCGGGAAAGCTCCGACGGCATTTCCTTCCGGAAAGGTCGTGGCCTCCTGCCGAAGACGGAAGTCGCCATAGAGCTTCATACGCTGGGCCCAGGTGGGCAGCGGGCTGGCCTTGCCGAATTTCCCGGCCCGGGCCTCGGCCAGCACGTCGGCCTTGATCTCGTCGCGGATCTGCGTCTTCACAGTTTCCGGCACGTAGTTGACGCTGACGGATTCGTCAGTGACCGGTTGGGCGAGTTCCTGGGCGACGGCGGCCTGCACTTCCGCCTGCTGCTGGGCGCGTGCGGTGGCGGCATCAGACTCGGCACCCTTGATGAGTTCGGCCGCTTCCTCTTTCGAAAGCACGCCCTTCTGCACCAGGCGATTGATCAGGTTGAGCGTGACGTTCTGGGTGGGCGTTGGCGCAGCGGGCGTCTCTGGCGCGGGCAGCGGAAGAACCGTGTCGGCTGGCAGCGCGTCCAGGGCTGGAAGTTGGTTGGCAGGTGGAACAAGCTCGGGAGCGGCTTGTTCCTCCGCCGCGACTAGCGGACGGACGCCCCCCAGCAAGGCGAGCATGGGGACAAGGCGGCGGAGATGAAGAGGATCGAACTGAAGCATGAGGGTGGTGGTGGGATCAGTTTGCCTTGCGGGCATTGAGACGGAGCTGGATGGGCATGGGCATGCCCTGTGGGGGCGCTTCCCGAAGTTGGAGGCCGGTGAGGATTTCGTTCTGGATCGTCTGGTCGAGGGCGGGATCACCTGAGGTGCCGATCAGCCTGGCGCGGGTGACACGACCGGTGGAATCCGCCCAGATCGCGACGCGGATGGAAAAGCGGGCGCTGCGGGTACGGGCGTTTGATTGAAGGGCGGTGGCGATGACCGACTGCACCTGGCCCGCATACCAGCCAAAGCGGCTGCGGTTCTGGTTGGAGCCGTTGCCGGTTCCGGTGCCGCCTCGTCCGGTACCCGAAGGCCCGTAGCCGCCGGGGCCATCTCCAGCCGCCAGACCGAGATCAGGAGGGCTGTCCGCCGGGGCTTCCGGCGTCTTCTCGGGCGGGGCTTCCACCGGATTGGTCTCTTCCACGAACTCCTCCTTCTTCTCCTCCTGCGGTGGAGGATCCGGCTGCGGAGGCGGAGGGGGCGGAGGCTGTGGAGGAGGCACCACCAGATCGATGCTGACCGTTTTTTCCTGGGGCTTCCGCTTCTCTGACTTGCCGCACGAAACCACACCGCCGAGCGCGATCACGAGAATCAGCGCGGAGTTGAGTCGGAAGATGGAGTTATGATGAGGTTTCATCAGCAGTTAAGGGTTATTCCTACTTGCGAGGCTGGGTCGCGAGGCCGATCTGGGTGATGCCGACACGACCAAGCACATCGAGCACATCCATGATGCCCTGGTACTGGGACCCGCGGTCGCCCCGCACCACAACCGGCAGTTCGGGCGTGGCCGCCTTGAGCTGGCTGAGCTTGCTTTCGAGTTCTGAAATCGTGACCGGCGTGGTGTTGAGGCGGATCTTGCCTTCGTTGTCGATGGTGATGGCCTGGGTCTTCGGGGCATCGAGCTTCGAGCTGGCCGGCTTCGAGCTGGCGCGTGGAAGATCGACCTTCACGCCCTGCACTCCGGCGGTGGTCATGATGATGAAGATCAACAGCAGCACGAGGTAGAGATCCACCATCGGCGTGACATTGATATCATCGTAGCTTTTGTCGTCAGCGGAGGCCATGGCAGGATTCAGTGCTCCTTGACGGAGGGGGCATAGGGCGAGTTTTCACCTGCGGGCGGATAGAACTCGGCCATCCTGGCCAAGAAGTCATCGATGAAGACCTGCATCAGGCCGATGGACTTCTTGATGCGGCTGTTCAGGTAGCTGTAGATGAACAGGGCGGGGATCGCGACGACCAGACCCACCACCGTGGCGAGAAGGGCGGAGGCGATTCCGGGCGCGATCGAGTTCACATTCACCTCTCCGGATTTCGCGATGATGGCGAAGGTGATCATCACGCCCACCACCGTGCCGAGCAGTCCAACATAAGGGCCGCCGGCGATGCTGATGGTGAGATAGACGAGACCGTCGGTGAGACGATGATTCTCTTCGACCAGTCCGGCATCGAGCGAGGCCCGGATGGCGTGGATCGATCGACCGGAAAGACCTTTCGTGCGATCCTTGTCCCGTGCCAGACGATGGCGGATCTCGTCGGAACCGATGTGATAAAGATGGTAGAGGGGGGATTTCTCGATGAGAGCGCGCTTCGAGGGCTCGACTGACCCACCGAGGCTGCCATGGTTGAATTCGCTCCCATGGTCGAGCGCAGTCAGGTCGGCCGAGAGGGTTTTCCACTTTTTCAGGAACTCCCTGGTGCCCTTGTCGATCGAGTTGAGGTAGGCGAACTTGCGGATGGCGACGGTCCAGCCGATGACGATCATGATGGCGCAGATCCCGATGGCGATCCAGCCGTCGAACATCATGTTGCGGGCAATGTCGCCAAAGAGCGAAAGGTGCTCGACAAGGACGCTCTTCGGCTCGCTCCCCTCTCCTTCCACTCCACCCAGTGCCACCAGCTTCGCGGCGCCATCGCTGGTTCCCTGGCTGGTCGCGGCGAACTTGATCCACCCGAGCGGGCGCGCCACGTTCGAGATCTGGAGTTCATCCAGATCCCCGGTGAACCTGACGGCGGTTCCAGAGTCCCCGCCAATCAGGATCGGAGCCGTGCTCGCTGGAAGAGCCTTGGCCAGGGTCGAGACCTGGGTTCCATTGACGAAAAGCTTGAGGCCACCACCCTCGGAAACGACCGCCAGGTGGCTCCAGGCTCCTGCGGCCACCGCTGGCGCGGGATTGCTGCGGGAGTCGCCGAGTTCGAGGAACGGCACTCCGTTGTCGAGCAGCAGCCGGAAGCCCTCGCCACGGCTGAGGACCACGGTCTGAGGGGAAAGGCTGGAGGGCTTGAGCCAGAGGGAAAGGGTGAGCGCCTGTCCGGCCTTCCACTCGAGGCTGGACGAATTGGGAACGCTGAGCGGCTCCCCTCCGGCGAGACGCAGACCGCCACCGATGATCGCCCCCTCGCCGATGACTCCCGCGTTCGAGGCATTGTTGGCATTGCGGGTGGAGTCGGAGGGATTCGAGGATCCAGGAGTGAAATGATAGGCGAGTGCCGTGTCAGAATCAAAGGCCTCCGACGCAGCGGGCGCGGGCACCTTGGACGACTCACTACTTCCATAGTAGAGGGACACCTTGGTTCCGGCTCCGGATTTCAAGGAGGGCACCCTGACCCAGACGAAGGCCTCGTTCAGCAGTCCGTCGTAGGTCTCGATCTGATGGGCGAGAAGGGTCTTGCCGTCTTCGGCGATGAAGCGGATGTCGGCTCCATTTTCCGCCGCGCTGGCGAACTGGAAATTTCCATCGTGAAGCCGCACCAGCACCAGGGAGTCACCAATCGGATCAGCGATTGAAGAGGCATCCAGGGTGAGGGTCTGGCGCTGGGTCCAGGCCTCGTTCCACCAGTTGGCCTCCGCCGCTTGAAGGTGGGCCGTGGCGAGCAGTCCGAGAAGCGGAATGAGGGCGCGGGAGTTTGCGTGTCGGGTCATGTCGGATATGGGTCGCGTCGGGTGTCAGAAGTCGCCCCAAAGGCGGAATGTGTAGGAAAGGGAGAGTGGCAGTCCGCTGTCACGGCGGGCCACCGGAAGGCCGGCATCGAGCGAGCCGTTGAAGTGATCGAACAGGCGTCCACGGGTCCCAACGCCCACGCTGGCCAAAGTGGAGCCCGAGTCCTGTCCGGGCAGCGGCTTCTGGAGACTCAGCAATCCGCCTTCGACAAAGGCATAGACACGCCAGTCATCCTCGGCATCGCTCCCTTTCCCCAGCAGCGAGGGGCTGCGCAGCTCGAGGGTGGCGAACACCCCACCGTCCCCCAGCGCTTCGGACTCAAGATAGCCGCGGACGTTTCCGAGACCACCGCCGGCGATCTGCTCGCTGTTGATGAGGGGCTGACTGGAGGCCTGGCCCTGGACTTTTGCAAAAGCTTGGAGCCCGTGTGGCAGCTCGTGGGTGTGGGAGAGATCCCCCCGGAAATAGAAGAAACCTCCGTCCGCTCCCGAACGCTTGTTGTCGAACTCGGTGGCCGAACTCCCCATGCCGCGAAGGTGAAAGGTCACTCCGCCATTGAACTCCGTCGTGCTGTCCGCCCCTTTCCAGCCGGCGCTGTAAAGCAGGTTGAAAGGATAGTAGGCGATCGGGGTGACGACCGTTGACGTTCCGGCGGTGAGGTCCTCATCGAAGTGCTTGTAGTCGAGCCCGAAGCTCAGCGACTGATAGAAACCCTTTCCTGCCGGAAGGTTCTTCAGCAGGCGCAGGCCGACAATCTCCCCGCGCCCCGCCACGGCCAGTCCTCCAAGCGTGGAAACATTGCTGTCCTGCTTGGTGCCTTGGAGCATCAAGCTGAGGCCTTCGATCGCCGGAATCGGAGCGATGTAGTAGCCGGAGTAAACCTGGGCATCCTCAAGGTTTTCGGGGGCGATCTGAAAGTTGAATCCCAGCGCGTGACCCATCTGCCAGAGATTTCCATAGCTCAGCGCGCCGTTGAGACGCAGTTCGGAGGTGTTCGGACTGTAACGGTTGTTCAGTTCGAGACTGCCGTGGAAGGGCAGTTCGTCCTTCACGTTGAGGTCGATATCGACCGTTCCCGGAACCACTCCGGGACGCAGCGCAGGCACGACGTCGCGCCCGGCCAGTTGGTTCATGGCGATGACATCCCGCTGGACCTTGTTGAAATCCACGATCGCGCCCTCGGCCATGGAAGGTGCCATCTTCTTCAAGGCGGAGGGAGACGTGTAGCGCCCACCCTTCACCCGGAGCCGGCCCACGGGGTTCTCCGCCACCTCCAGCGTCACCACCCCACGCTTGATCTGCTGGACCGGAATCTGCACGGAGACCGCCTGATAGCCCTTGTCCCGATAGGCCTTCTCCAGCGCGGCGCGGGCGCGATCCACATCGGAGGGCAGGCGACCGGGCCCGAGAAACGGATACACGATCTCCCCAATCTCCGCTGCCGTGAGGGCCTTCGATCCGTGGACCTGAAAGGCACGAAGGTACATGGGACGGGGAGTTGCCGCTGGTTCGGCAGTCGGCTGCTCCTGGGCCTGCAATGGTCCGATGGTGAGAAGGCCCAACAGCCAACATGCGCGGCCGGCCCGGAAGGACCGACCACGCACTTGGGAACAAGCCACTATCGGCAATGGCATTCTAATCCCTGAAGACAGGGCCTTGCGGTCGTCCGCCGAGGCATCCTGCATCGCTTGGAAGAAATCCGTCATTCAATGCTCATGGGGGAAAAAGTCCCACCGGCCGGAACTTCGGCCGGTGGGCTGTTAGATCACACACACTCACAAGAAACCTATCAGCGGGGAGTCACCGGACCGCCGTCAGCCGTGCGCACCACATTGAGCGTGCTCTCAATGATGCCGCCGCCGTTGGTGGCGTCCACGGTCTTGATCTGGTTGGCAAGCGCCGTGGCAAAACTGGCCGCCGTGCCGGTCAATCCGGACTGGGGACGAAGGATGCGGTTGTAGAGCCAGGCGGTGTAAGTGCCATTGCGAACGTTGGTGGTAGTCAGATCAACGCCGTTGAACTTGATCGCCACCCCGCCGAAGGGCGTCACGCGGGTGCTCGCGTCTGAAGGTGTGACGTAGCCGACGTAGTAACCGGCGGTTGCAGTCGGGAAAAGAAACTGACCCTCACCATACTTGCCCTTTGCCGCATCGAGGGAAAGGGTGGCCGTCAGATACTCGGCCAGGTTCGCACCCGAGGTATGACCGCCGCTGCCCAGCGGGCTGTAGATGCCGTTGACGGTTTCAGCAGGCCACGGAACGTGGGATCCGACAACGCCACCATTGAGAGGTGAACCGGTCGGAGCAGTGGAATAGGTGGACTTCCAAACCTTGACCGCACTGGTGGTGCCGAGCCCAATCTCCGTGTAGGCACCGAAGCGCTGGCCGGCATCGGTGTTTCGTCCGAGGGCGTAGACGATCTTGTTCTGATCCCCATTGGTGTAGTTTCCAGTGAAGAGGGACAGCTTGACCGCTCCAGTGGTGTAAAGCTGCTGGGCGAGCTGATTGGTGATGTTCAGGCCGGAGGGGAAACCCGGGCTGCCATAGAAGCCAAGCGGGCTGACCCCGACGACTTCCTCGTCCACCGGATTGTAGGTCACTCCCTGATAGGTGCCGTTGAAGGGCGAAGTGGACTGGAAGTTGGTGGAAAGACCGAAGTTCGCCGTGCTGACCTCGTAGTCGGTGTTGAGCACCGCGGAACCCGAGTTCGGGTCAATGACCGTCCCGGTGTTGCTGGCGGCGGTGGTGACGACGAATCGCTGCGGCGTGTTGCCGGCAACAGCCGAGATACCGGCAAGCGCACCGGAGAACGAGACCTTGATGACCACGGTCTGGCTGTTGAAGGTGCCGCGCCAGGCTCCGAAGTTCGAGCTTGTGGGGATGCTGCTGACAGCACCGCTGCTGCCCGTGCCGGAGACAAAGCCGCCGACTCCATGATAGTTCCAGGTGTTGCCGTTCGCTCCGAGAATGTGGGCGATGGCGTTCTGGGTGGCGGTACGGTCGCCGTTGGAGCCGACGATGCGGATCACGGTCTGACCGGAGGCGATGCCGGAGGCGGAGAGGACGAGTGCCGCGAGGGCGGTGGATTTCAAGAGTTTCATGGGATTGGAAATAGGTTGAGTTATCTTTGAGTGATGGCTTGGAAGGAATGGGATTCAGGGAACGACACGCACCCGATAGAATCCCTTCGGCTTGGACCGTCTGTCCTCGTCCGTATCGGTGAAGTTCAGTGGAGTGGCAGTCGGTCCCGCCGAATGGAAGCTGATCGGCAGCCAGTTCTGCAGGTCCTCGGAGAACTCCACGTGGTAGAGCTTGTCCGCCGCCGTGTTCGCCGTGATCACGGCCTCTGTCTCGGAATTGGAGAAGCTCAAGACCTTCAGGAAGTCACTTGCATCGGTGGGACTTGTGCCGGCCTTGAGCTCGGCGAGATCGGTGTAGCCGTCGCCATCGGTATCCTGACTGGGAGAAATCTCAGTCCGTAGCGAGAAGCTGAGCACGCCGGAATCATTGATGGTGAAGGTGCCCAGACGGGTGACTCCGGACGCATTGAACTGGTAAAAATCCAGCTCGGTTCCGGAGGTCCCACCGCCGAAGTCACCCTCGATCGTCCCGTTCTTGTTGTCCCACTGGCTGAATCCGCCAAACTGGGTGGTTCCAGCGGTGATGGGGCTGGCAGCACCATCCTCACCGCCCTTCGAGCGGGTATCCGCCTGGGTGCTGTACTTTGAGAACTGCGCCTGATTCGGGTCTTGAACGGTCGCGACGGCGCTGTTGGCGGTGGCCTGTGAACCGCGATAGCCGTAAATGCCGCTTGCCACGGCCGAGATCCAACTGGACGTGGCGGCACGCGCCTGGAGGTTCAGAACGGGCCAAGGTGTGCTGGGAAGGTCAGTTGAGACGCGTTCCCGGGTGGCATACACCACCGGTTCGGCAGTCGTGGCCACACGGGATCCAATCACACTCCAGTGCAGGTCGGTCCGAGTGTTCCAGGAACCGCCAAAGGTCGCGGTGAGGTCGGCGTCGATCGCTCCAAGCCCGCTGACCGCGAAGGAGCCACCGGATTTGAAAAGGGTGTCCTGGCCGATCTTCACCAGGTAGGACTTGCCCTTGCCCGGATCTTCATCGGCCCGGAAGGCGAGGAAGATGTCCCCTTCGGCAGGATTGGGAACCGTGACTGCCCGTGATTCGGAGGCAAAGGCGATCAGGGCGACGGCCACCGCAAGGGACGACGAACCCAGCGACTGGGCGATCAACCCAGAGGGGTTCTTGGTTTTTCTAAAGTTCATAAAATGGTATAGTTTCATTTGCTGAAATGAGGCGGGGATTCAGGAAGGAAGAGAAAGGTCAGGGAGGTGGACCACCTGTTGAGAGGAAATCCAGAACCAGACACGTCGCGCCCCCGGATAGGGGGGCCGCGTCGAACCAACCGTGGAGCCCTCGTCGGGTTGTCCAGGCTCAAGCCAACATCCCAGGGCGTGGGTCAATCGGCGGAATGCTCAAGGTCAACAGCTCCTGGGTGTCAGGTCACTCGCCTCCGGCATCTTTGAAGCACCCTTACCAATCTCATCAAGTTAGTGTAGATTGCGGGCGACGGCGGCTTTCTAAGCCAGTTTGAGCGCGAGTCAACCCGTTTTCGACAAAATTCCGAAATTTCTCCTACAAAATAGGAGGGATTCGTTTCCTGGGATTCAAAACCCGAAGCTCTTGAGGAAAACGAGGGAATCCCGGCCGCTGGCCTCGTACTGGTGGCGTCTCGGCACAGGAAGATCCGCCGGCGTCCCAAGGCTGTAGCCCAGTCGATCCCGGAAAAAATCCGCCGCACGATTGGTGAGGGCGAAGACTCTCGGAATGGCACGCTCAACCGCAAGCTGCTCGGCATGGTGAACCAGCTCCACGCCATATCCCCTGCCCTCGTGGGCCTGCTTCACATACAGGCAGGCGATTTCCGCGCAGTGGTCGTCGGGATACTCGTGCAGGGCCACGCAGCCCACGACGTTGTCGTCGATTGAAATGACCGAGTAGTCCTCGATCTTCGCAAGGATGTCCTCGTAGTTCCGCGCCACCAGGCGGGTGCGACGCACGGAGCGGCCGATCATTCCCAACAGCTCGGGAATGTCCTCCTCACGCAGCGGACGGATTTCCCGATAGCTGTCGGCGTGGATCATGGTGCCGACGCCTTCGTTCGAGAAAAGTTCGTCCACCAGCACGCCCTGACGGCGACCGTTGAGGACATGCACGCGAGGCACGCCACGAGCACAAGCTCTGGAGGCTGCTTCCAACAGCGAGCGGCCCTCGATGTCGGCGGCGTTGGCAGCAAGCGCGTCCGCCTCGGTCGCGCGGATCGCATGGACCGGCTGGCCTTCGATCAGAATCGCCTCTTCAAGCAGGGCGATGACTTTCGAAACGCCGAGTCCTAGTGCGTAATCCACCACGGCTGGATCAAGCGGGCCGGTGGCGGAGGCATCGACCACCGCCGACTGACCCCGTGCGAGGATTTCCTTCGTCTCGGCGATCGAGGCCGGATCGGAAATCGGCGACTTCACCCGCGCGGCCATGATTTCGCACTCGAGGGTCCAGTCGTACAGGTCCTTCAAGTCACCACCGAGCACGCCGAGCACGAGCTTCACACCGAGGTCTTCCAGCGCCGCGAGATCGAGCAGCGTTTCGGCCACGGCCGGCTCCGGCAGCAGTCCGGCTTCGATCAGAACCAAAAAGGTCCGACCGCGGAACTGTGGGATGTATTGAAGGACTTCGCGAATGTCACCAAGCTGGGCCACGGACGAAGATCTATCAGGCTGCGACGCGCTCGGAAAGATCGGAGATGGGCCGCTTTCGGTTCAGCCAGCCCATGGCGAGTCCGATCAAGCCGAAGCCGATGATCGGCCAGTCGCCCAACAGCGCATAGAGCGAGAACGGCGGATCGAGCGGAACCTGGATTCTGGCGAGCAGGCTGCCGTTGGTGAAATGACTGCCTTTTTCATCGACCAGCGTGGAAAGGACCTCGCCGGTCATCGACACCGCGCCACTGACGCCGGTGTTGGCACAGCGCAGCATCGGACGACGCAGCTCGATCGCACGGAAGAGCGCGTTGTTGAAATGCTGCTTCGCGGCCTCGCTTTCCTTGAACCAGCCGTCGTTGGTGACGTTGACGATCACCTGCGGGCCGGAGCGCACGAACTTCCGTTCGAGGCGCGGAACGGTGTCTTCAAAGCACACCGAAGGAATCAACCCGACCTTGGTGCCCTTCAACTCAACCGTCAGAGGTTCGAGCTTCTGCCCTTCCGCAAACGAGCCGGTGTATTCGGTGCCGGACTGTTCCTCGTAAATCTTTTTCAGGAACGGGATCTCGTTCACGAAGGGGATGGTCTCGCCGAAGATCACGAGGTGGTGCTTCTGGAACGACTGGAGCTGGTCCTCCGGCGACATCACCACGAGCGAGTTCCAGATCCGGCTGTTGTCTTTTTCCACCGGCTGGCCGGCGACGTTCTCACCCTCCAGTTCGGTCATGCCCTGGATCAGGGTGAACTTTCCTCCTTCACGAACGCGTTGGATCGTCTCGAAATTCTCAACATGCATCGTCCATGAACCATCGTCCATCCGCAGCAAGCGGCCGGACAAGGCCGACTCCGGCCAGATGACAAGATCCGTTGCGCCCTTATCCTTCAGCCCCTTGAGCGTCTCATCCTCATAGGCCAGGTGGACCTTGACCCGATCCCAAAGCACGCGCCCGGCTTCCTGAGGGGCGTTGATCTGGACGAGGAGGGCGGAGAGATCGACCGACTCCGACCTCCTCATCATGGAAGTACGAAGGATCCCGTAGCCCGCGAGTGCGAGCAGCGACAACACGGCCACGGACCAAAGACGGATTCGGACACGAAGCTGGATCGGAGACAGCAGCATCGGGCCGACGACCGACTGGATGAAGACGAGCACGACCGACAGTCCACACACGCCGAAAAGATCCGCCGCCTGGGCAAACACCAGCTTGTCGTGCAAACCGACACCGAGCCCATTCCACCCGAAGCCCGTCAGCAACCACCCGCGCAGCCATTCCAATCCGCCCCACACGAAGGCATTCGACAAGGCAATCGTGATCTGCCGTCCCACCGTCGGCGATTGACCCGAGCGAAACGGATTCCCCCAGGTCGCGGCAAACGCCCCGAAGGCCGCCCAGTAGAGCGCAAGATAGGCCGGCAGGATCAACGCGCCCGCCCAGGCCACCGTGTTGAGCCACTTCAGATTGATCACGAAAAACGCGAAGCCCGCAAGCCAGCCCAGACCGAAGCCCTTCCAGCGGCCACGTTTCCCCTCCATCTTCCAGAGTGCCAGCAGCAGTGGAATCAGGGCGATGAACACGAGGCTGGTCAACCGGAACGGTTCGAACACCAGTGCCATCAGCACTCCCGACAGCAGCGCACCCACCAGTGGCAACAGGACTTTCAAAAACCGCATGCCGCGAACGGACACGGAAACGCCCCGCCCTGCAAGCCGGGGAAATCCTCAGCCCATCGCCGCCCTGGTCCCCTTTTCCCACTTCAGGCCCCAGTCCTTCATCGCCAGAAGCACGGGCCGCAGCGCCTCACCTTTCGTAGTGAGTTGGTAGGCGAGATGCTTTCCTCCTTCATGTGGCGTCACCCGCGTGGCGATGCCGTGACGGACCAGACGCTCCAGACGATCGCTCAGGACGTTCGTCGGAATGCCTTCAGGCGAGGCAGCGAAGTCCTTGAAACGCGAGCGACCCAGCATCAGGTCGCGCACCACCAGCAGCGTCCAGCGATCGCCGAACAGATCCAGCGAGCAGGCGAGCGGACAAGGTGAACGGCGTTTCGAAGCCATGCCCGAGGTTGCCGCGATTTTCACTTGCATTCAACAAGCGTTTTACTTTCATTTTGCAAGCATGACTGATTCAACCGAACCGCGGCTCGCCGCCCCCGGAGCCGGTCTCCCCTGGCCCGAACGCCTGATCGCCAACTTCATGGTGAAACGTGGAATACGTCGGACCTCGCGTCAGGAAGTCTCCGAGCTGCTGATGGCCGAACGCCAGTTGATCCTTGATCTCGTGACTCCCCTTTCCACCGAAACCGCCTCACGCCGCGTGCTGATCAAGCGCCTCGGCGGACTGGAAGACAGCAGCCGCTATTGGTCGGCCTTCATGACCCTGGATCATCTTCGCATCGTCAACAGCGGCATCGCCGAGGTCATCACGCTGTTAGATCAGGGAACGATGCCACCGCGCGAGGCCAGCACCGCCAGGATGAAACCCTCAGCGACCCCTGCCCCGTCGATCCTCTCCGACTTTGCAAACTCCTGCGATGCGATCGAACAGTCCGCGCGATCCCTTCCCGATCTGCACACAAAAGCCCGCTACGCCCATCCCTGGTTCGGCCCGCTCGACGCCGCCGGCTGGTATTTCATGAGCGCCTTCCACCTCCGCCTGCACCGGAAGCAGATTGAGGCGATCCTGAAGCGGGCTTGAGCATCATCCATTCGAGCTACCGATTGATTCCTCCTTGCCAAGGCCGATGCGAGTGGATGGCGTCGTCAGACGTTGAAATGGGCTTTCAATTTCCTGCTTCTGATCCTGGCCGGCCTGCACACCCTGCGGGCGGCTCCCCAGCCCTGCACCGTCAAGGAGGCCATCGAGCTCAGTGATTCCGCCCTCAATCAGGCTGAACCGCGAGTGATCACCGGCCTGCTGACCTACTACGAACCCTCCCACCGGATGGCGTTTCTGCAGGATCGGACCGCCTCGATCTATCTTCAGATCAGGGACTCCCAGCCGGTTGCCGCTGGCGACTGGGTCGAGGTCACCGGCGTGGTCGATCCCGGAATCAACGGACGCAATCTGCGCGGGCTGAAGCCGGAAACGAGCCCGATCATCCGCCGTCTCGGGCCTGGCACCTGGCAACCCGCAGTGCCTGCAAACGCGGCCGACATCGTCTCGGGCACCGTGAGTTCGATCTGGTCAAGCGTCGAGGGACGGATCGCCGAGGTCGATGTGATCGGTGACCGGGTCAGGTTGACCCTCAAGGACCAACCGATCCTTCCAATCTACCTCCCCGGCATCAGTCAGGAGCGTTTGGCACCGAGCCATCTCAAGGGCCTGCATGTCCGGCTTTCTGGGGTTCCGGCGACCTCGCTGATCTCTCCGAATCCGCCAGTGGTGCAGCACGTTTTCCTGGTTCCATCCCTGGCACACATCCAGATCCGGGAATCGGACCGGACCACACGCTTTGACGCTCCGGATGTCCTGCTTCATGACCTCAGGTGGATTTCGGATCGGACAGAGGATGAACGGCGTGCCACGGTCCGGGGCACCGTGACCTGGAGGAAAAAGGGCGAAGGATTCTTCCTGCAGCGCGGCCTGAGCTGCGCGTGGATCCAGTGCACCGAAGCGATTTTACCCAACCCCGGCGATCGGATCGAGTGTTCCGGCATTGCCGGGGCCTATCATGCGGGTGGCGTGCTTCTCAGCGCGCTATGGAGGCCATCAAACGAGTCCCTCGGCCCCGTCAGCCCGTCGGAACCGCAGCCCGGAGAGCTCTCGTCAGATGAAGTCCACGGACGTCTGAGCCTGCTCAAGGGAACGGTGGTCCAGTCGTTCCGAAACCCGAAGGAGGACATCATCGTCCTGAGTCTCGGTGACTCCCTTTTCACCGCCCATCTGCCACTCGCGGAGGACCAGCAGGAGCCACCCTTCATCCGGAACGGAGCCCGCCTGGAGGTCACGGGCATCGCCCTCAACCGGCCCTCTCCCGCCTTCGAACTCTGGAACGATCAGGGACGCATCCAGTTGCAATTGCGAGCGCCGGACGACCTCAGGCTCCTTGCACATCCGCCCTTTTGGACCTCCACCCGCCTGGCCTGGTCCCTGTCCGGCCTGCTCATCTTCGCCCTCATCGCCGCCGCCTGGGTGTTTGCGCTTCGTCGAAAGGTCCGGCAGCAGGAAATCATCATCGGCCGGCAGGTCTCGCGGCAGGCGATCCATGAGGAGCGGGTCCGGATCGCGCGGGAATGGCACGACACCTTCGAGCAGCATTTCGCCGGACTCACCATGCAGCTGGATGCCGCCGCTGCCGTGCTACCCGCTGACACACGATCCAGGCAGATGCTCGAACGCGCCGCCCAGATGGCCGATCACAGCCGCTCGGAGGCCCGACAGGCGATCTGGGATCTGCGGGCACCGGAGCCTGAAGAAGGAACCCCGTTTTTCCGTGAACTTGAGGAAAGCCTCCTCCAGTCATGGCCTGAAGGATCCATGCCGAAGCTCGAGCTGCTGCATGAGGGAAACCTCTCGTCGGTGCTTCCGAGGAGAGTCGTCTCCCACCTCCTAAGGATCGCGCAGGAGTCCGTGGCAAACGCATTCAAACATGCCGGGGCGACCCGCATCGTGGTCACCTGGAGCGAAAGTGCCGAGGAACTGCAGCTGTCCATCACCGACGACGGCAAGGGCATCCATCCCGGCGATCTTGAGAACGCCATTGCCCGCGGCCATTTCGGCCTGCTGGGCCTGCGCGAAAGGGCCCACAAGCTGATGGGCGTCCTCCGCATCGTCTCCCCGGTTCCTGCTTGTCCCTCAGGAAGCACCGTCATCCTGACCCTCCCTCGTTCCTCCCTCACGAATCCATGATCACTCCCTACCGACTCATCCTTGTCGATGACCACTACGTCGTTCGCATGGGCATGGCCTCATCTCTCAATCTCGAACCTGATTTCATCGTGGTCGACGAGGCGGAGAACGGAGCCGAAGCCCTCGCCAAGTATGCCGAGCACGAGCCCGACCTGATGATCATGGACTGGCGCCTTCCCGATCAGAACGGAGGGGAGGTCATTCGCAGGATCCGCGCCTCGTTTCCAGATGCCAGACTGCTGGTGCTCTCGGCCTTCGAGTCGGAGGAAACGATCTTCCAGGCCGTGCAATCCGGAGCCATCGGCTATCTCTCGAAGTCCTCTCGCCGCCCCGAGCTCGTCCAGGCGATCCGGTTGGCCGCCCAGGGCAAGCCAGCCTTCTCCGGAAGCACCGTCAACAAGCTGGCCACCCGCATGCAGCGCCCCAGCCTCTCGCGGCGGGAACTGGAGGTCATCTCGGAACTTGTCCAGGGCAACTCGAACAAGGAGATCGCCTCGCATCTGGAAATTTCCGAGAACACCGTGAAGGTCCACATCACCCATCTGCTGCAGAAGCTCAGGGCAAAGGACCGCACCCACATCGCCAGCATCGCGCTGCAACTGGGGCTGATCGACCACACGGCTCAGGACCGATGACCTTCAAGAGGAAAATGGGATGCCGCTGAGGTCACGAGAAGCACGAACGCACAAGCAATCGTCACCCTCTTCGCACCCACCCGATGAACGAGTCTGAAGTGTTTCGAAACTGCCTGGTTTTCATGATATCTCGCGAGTTTTGTGGTTTGCACGCCAGGATTGAAGATGAATGAAAAAGCCCCGCCGGTGGTGGCACCGGGCGGGGCTTGGAATCACAGGCCAACCTCTCGGCCGCGCGGGATCATTCGGTGACCCGGGCGCGCATGAAGTCCTTCGAGACTGTCGATACCGTTCCGGCCGTCCGGAAGCTGCGATAGCTCCAGCCCGAGGAAAGCCCCGGCAGTCCGGACTGGATGGCCGCCGCATCGCCACCGGTGACTTCACTGATGACGTTGCCGAAGGTTCCGAGGTCTGCGGAACCCTGAACACGATAGATGATTGTATCAACTAGACCCGACACCTGCTCGGTGGCACCCGAGAAGGTGGCCCCGGTCCTGACGGGCAGCGTCAGCGTCAGGACCTGATCCCCACCCACGGTCGCGATCTTGCCGACGATCTTGCCATCCGAGGCTGCCGACAGCGGATCTCCATCGAACGCGAACTCGGCCAGGTTGTTGACTCCATCGCCATCAGGGTCGGCGGATCGGGCGCTCGAGTGTGCAGCGTCGGAATCATCGAGCCCCTTGGAAAGAGCCCAGCTTCCATAGGCATCCGCGCTTCCGGTGACCACGTTGAGGATGCCGGTTCCCGTGATCCGGGCGGTCTGGTGAGTGGCACCGGAGCCGATCGCGCCCCACGTTCCGGAAAACTGCTGGACGCCGTTGAGGTAGAATTCATCAACCGTGTCGGTGCCCGCGTAGTCCAGATTCAGGGTTCCCACGGCGGAGACCCTGACATCCGCACCGTCGGCGAGATAGGCATTGGTGAGACTCAGCGTCCCCGAGGTGATGATCGTATCTCCCGTGTAGGTGTTCACTCCACTCAGGATCTGGGTTCCTGCTCCCGACTTCGTGAGCGACATGCCCGCCGCGCCATTGGCAATGACGCCGGAGTAGGAATAGGGGGTCAGAGGAGCGGCGTTGAATGTGTTGAGTGTCAGCGCGGTGATGCCGGAGTATCCGCTGGTGATGACCGATGCCAGGTTGACGCTGCCCTTGAGCCCACCGATGGTCGGGGTGGTGACCGGGGTGAAGTCGAGGACGCCGACTCCGGTGGTATCGATGGCGCTGTTCTGAAGCGCGAGGTCATTCGCGATTTCGAGCGTGCCGCCATCGACCTTGGTGTCTCCGGAGAAGGTGTTGGCCGCGCTGTAGATCAGACGTCCGGACCCGGACTTTCTCAGGGCCGACTGGCCGCCTGCTCCTCCACCTGAAATCACACCCGCAAGCTCAGCCGAATCTCCACCAGCGCCAGAGTTGACGACGACGGGGCGGGTCGAGTTGAAATTGTTCACTCCGATCGGATTCTGGATGATGACCTTGCTGTCAGCGAATGGCGAACCGAACACGATGCCACCGCCAAAGACGTTTCCTCCACTGCTCAGGTTGATGGCAGCGGACGCTCCTCCGAAGTTCACCGTCAGGTTTCCTCCGACCGCAGCGAAGCCTCCATTGCCACTCGCGATGCCGTTGCCCGTGCCTACCGTGCGGGTCAAGGAGCCACTTGCCTGAAGGATGCTTCCGTTGTTCAGGCTCAGGTTTCCGGAACCCAGCGAGTTGTTCGCCAGATCGCCCACCGCTAGAACTCCGCCGTTGACCGTGGTGGTTCCGGTGAAGCCGCTGTTGTTGCCGCTCAGCGTGAGGGTCCCGCTGCTGTTCTTGATCAGCGCTCCGGTGCCGGTGATCGTGCCACCGAGGGTCGCACTGGCCACGGTGCCGGTCGTCAGGGTCGAGGTCCCGAGGACGAGATTTCCACCAGAGCTGCCGCCACCAGTGAGGAAATTGATGGTCTGGTTGAACCCGGAGAGATCGAGCACCACTCCGGCGGCGTCAGCCAGGGTGACCGAGGAGGACGAACTGAACGAGGTGGTGCTGTTCGCCTTGAGCGTTCCTCCGTTGACAACGGTGGAGCCACTGTAGGTGCTGGCCCCGACCTCCAGTGTGCCGGCTCCTTCCTTGGTCAAGGATCTGCCCGAACCGGAAATGCCACCCACGGAGAGCGTCGAGCCGCCGACCGTGACGATTCGATTCGAACTGAGTGCGGCGACTCCCGAACCGAGGTTCAAGCTGTTGCTGCCGGTGAAGGTGAAGTCGCCGTTCCAGGATTGTGGATTGTTGGTGGAAAGGGTGACGGCCGCCCCACTGGTGTTGTCCAGGACGGTGGAGTCCTCGATCGTCAGCGGGCCGGTCCCGATGGCGGATGAGTGATTGATTCCAAGGGTGCCTTCGTTCAACTGCACGCCACCCGAGAAGGTGTTGGCCGTGGCCAGGGTCAGTGCGGCGCTGCCTCCCTTGACGACGCCGGTCGTGCCTGCGATGGAGCCGGATCCCGAGATCGAATAAGCGAGCGAGCTGTTGCTGAAGTTAATGGCGACCGGTGACACAGTCGAGTTGAGCGTGATCGAGGTCGATCCCGTGGCGCTGTCGTCAAACACGGGCGAATCCACCAATCCAGCCCCCGCTTCGACATAGCGGGCTCCGCCAGGCAGGGCAGAGGTCTTCCAGTTGGCCGTTCCAAGAACGCCGCCGTTGGTGGTGTCGATGTCCCAGGTGCCGCTGAGGTTCCCCTGCCACCTGAGCGTGTCACCCTGGACATTGATCAGGTTGACGGCGGAGTTGACCGTATCGTCCTGGAGGGTTCCTGAGACACGAAACGGCAGGGCTACGGAGAGTCCCGCGAATCCAGCACCGCCGATGCTGCCGGTGTAGTCCACCAGCGTCGTGCCACTCACCGGCGTGCCGGTGACGCGGATGACGCTGGCCCCATTGACCGTGAAGTTTGGCGTCGACAGAAGGGCCACGGTCGGTGACGCCGATGGGGTCAGGGAAAGCGTTCCTCCAGTGGACGTGCCGAGGGTGACGGAAGAGGCATTGAAGGTCTGACCGTCCGCCTGTTGGGTGATGGAGAGCGTGGCGGTGTCCGCGACCGTGGCCGCTCCAGCTCCGGTTTGGGCAGTGGTCAGGGAAAGTGTCCCGCCGTTGACATTGGTCGCCCCCGTGTAGGTGTTCGCTCCGGTGAGGGAGAGGGTGCCGATTCCAGTCTTGGTGAGAGCGAGACCACCACTTCCCGCTCCGTTGGACAGGATCCCGGAGAAACTGCCAGCTCCCACCGACAAGCCCGCCGCGTTGGTGGCATGGGAGTTGGTGACCGAACCCGCTCCATTCAGGGTGCCGAGATTGACGGAGACGCCGTGGACTTGGAGGGTGTTTGCCGCCGCGACACTCCAGGTGGCGGAGGAACTGCCTGCCGTTGCGCTGCTGAGACGCAGGCTCCGGTTGTTGGCGGTACCATTGAGACTTATCGTGCCGCTGAAGCCCGAATTGTCGCCCGAAAGACGAACCTGGCCATCGACGGAGGTCGAGCTGTTCTGGTAGGAGATGACTCCGGTTCCAGTGAGATTGCCCGAGACGGCAACACCGCTTGCATTGACGCTCGCGCCACTGATGTTCCAGGCGACATTGCCGGTGGCGGAAATCGAGCCAATGGTCATGCTGCCCGCAGTGGTCAGGATGTTCTCGAAGGTCGTGCCGTTCGCCAAGGTGAGCGCTCCTGACTGGGCCATGGTCGTGCCGGAGTTATTGATCTCCAACTGGAACTTCGCCCCGGAACCCGAGACCGACACCGGCGCAGCCGAGCTGACACCACCCGAGTTCGAGCGGAGTCGAAGGGTCGCGTTGGTGCCCACCGAGAGATTGGCGCTGCTCGCAAGCGATACCGCGCGACTCGCACCAGACTGGATCCAAGTGCCTCCCGTGTTGCCAACGTTGATCGTGCCGTTGCTGATCTGGTAGCCGTTGCTGATGCCGATACTGCCTGCCCCGCTGGTGTTGAGCGTGAAGCCACCGAGGTTCATGGCCAGGTTGGTGCTCTGGCCAATGAAAAGCAGATCTTCGCCCAGACCGGCGTTGATGCCGCTAGATCCGAAAGGGGAACCTTGATTGTTTGCATTGCCCACCGACCAGGTCTGGTTGCCGGAAAGCGTGAGTTTCGATTGGATGAGCAGCGCCTGGGTTGCCGAGGACATGTCAATGCCAGCCGTGCCAAGGGTCAGTGTGTTGGCAGATGATCCGTTGGTGATCTGGATGCCCGATGTGGCGGTGCTCGTGTTTGCAGTGCCGGCGACATTCGCCACACGAATGCCCTGCCAGGAAAGGTCTCCTCCAAGCGCGGTGATGGTGTTGCTACCGGCAGCGTTGCTCGCCGTCACCACGTTGTTCCAAACGCCGACATCGGCTGCCCCGGGAACAGGACCACCTCCGGCGTTCCAGGCTCCGACCGCATTCAGGGCGGTGGTGTTGTTCGCTTTGATCACGTCAGCCGCCTGGGCGGTGACGATGAACTGCAAGGCGGTCAGGCCGATAATGGAAAATAGATGACGGGCTTTCATGGATTTGGGTTTTTGGGAGGTTGAGAATGGGTCTCGTTCCAGCATCGTGGAATTCAGATGACCATCAGACTCAACATCATGCCCTGACTGTTCCATGTGTCACTCATGCATTAGGATTCAAATGAAGCACCCATATGAATGCGTTCAAATGAACCCAATCCCATGTCACCCCTTTGTTCTCAACTGAAAACAGGCCTCAAACACTTTGTCGGATAACCTAGCCACACGGAGGAGTATCCTATTCAACGAGACGAATCAAAAACCGGACAAACTCGTTGCCATTTTTTCGATGAATGAGATATTTTTAATCATATCTTCCTGTAATTTATCTGAATCATTCTCGAAGTCGATGGTGACGAGTGCTCGGTAGCCGAGGCTGTGGATTTCCTTGAGACAGTTCGAGCAATCGGCCGCGCCTTCGCCGATGACGGTGTTGCGGCATTCGAGATCGCCCATGGTGAGGACATCCTTGAGGTGGAAGCTGATCATGCGGTCATGGCCGATCTTGCGCAGGCTCTCGACAGGCTTGAGTCCGGAGCGCGTCCATTGGCCGACGTCGCAACAGGCACCGATCTGCTTGCCGCGATTTTTGGAGTGATCCAACACGATATCCGGGTGCCAGTAGTCGGACTTGCCTCGCTGGTGGTTGTGGAGCGCGAGTTGCATGCCATACTAGGCAAACAGCGGCTCCAGCATGTCGACGGAATTGTTAGGAGGCTCGGAGACAACGTAGGTAGCGCCAAGGCTTTTCCAAAACTCCAACATCCTTTTTGCTTGGTCCGGCTTGCCGTTGAAGTCGGCGAAGACGCTGGGGAAAGCGATGCCAAGATCGTCCGCGCGGGTCTTGAGTTCCTTGCGTGCATCCAAGGGCATGTTCTCATCGGCGTTCATGCCTGGGCGCTTGGCATCGAGCTTGAGGATGCTGCGAGGTTCGAAGCAGCGGAGACCGACCTCGGCGGCCATTACCAGACCATCGAACAGAGGCACGCGGCGGTAGGTCCATTGCTGGACGCTGATTTTCCAGCCGAGCTTGGCGGAATGTGGATGACCTGGCTGCGTTTCTTCAGCGAGTGCAGCGAAAGGTGCATAGAATCCGGCGGTTACGGCGGCTGTGCTGGATTTGGCAAGAAAAGCGCGGCGGTTCATCGTCGGGTTTTGTTAGGGCTTGGCGGCTAGTTCGAGGCTTGTGACGTTGAAGAACTCGATGCACTTGGCGAGCTTGGGCATGGATTCATACCAATCGCCCGAATACTCGAGGCCGATCATGCAGGGCTTGATACCGAGGCGGCGCAGTTCTTCGAAAAACACACGGGATTTCCCGATGCCGGTGCCCCATGGAACGTCTTCGCCTTTCTCACCTGCTTCATGGAGATCGTGCATCTGGACCGTGAGGATGCGGTCCTTGAGGAGGCGCGCTGCTTCGACGGGATCGATGCCATGGCGCAGCCAGTAGCCGAGGTCGGGCGCGGCTCCGATGCGTTTGCTGCGACCTTCGCAGAGGGCGAGGACCATTTCGGGACGCCAGGTGTCGGGAGAAATGTTAGGGCCATGGTTGTGGATGCCGATGTTGATGCCGTATTCGTTGGCGAGCTTTTCGAGGAGATCGAGCTGAGCGGGCTTGGGTTCGCAAATGAAGGTTTCGACGCCCATCTTGTTGCCGAACTCGAAGAGCTTGCGGCACGCGGCTTCGTCGCTGGGAATGGTCTGGGCATAGTAAACCGGCATGCGCACGCCGACGGATTCCAGTTTCATGCGGATCTTGAGCAACTCGTTGTCGGAGAGGTTCTGGTCGAAGTTCTTCGGGATCTCCTTGCTTACCTGCTGCATGAAACTGAGTCCGCCGATGCAGTGAAGCCCAAGCTCGGCGGTCTTCTCGATGGCCTCGAAAAAGGTGAACTTGTGGAAGGTGTAAGCCTCGATGCCGGCGCGCCAGCCGAGCTTTTCCTGTGCGCGCACTGCGGGTGTGAGGAAGGCGCTGGGAGTGGTGGGCGCGGACAGATCGCCGAGGACGAACTCGGCACCGTCCAGATAGAAACGGAGCATTTTCGCGTCCTCGAAGACGTGCGGACTGTGGGCGAGTGCGGAGTAGAAGACGCGGCCTTTGCCGTAGTTGCGGACCCATGCGAGGGCGTAGTCGTTGTCGGCGCGAAGGCAATGATCACGGTCATCCGGTTGGTAAGTGGAAAGATCCGTCTTCTCCGTATCGATCCTCAACAGGACTCGGACGTTTTTCCGCGAATAGGGGTCGTGGAAGCGAAAGATCTCGTCGGACCATGGATAGGCCCTTCCGTCGAAAGCGCCGAGCAGCGGGTGGGAAGCATCGTCGAGCGCTATGACGATTGGCTCCTGGATGTATCCTCCGCGATGCCTCGCGCCGCGTGCGCCAATCATGTGGCCGAACTCGGCCCAGTCCTCCAAAGGCGGCCACTGCCATTTGGTGAAGGCAACGGAAGTGCCATGCACGCCCATCAGGCCTCCACCGGCGGTTACGAATTCGAGGAGATTTTTCCGACGTTCGGGCTCGGCCACGCAGCTGCCGATGGTGTTGTTGAGGAAGATGGCGTCGAATTGGCGCAGCGAGTCGCGATCGAAAACGGCGGGGTCTTCCGTGACGGTGGTTTCGAAGGCTCCGGTTCTCTTGCCGAACTGCGTGAAGGCCTCGCTGCCGGCGAGGATGGAGGCGCGGTGGCCGTTGTACTCGACGTTGCGGTTGAAGATCAGCAGGCGGCGGGGCTTCAAGGGCTTGGCGGTGGCCTGGGCGGGGATGGCCTTCTCGATGCGCTCCCGCTGCGCGGCGTCCGGGACGAGAGATTCCTCCGCTTTCAAAACTGGCACCATTAGAAGTGCGAGAACAATTGGGCCAATTTGAGAATACGGATTCATGATTCTATTGACTGGGCATACGGTGCGATCTCAGAAATTCCGACCATTCATTCAGGTTAGTTGCCGACCACCCATTAGGAAGATTCCAACGATTTTAATCCTCGTTGTTGGAATCCTGATGCGGGAGGTTCCGGTAACCATTTGCCGTCTTGATCGTTCTACCTCCTTGACGGCTGGAGGAGAGGCGGAGTCGGCAAGATAGGCCTACGCTCAAACTCAGATGAACACGCCGATTCGGATGGATCAGGCTTAAGTCGAATGCCTTGGTGAATCCCGATGCAACATCCTCAAGATCGTCAGCCTCCGACGACAGTGGATCAAGTCATTTTCGTCCCTGCCCATCTCCAGCGTTCATCAGTTCATGCCAGGATTCCATCTGCACGTTTCAGGATTCATCGGGCTCGTCCTGGCGGGCTTGCTTCTCGGCAAGATCCATGCCGCCACGGCGCTCGATCCAATGATCGCGCTCTTCCACAAATGGCAGATGAAGGACGCGCCCGAGGTGGTCGATCGGGCGGCCGAGCATGGACATCAGCGGGTACAGTTCTGCATCGCGCTGCAGGCGGAGTTGAAGCCCGATCTTTCGGTGAGATCCATCGGGCTCTACCGGGAGAACCGGGACCTCAAGATCGGGGGAAACCGGTTCTATCCCTTCGATCTTGAGATCAAACGCGAACTTCAGGGCTACTACACCGCCGCATTCAGACGCGCGGTGGAACGGAAACTGGGCATCTCGATCCTGCTTCACCTCAATGCCCACGGTCAGGTCCAGGAATGGCGGAACAATTTCGACTTCGATCCGCTCGTGAGGATCGAGGGCTCGAGTTATGAGGAAAGCTGTCTCATTCCGGTCATCGAATCCCTCGAGTCCGCAGTCCCTGCCGACTGGCCCATTGACATTTCTCTTCAAGGGGAAATGGGCACCACGGTCTTCAAGCATTCGGAATCCTGGAGATCCCTACTGGAGCATCTCCGGGCACGCAGGAAACTGATCAATCTTCGCTGCGGGCTCAGCTTCAACTATCAGGGGGTTGCGGGGAAGGCGAAGCCGGAGGAGATCCACGCGGAATCCCTCTCGACTCTCTGGAAGAGCTGCGACTTCATCGGGGTTTCGATGTATCAATCGGTCAGCCCGATGCCCCGTCCGGAGGATTTCGATCTGGCCGTCGGGCTGTTTGCGGGGGAATTCGCGGGATTGCACTGCCAACTGCCTGCGAACAAGCCCCTTCACTTCGTGGAGGTAGGACTCGGGGGCGGAGGCCTTTCGGCCGCCGACTGGAAACCCAGAATCCCGGCAGGAACCCTGGATGATGCCGCGCGTGCGCCTTACCTTGGCAGTTCCAACCCCAATGAAGCCGATCCCTGGAAAAATGCGGATCTGAAGGCCTTCCGGATGCTCTATCATCAGGCGCTTTGCGGATATCTCTCCAGTCCGCGTCCGAGATATGCGGTGAAGCAGGCCTTTCTCTGGAGCTTCGGCTCCTGGGATCCCTATGGGCTGGAGGAATCCCGCTTCGCAGACCCAGGCATCATGGAGGTGATTTCCGAGCACAACCGCAAAAGCAAGGTGCCCGGAAGCTGAATGCTCGTCTCTGGAATGGACGGCGAACTAAAGTTCGCGGTCCATTCATCCTCAGCCGATCCACGCGAGGAACTCAACGTTTCCATCCGTCCCGGTGATCGGAGAGGTGATCAGGCCCTTCCATTCCCTTCCGGAGTCCTCGACGAATTTCCGGATCTTCTCCACCGCGCGCTCGTGGAGCTTCGGATCGCGGACGATGCCGCCTTTGCCGATATCCTCACGTAGGAGCTCGAACTGTGGCTTGATCAAGGGGACGACCATGCCGCCTTCCTCCATCACGGAGAACACGGCGGGCAGGACTTTTGTTAGAGAGATGAACGAGAGGTCCATCACCACCAGCTTCACCTTTTC
>JAIXPW010000049.1 GCA_027485995.1 Verrucomicrobiaceae bacterium
CTCGGCTCGATCTACATCCGCAAGGTCCACTTCCGCGACATCGGCATGATCCGCCAGATCGAGAGCAAGGTCGTGAACCGCCTCCGCCAGGTCACCTCCGCCATCAAGCAGGACGGCGCGAACCAGGTCAGCATCATCACCAGCACTGCCGAGCGACAGGCCGCTGTCGAGTTCGCGAAAGCCGCCGCCATCCGCCCGCAGATCGTCGGCGAGGCCCTGCAGCAGATCTCAGAAGACAACGATGTCGCCGAGGCGATGTTCGAGATTCTGGAGACCCAGAAAGTCATCGGCAGCGGCGCGCGACTCACCGTGCTCCCGCGCGGTGGCGAACTCCTCGCCCAACTGATCGCCGGCCAGCCGGAGACCACCCTCAGGCCGCCCAGCGCTCCACCACCCCTCACCTGACCCACCGCCATGGCTGCGCCAAAACCCGATCCGATCGACCCAGCCCAACTTCCGGAACTGGCGCAGGCCACCATGAAGGCCGCGAAATTTCCCGTCCTCGCCACGATCGAGGGCGACCAGCCGCGCGTGCGCCCCGTTTCCCCGGTCAAGACCGACGGCTTCACCGTCTATGTCGCCAACCTCCGCGGCTACGGAAAGACCGCCCAGATCGCGGTCAACCCACGCGTCGAGCTCTGCTACACCAGTGACGAGCACGACCAGGTCCGCATCACCGGCATCGCCTCCGTCCTCAGCGACCGACCGCTGCTCGAAGACATCTGGAACCACAGCCCGCTGCTCCGCGCCTACCTCGGCTCCCTCGACAACCCCGAGCTGATCATCTACCGCATCGCGCCGGTCCAGGTCCGCTACATGAAAGAGTGGGCGCTGGAGTATCACGAGGTGCCGCTGTAGGGGAGATTGGTGGCAGGGAAGAGAAGGTGGAAGTGTTCAGTTTCCAGTGTTCAGGGAAGTGAAGAGGGGGAACCGCGATGTAGCTGGAGCATCCTGCTCCAGTCCGTCTCTGGAGCGTTCCCGGCCTTCGTAGCTTTAGCGAAGTAGGCCCGCTCCAAGTCTTCCTTTTTTCCCCGGCCACCCTCCGAGGGGCGTTCTCTTCCCTTCGACGTTCGATGTTGGACGTTCAATGTTCGATGTTCGAAAGAGCGTTTCACCACCCGATCCGGGTCAGACCGGTGACATGGTCGAAATGGGCATCGCGGCTGATGACCGGCAGTTTGTGTTGGCGGGCGATGGCGGCGATCCATAGATCATTCATCGGAATGGGCGTGCCAGCCGATGTCAGTTGAAGCCGGATCTCCGCATAGTGGCGGGTGGTGGATTCATCAGCCGCCAGGACCGTGGTGGTGGCGAGCGCATCCTCCAGCCATGCCGTCATTTTTTCCCGGAACCGGGATTTCAGAATGCCAAAGCGGAATTCCGCCAAGGCCGGAACCGGCACACACAGGCGGTCCGCCTGCTCAAGGTGCCGGATGAAGGACGGTTCATTGAGCCACCAGGCGGAAAGCCCGTTGGTATCCACGATCATTTCCACTCCTCCTCTTCGATCTGCCCGAAGTTTTCATCCACGATTTGCTCGATGCGCCTGAGCTCCGCCACCATCTCCGGGTCATTGGCGGCGATCCCTGCGAATTTCATCCACGGCTTCTCCGCATGAGTCGGCCGCTTGGCCAGCTTCTCCTGCAGCGCCTCGGTGACGTAGTCCTTGAGACGCATGCCCTGCCGTGCAGCAGTGGCTTTCACCTCGCGGAACAGGGGATCAGGTAGTTCAATGGTCGTGCGCACAAAAGCACATTCCCATTTTTTCATGATCCTGCAAGCACCAAAGGAATAGGGGTGAAAGGTGCCAGAGGATGTGTGGTTCAATGTTCGATGTTCGATGTTCGATGTTCTCCCCTCGGCTTGCCCACCTCCGGGCTACCTTGGGTGGAGAAGAATGGATTCCGAAACCCATCGGGGCTCCATCCGATAGGCGAGCCGACAGCGACCGTGTGAACGAACACTCGATTTTCGGGACCGCCCCTTTCAGTCGCTTAACTTGATTTCACCGCGTCAATGGATGCGGTGACAATCGAGGCGGGACCGGAATTCCGAGAAATCATTTCTCTTTCCCACAGTGGCAAGATAGGGGTCATTTCCAATATCCGCATGAAAATCCTTAAAGGTTCGAGTTGGTGGATTGCAACCCATCTGGTTGTCTTCGCGGTGGCCTATGCTGCGGGAAAAACCACCCTCAAGAAGAGCGCGGTGGCGGTGATTCCCCGGGTATCAGACAGGGCCCAGGACCGGGATGCCGGGTTGCGGGCTTCCTCGGATGGCGGAGTCCTTTTGGAAACCTTTCGGCGGGAACAACAGGTCACGCCCTATCAGGCCCTGAAGGAAACCCTGCCGGTGGCCGCGGATGTGAAGGCGGCGGCGCTGGAGGCGGTGGAACGCTGGATGGCCGCACCGATCGGCGACGAGAAGCAGGCACGCCTGATCGAGATGCAGGTGAGATTCCTCCACTGGCTGCGGGAGGATCCGGACGCGGCGGTGGAAGCCATTCAGGAAGACGGAGCGGGTACGGAACGGGCCTTGCAGCTCCGCGTGTTCCTGGGCGACCCGGTGGCCACCGATGTCGCCACCGAGAAGGGGCTCGTGGCCTCACTGCCTTGGCTCGAGAAGATCGATATGGGGCAATCGCTCGCGATCAGTGTGGCGCTGAACGACCTCAAGGGCGGAGGCGGGCTTTCGTATTTCCTGAAACTGGAACGCGCGGTGGCGGGGAGTCCGTATGACCGGATGTTCACCTCGAAGTCGAAGGGCTATGACCCCAGGGTCGGCATCGTTGCGGAATCATTCCTGCGGCGCGCGGCGAAGTTTTTTCCCTTCAGCGACAAGGATCGGCTGCTCCAGGTGGCCACCAGCCGGGCAGACTCCGCCGATGGACGTGATCTCCTCCTGGGGTTCGCAGAATCCGGAACCGCCGCGACCCAGTGGCTGCTCGGTCTCGTCAACCGCGGAGCGCTCCCCGAGGAGCTGGCGGGAGGACTGCGGAGTTCACTCGGCAACGAGATCATGGCCCACCCGGATCTCGACATGGAGACGAGGGTTGCGGCTTGACGGGCGACCAAGGGCAATGAAAAGAAGGCCCGGAAGTCGATCATCGACGAACTGGTGGCCGACGATCTGCGGCGCTTCCTCACCAACGGGCGCGACTGGCGCTACGAGTTTCATCATGGAGTCTCCTCGCTCGACGATGTGGTGAAGGCGGTGAACGAAGGCCTGCCCGGCGTGCCGGACGAGGCGCGGGACGGTCTGAACATCGCCCTCTTCCGCCATCTCGTGGAGGAGAATTCCCAGAAGGCCATGGCCCTCCTGGATTCGCTGCCCGAGGAGAAACGGCGGGCAGCCCTCTTCGATTCGACCTGGACCTGTTTCGTGAACAACAATCCGGATGATTTCCTGCGGCACCTCTCCAGCCTGCCCGAACCCGAGACAGCGAAGGAGAAGGATGAGCGGACCAAGGGCTGGAACTGGAAGGCCCGAGGCTGCCTGGATCGCTACGGCGACGACTATGTGGAATGGGTGCAGCAGATGCCTCCCGGCCTCGACAGGGACACCGCGATGAATTCGCTCATCTGGGCCACGCGTGAGCAGAACCCCAAGGAGGCACGCAAGCTCGACGAGAAATTCAACGCCAAGAAGCCATGAGCCGGAAGCCACCGATCGCACGCGTGTTGACCCACCTGCTGGTCGCGGGGGCCGGCCTCCTGCTGGCCCGGCAGATGACCGGAGCCTCCGGAGGGACGACCGCCGGGAACGGTGCAGACTCCTCGTCTCGGAAACAGGGAGTCGACTCCAGGCGGCCGGACAAGCAGACCCGGACCATCCAGACTTGGCGAGGCAGCGAATATGCCCGGGCATGGAAGGCTCTGAAGACCGCGAAGTTGACCACCAAGGAGCGCCTCCAAACCCAGCGCGAACTGCTGAGGGCCTGGGCGGAGGTGGATCTGAATTCATCGCTCGAAGCGGCCCTGGCTGAAGCCTGGGACTCGGACCGCGAGGGCTACTACGATCTGGATGGTCCGTTGCTGGATGTCTTTTCCGAGGCCTTCGCCAAGCATCCCGAGGATGGCTGGGAACTCATCACCAGTCGGCAGTATGGCCTGGGGACTGGCCTGATCCGGAATGTCTGGATCCAGGCGGTGGGGGAAAGGGACCCGTTGTTTCTCGCGTCCCGTCTCGGACAGCTTTCGTGGCGGGATCGCGATCGGGCACTCGATGCCTGCCGGATGGGCATGTCGATCGGTGGCAAGGACAACGCTGCGAAGTTGATCGAGGTGCTCGCCGGACTTCCTGCTGAGGTCATTTCCGCCAAGCAGGTGGCTGAGTTTTCGGATATCCCCGGAATGGAGACGGATCCCGCCCGCCTGAGGGAGGAGATTGCGTCGACGACGACTCCACGAATGGCGCAGATCAAGGCCGCGATGCTGGGCGCCGCTCTTGCCTCCAGCCCGGTGTCTGAGATCGAAGCGGGAACGCGGGATCTCCCGGAGCAGGCACGCGCGGAGGCCGTCTGGGCTGCTTTCAGCAATCATATGCACAAGCCTGCGGATGCGACCGCACTTCTGGACCTGCTGGTGGCCGACCAGGCCTGGGACAAGTTTGAGAACTCGGAGACGGTCGACATCCTGCGCTATGCGCTCAAGTCGAGCGAGGGCAAGGCCGGGGGGGCGACGATCGCCCAGTGGGCCGCGACGATGCCGGTGCGGAAGGAAACCACCGAGCTGTTCCACCGCAGTGTTGAGACCTATCTCCGCGACAACATGCAGGAATCCCGCCTCTGGATTGCGACCATCGAGGAAACGACCTGGCGGGACCGTGCCTACGCCGAGTATTCCCAACAGGCACTCAATGCCCACAAGGATCCTGAAGCCTCGCGATGGGCGCTGGACAAGATCCAGGACCAGAAGTTCAAGGCCGAGGCGGAAGGCTGGCGATCCAGTTGGGAAAAGCGCAACGCGGCTCCTGCCCCCTGAAAGTCCGCTGACTCCAAACACCCCGCTTCTTTGTGAGACGGGTCAGTTGGTGAAAGTCTGATGGGGTCTGAAACAAGCGAAATTCGAAACCCTCAAAAGGCAGGGACCCGTCCCATCGTCGCAGGTGCACCCTGCCGTGGCTGGAGCATCCTGCTCCAGTCCGTCTCTGGAGCGTCCCCGGCCTTCGTAGCTTTAGCGAAGTAGGCCCGCTCCAAGTCTTCCTCTTCCCAAATCCTTGCCCTCGCCCCTACGCCATCGGCGTTCCATCCCAAAGCCCAAGGTTGCCCGTATCCGGGCTACCCTGGTTGGTTGAACAAATGATTCCGAACCCCATCGGGGTTCCATCCGGGGAGAAAGCCGACAGGGACCGTGAGCACGAACACTGGATTTTCGGGACCGACCCTTTGAGACTTCGACTCTTTGAGACTCCAGTGGAATCAGCGGGACGTCGCGGGCTCTGGACTCTCGGGCAACAAGGGCCTCCCAAACATCAGCCGAAATCGGTTCCCGGGATGCAGCGAGCTGATCTGCTTCCAGGATTGCCCGCGTTCGTTCTCGGTTAAGGGCTGTGCAAGCTGCTCGCTGGTCGGCGGTGGGGCGGAGAAAGTCGATGCCGGTTGGCCGCCCTGTCCGAAAGTCGATGGGAAGTTGGGTTGGGGAATTTCCATCCAAAATGGTTTTTGTGGAATGATCAGGAGAAATTCGGGCCTCGTTCTGGAGGCAAAACGGCCCTGGACACTTAGCCCAATCACCTTCGAAGGGCAAGGCCGCACTTCTCCCTCAAATGGCGAACTCCGCATCACAAAGACCCCACTGCCGCCAGCATGACCGCCGCGCCAAAAGGGCTGAACACTCAATTTTCGGGACCGACCCGTTCACGCGAACCCCAGCGGGGTTCCATCCGACAGCGGGCCAAGGATCATCGCGCGGACGAATGCTCGCTTTCCGGGACGGAACCCTTTAAAGGCTGATCCCTTCAGATGTTTGGACCGGCCCTTTCGATTCCGATCCATCCCCATCCATTCGACCGCTCGATTGAACCCATGAAACTCATCGCCCGCCTCCGCCTTGCTGGCTTTCTCGTGCTCCTGGCTCCGCTGCTTTCCCGGGCCGCGTCCCCGCCCAATGTCATCATCTTCTATGCCGATGACCTCGGCTGGGGGGAAATCACC
>JAIXPW010000158.1 GCA_027485995.1 Verrucomicrobiaceae bacterium
ACGCGTGGCGTATTTGGCGACCCGCTCCTCGATGGCGACCTTGTCAACAGGGCCGACGTCACTGAGAAGCCGCGAGAGGGCAGAAGAACTCCGGGCAGGCATTGCCGCGAAGCTTGGCGGCTCAAGGCCCACAGGACAATCCAAAAGGACGCGGGGGCAGACGGAGGTCCCCTGGATTCTCGATCGTATCCCGGTGACGTCCACGGATCCCTCCCGCGCAGCACAGGTTCCCGACTTCACTTTCGTCTCCATCCACCTGAGATGTGGATTCTGAGAATATAGTCGCCAAGATGACGATGGCAGATTGGAGTGCCTCGAACCTTTTGATCCAGCGATGATGCGATTCAGTCTTTTGTGGTTGATGATGTTGGTGGGATTTTCGGCGGCGGCGACTCCAGTTCCCCCGATGGACCCCGTGACGCGGAGTGTTTCGACACTCGGGGCAGTTCGCTTTCCTGGAAAGGCTCCGGGTGCTGCGGTTTCCGGAGTGAAGGACGGAAACTTCATCCTGTCGAACGACGTGCTGTCGGCCTCGTGGCGCGTCGATGGTGGCCGACTTCGCTGCGTGGAAGTCAGCAACAAGCTGACAGGCGAGCACTTTCCACAGCCGGATTCCGAGTTGTTCCGATTGGCCTTGAAACCGACTGAAGAGACCAAGGACCTGCTGCTGGTAGGCGTGCGGCTTGGGTCGAACGAGGTCACGGCAGTGGCTTCCCGGGATGGCGTGACGTGGACCGATCTGGCAGCGTTTCCGCGCTCGGAGTTCCCAGGCGAGCCCAGATTGGTGCGGCTGGGAAAGATGAATCTCAAGGCCCAGGCCAAGGACGATCCCGGTGGCGCAGGGCCGAACGGAGAAGGCTCGATCAGTGAGATTTCACCCGCCACGGACTCGCTGCCGGATGGGCGGTTCGATTTCAAGACCGGGGCCCATCAGGGCGCCACGAAGGAGTTTCCCTTTCCCGCAGGCAGCGGCATGGTCTCCTGCCGCATCGACAAGGGCAGCGATCAGGGGCTCTCGTTCGGACCCGCTCTGGCGCTGGTTTGGGAGGAGGGAAAGCGGTTTGTCTTGGTCGGCGTGCGCGAGAAGTCGCCGGTATTCAATGTCACGACGGGAGCGGGCGAGTTGATCCTTTCGAAGACCCTGGTGGTCGGGCCGAACTACGATCTGCCAAGTTCCTCGTTTCGTCTCGCCTCGGCCCCGAAGGTGGTGGAGTTGGCCGCCAAGCCCGACGGCGTCCGGGTGGCCGAGCGGATCCGTGGCGTCGCACTGGAGGCGGATTTGATCTCCGACAAGGGTGTCCGCGCGCGATGGCATGCGGAACTGCGGAATGAGTCCAACTACATCCGGCAGAATTTCCAGTTCGCAGCCTCCGCCGCACCGGTGGCGTTGTATGGGGTGGAGTTGCTTGATCTCAGGATTCCGGAGGCCCGGTCGATCGGCACGGCTGCGGGCTGTCCGGTGGCTGCTCGCGATGTTTTCCTTGGAGTGGAAATGCCGGGAGCGCGGAACTCCCTGAACGGCCCGGGAGTCCGCATCGGATTCAGCAGCAAGCTGGAACTGACAGCGGCAGGAGCTTACTCGTTCAGTTCGGTCATGGGGACTGCCCCCGCTGGCCAGCTCCGGCGCGGGTTTCTGTATTACATGGAACGGGAGCGTGCACGGCCCTCGAAGCCCTTTCTGCATTACAACTGCTGGTATGATCTGGGCTTTTCGGTGGACGCGGAAAAGATGATGGACGTGGTGGACAGGTTCGATGAGGAGCTGGTCAGGAAACGTGGTGTGCCGGTGCTTTCCTATCTGGTGGATGACGGTTGGGACAATCCGGGCAAGGGGCTATGGAGCGAACATCCTGCCAAGTTTCCGGGCGGCTTCGAAGCCCTGAAGAAGAAAATGGACAAGTCCGGGGCCCATCTGGGCGTGTGGATCTCGCCACTCGGAGGATATGGCGGGGCGGATCAACGCACGGCAACGGCAAGGCAAATGGCGCTGATTCCGGAAGGCGGCTCGCTGGATCTTGCAGAGCCAGCCTATCGAAAGTGGTTCCAGGAACGCTGCCTCCAGCTCATGCGGGAAGGCGGCACGAACACCTTCAAATGGGACCGGGCGGGTGAGGGCGTGAGTCCGCATTTCATGGCTCTGCTCGATGTGGCGAAGAGTCTGCGCGTGGCCAATCCGGAGGTTTTCATCAATGTGACGGTCGGCACCTGGCCGTCGCCGTTCTGGTTGAATCACGTGGACTCGACGTGGCGGATGAACAGCGCCGACGTGGGCTGGGCTGGAAAAGGCGATGACCGCGAGAAGTGGCTGACCTTCCGGGACGGCTACTGCCACTCATTGTTCGTCACTCCGTCCCCCCTGTATCCACTGAATTCAGTGATGCACCACGGGATCGTTCACGGCCGATGCTTCCAGGGTGAGAAGGTCGGAAAAAGCGGTGCGAATCTGAAGAACGAGGCACGCTCGTACTTCGGCAACGGCAGCATGCTGCAGGAGCTCTACATCACGCCCTCGATGATGACACCCGAGGCCTGGGACTGCGTGGCGGAGGCCGCCAAGTGGGCGCACGCGAATGCCGATGTCCTGGTGGATTCCCATTGGATCGGCGGCGATCCTCTGAAGCTCGAACCCTATGGTTATGCGGCCTGGAACCGCCGCAAGGGCACGCTGATGCTGAGAAATCCGGACAGTGAGGCGAGAACGATGACGCTGGAATCCGCCAAGGTCTTCGAACTTCCCGAAGACGATCCCGGCCATTATCTACTGCGCTCGCCGTACTCCGACCAACGGGTCAACTCCCTGGAGATGGGAAAAGGCAAGCCGCAGACGATCACCCTGGAACCCTTCGAGGTGCTGGTTTTCGACGCGCTCCCGAGCGGCGGGAAATGACAACCGTCGCCAAGGCTGCCTTCGCACGGTTTGATTTCAAGGGGTGTTGCCCAGCCTGTTCACATCGGAGTTCTCCAAACCATTTCATCATCGGCTCGAAGGAGATCATCGGTCAGTTAAGCCGTCGGAATCCGCTGCCCTTCACGTGCTTCGCGGCATGCTTCACGATCGTGGGATACACGCGGACGGCGGCAACTCGCGGGATCGGGGAATCGTCGTGCGGGAAATGGGGTTACTGGAAGAGCGAGATAAGCTTTCCCTGCCTGCCCTTGGCTTCCAGCGTGGTTAGATCGACCATGGTCACGGCGAGTTTCAGCGCCTGGGCCTTCCAGGTCTTTTAGATACTACGCATGGCGTATTTGGCGATCCGCTCCTCGACGGCGATTGTCAACAGGGCCGACGTCGCTGAGAAGCCGAGAGATGGCAGAAGAACCTCAGGCAGGCGTTTCCACGAAACGTTTGGCGCTACAAGGCGCACAGGACCATCCAAAAGAAAGAGGATGGAATGGTTCCTAGCTCAGGAAGGCCTGCTCATATCCCAGAGATTTTTGACCACGGATTTCTCGGATGGGCACGGATCAGAGGAGATTTGGGTATGGTTTCAAGGCATCCGCTCTTATCCGCTCCATTCGTGGTTGAGACCTCTTTAACCCGTGATTCACCTGACGACCCGCTTCCAGCGAAGGTCGGCGAATTTGAAGTTGAGGAGCAGGGCGAGACGAAAGTGGGTGATGGCAAGGTAGCCCATCATTTGGGCCAAATGGGTCTCGGTGAAGGCACTCGCCACCTTGGGATCCACGACCACCAGACCATCGACCAGCAGGTCCGGCACCAGGGTGTCCACAAGTTGACCGTCATACAGCACGTCAAAACGCCGCTGTTGTTCGACGGTGTGTCCACGCTTCTTCAATTCGATGACCAAGGCGTTCTCATAAGCCTTTTCATTCAAGCCTGGCTTCAGGGTGTTCAAGACCTGCATCGCTGCTCCGATGATGGATTCCGAAAGCTCACGATAGAGGATGGGTTCTGGATTCATGTCGGTTGAAATGAGTTAGAGTTTTACCACGGGTTTCTCGGATGGGCAAAGATCAGAGAAGAGTAGGTTTCTACTTTCCAGATGCAGCGGATCTCATCCGTGCTAATCCGTGAAATCCGTGGTTGAAAATCTCCGATTTGGCAACGTTGAAAAGTTTTCTGGCCACGGATTTCTCGGATGGACACGGATAAGAGAAGAGTAGGTTTGTATCCTCAAAATGCAGTAGATCTTATCCGTGTAAATCGGTGAAATCCGTGGTTGGATTTCTCCGATTCGGCAATGTTGAAGATTTTTTGACCACGGATTTCTCGGATGGACACGGATCATAGAAGAATAGGTTTATACTCTCCAAATGCAGCAGATCTTATCCGTGTAAATCTGTGAAATCCGTGGTTAGAATTCTTCGGTTCGGCAAGATCGAAGAGTTTTTGACCACGGATTTCTCGGATTGGCACGGATCAGAGAAGAGTCTGGTTCTCGCCGACCAGAAGCAACGGATCTTATCCGTGTAAATCGGTGAAATCCGTGGTAAAAATCTTCGATTGGGCAATGTTGAAAGGTTCTCTAACCACGGATTTCTCGGATTGGCACGGATCAGAGAAGAGTCGGGTTTCGCCTACCAGAAGCAGTAGAACTTATCCGTGTAAATCGGTGAAATCCGTGGTTAAACATATCATTTTGATCGTCCCGACATCACAGTCTTGGCCGGGACACCACGATCTCCCCCGGCGTAGGCTTCAATTGCTTCGCGAAGTGTCAGATCCATGCGGTAACTCTCGGCATCTTGGGCGGCGGGCAAAGTCAGAGAGGCTGACCATATCCTTCTTGAGGTGTATTCGCACTCCGGATCAAACTAGGCAGAGTGGACAAATTCAAAATCTGACCCAGTCGGCTATTGCTGCGAGACTTACGAAGGCCATGTAAGTTTCGGAAAGTCGGTCGTAGCGAGTATTGATCCGACGGTGCCGCTTGATCCGGGAGAAGAAGTTTTCAACCACTCGCCGTCTTCTGCCAATCTCCGGAAGATAGAAGACCGGGCTTTTCCGGTTTGTTTTGCCGGGAATGATCGCAACGCCACCGGCTTTCATGATTTGATGGCGTAGCCTGTCGCTGTCGTAGCCTCGATCTGCCAGGACGATCTTTTCGGTAACATCACCGAGTGTTTCTTCTGCAGTGAGTATCTCGTGTTCATTCCCTGGGCGCAGCAGGATGAACAGCGGTTTGCCGCTGCCATTGACGCAGGCATTGAGCTTGGAGTTTCGGCCACCTTTGGTCTTCCCAAGTCCTCTCTTTTCAGCGGCTTGAGGATGTCGGCAGGCGTCCTGATGGACCTTGATGTGAGTGGCATCGATGATCTTGTAGTCGTCTGCATCCGCTTTGGCGATGGCCGCAAGCAGAAGCTTGAAAACACCCTTCTTGGCCCAGCGATTGTGAAAGCGGTAGACACTATTCCACTTCCCGAAGCGCTCAGGGAGTTGGTTCCAAATGCAACCCGTCACCAAAATCCACCAGATTCCATCGAGAGTTTTTCGAAGATTAGCTGGCGGACGACCGGATTTTAAAATGTTAGATTGGGCTTTGGCCGAGTTAAGTTAATTTTTTTAGGCGCTCGAAGAGCGGCTCCGGCATCGCGTCGGCGAGATAGTTCATGATCGAGGACCAATACGTGGAAGCCTCTCGAAATCAATCAATTGAATTTGTCCACTCTGCCTAGACAATTCCGTGCTTTCCAAGAAACTCTTGGCCATCATCACTGCCAATTCTTGTCTCTTCCAGTGGTTTGAATCGCGCGTCCCGCCCTCAATCTCCCCCTCCACAGCCTCCACACCCACCGCCTCCACAGCCACTGCCGCAACCACTGCCGCCGCAGCCCGAACTGGTGCCGCAGCCGCCGCCACCGGAGGAGTTCTGCTGGAGGCCCTTGAGCTGGGCAATGATGTCCTGATGCTGCAAAAGGCCCGTCATCGCCATCGGCCCCATCAGGGCCACGCCCATTGACCAGGCTTCGAGCCCTGGATCGCTGTCGAGCGTCTGGCGGGTCCGCAGGTGTTCGAGCGTCCGATGGCCGGCAGGGGTCAGAAGCCCGGTCAGGCGGCTGTGACGGCTTCCGATGATGAGCAGGATGATCAGCGAGACAAACAGCGAGATCACCAGGAAACCCACCGGCTTGTCGCGGCTGAGCCCGATCACGAGCTTCACGGCTCCCAGTGCCATCACCAGGAACATCGGCAGGACCACCTTGCTTCCCTGGCCCTGGATTTCCTTGCTCGTCGGCCGCAAGCCTGCGGAGGCGAGGCGGGCCTCGATCGCGGAGAACTTCGCACTCAAGGCCTGGCCGATTTCTGTTAGAACAAGACCCTTCTTCTCGCCGAGGGCGCGGGTGAGGATCGATACCTCGATGGATCGCAAGCCGCCCGACGGCGCGGGCGCACCGGTCGCGATCAGGCGTCCTCCGGTCCATGAGGATTTCAATTCCACCAAGCCCAGCTTCAGCAATCGGGCCACGGCGAGCTGGATCACCCTCGGCGGACCACCGGCCAGATAGGCCGCGTCGTAGGGATCCGACAGCTCATTGATGGGTGCGGACACCTCAAAGCGCTTGCGGATCGAGGCACTGCGGGCCAGCGAGATCAACACGGCCGTGACGAAGGCGACGGCATAGAAAATCAAGAAAGCGGGTCCGTGCCAGTCGAGCACCGGAATGGAGGCGGACAGTTGTGTCATGATAAGGGTGAGCGACGACCGTGACGGAACGGCCAGGGTTTTGGGAGCAGCCAGAAGTTTCCAGTCTCGACCCAGCGGGCCTGCGGTCTTTGAGCCATGCGCTCGGCCGGGGATGGCCATAGATAGACGGGCGGAGGCTCGCCGAAATGCTTCTGATAGCTTTCCAGGGTCCGGGCATACCAATCGGTGAACTTCGCGTCCTCCTCGTCGCCGCCCTGGGTCGGTTCGTGATGCAACTCGCGCCGCAGAACCCCTCCACAAAGCTCCTGCCAGTAGCTGCGGGTGTAGAGGAGATGGAGATGCCAGACGTGATCGACCGCGACTGAAGGCGTGACCGGATGTCCGGAGACGACTGCCAGGAAAAGGAAGCGCTTGTATTCAAGAATCGCCCGTGCGGCCTCCGCGTGGGTCCAGCCCTGTTCGCGTGCGAGGCGACTGGTGAACGGGAATCCGGCGTCCTGCCGATCCAGTTCGAAGGCCGACAAGCGGCCCCACAGTTCAAGGTGCACATCCTGCACGGCCATGGCTTACCCGCTGCGCTCATGACGGGCAAGCGACAGTTTCGTCATCCGGCTTTGCATTTCGAGCGGAGCTTTCCATGCTGGCTTCGTGGACGACCTCTTCGCCAAGCCCAAGCCCGCCGCACCGAAAGCCCTTTCGGTGACGCAGCTTTGCCGACGGATCAAGAACGTCGTCGAGATCGAGGTGGGCGAACTTTGGATCGAGGGCGAAGTTTCCAACCTGAAGAAACAGGCGAGCGGCCACTGGTATTTCTCATTGAAGGACGACGGCGCGCAGATCCAGTGCGCAATGTTCGGGGCGAGGAAACGTCAGGGCCATGAGGCGCTGGAGGATGGCGCGCTGGTTCGGGTCTTCGCCGAGGTCAGTCTTTACGAAGCACGCGGCCAGCTTCAGATCATCATTCAAAAGGCGGAGCGGGCCGGGCAGGGCGATCTTCAGGCGCGTTTCGAAGCGCTAAAGCGGAGACTTCACGCGGAGGGCCTGTTCGATGCCGACCGCAAGAAGCCGATCCCGAAGTTTCCACGCGTGGTGGGCATCATCACCTCCGACACCGGCGCGGCGATCCGCGACATCCTCAATGTCCTCGGGCGTCGCGCGCCCTGGGTGCAGCCGGTGTTGCTGCCTGTTAGAGTCCAGGGCAAAGGCGCGGAATTCGAGATCGCGAAGGCCATCGAGAAGCTCGGAAATCCAGAGCGCTTCGGCTACCCGCGCTGCGACGTGATGATCGTCGGACGCGGCGGTGGTTCGATCGAGGATCTTTGGAATTTCAACGAGGAGGTGGTCGCGCGGGCGATCGCGGCCTGTCCGATCCCGATCATTTCCGCAGTCGGGCATGAGATTGATTTCACCATCGCGGACTTCGTGGCGGATCTGCGGGCTCCGACTCCGAGTGCCGCTGCCGAGCTGGCGGTGCCGGATGGCGAAGAGTTGATTTCCCGTCTCGCGCAGGTCCGGCGGCGGATGGCGCGGCAGGTGGTCGAGCGGCTGACGGCGGCGCGGCGTTCCGTGGAAGTCTTGAAACGAGGGGCGCTCCAGCGCGGAGGCGAGCGTCTGCTGCGCGAGCCGTCGATGCAGTTGGACGGCCTGCGCACACGCTTGCTGCAATCGGTCCGCTCGGCGCTGGATGAGGCATCCTCACGACTTTCCCATGCGGCGATGGCCCACAAGGCCCAGCATCCGGCAAAGGTCCTGGAACGCAGGCTCGATCATGTTTCATCGCTCGGTCGCCAGCTTGCCCGACTCTCGGAAGAGCAACTGGCTCGGCGAGACCAGCAGGTCCGACGGCTTGCCGGGCTGCTGCGAACCCTCGGGCCGGAGTCGGCCTTTCAACGCGGATTTTCGATCACTCTCGATGCCAAGGGGAAACTGGTCCGCTCGGTCGCCGATCTGCGGGCCGGTGAGGAGTTGATCACGAAACTCAAGGACGGTCAGATCCGCAGCCGGATCGAGGAATGATCAGCGCTTGAGGTCGCCGCAGATCTTGTCGTCGAGTTTCCACATCGCTCCGGTGAGGGGGTCGATGATCAGCAGGCCGACCGATCCGCCGGGCATGGGAAGGTTTCCGGCATACCAGGGATTGACCCCGGCTTTCAGGACCATGGTCTTCGGGGCATAGCCCTTCTTGGAAAAGGCCAGATTGTAACTGGCAGCCTTGTAGGGTCCGGCGGAGGCGGGGAGGATGACGCTGGTCGGGGTTTTGGCCTCGTGCATCACTTTCCCGGCGGGATTGGTCACCACGACCTTCGCTCCGGTCGGATTGCTGGTGATGGCAAGCGGCACCGGTTTCCCCCGGGTGAGCGTGGCGCAGCTTGAAAGCAGGAGGCAGAAGCTGCAGGAGACAAGGATTTTCAGAACCATTCCTGGAGCCTACCATCGCGTTTCGACAAATGCTCCTCCTGATCCGCGATTCGTGCCAGTTTCACGATCAACCCGCTGGAACTTGTTTCGTTCACGACTTGGAATTGCGCCTTGCCAGGCCTTGTGGCGGAGACACCCTCGCCTCGCCTGAATCGCTCGCTTGATGATTCTTCGCTTCCTCTCATCCCTGAAGGAATCCGGCCGTGCCGAACTGGCAATGCCAGGATCCGAGATATTGACGACGATCCGCGCCTGCGGTCGGGATCCAGGTGAACTCGCTGCATTGGACCGCATGCTGCGGGACTGGCATCAACTGGCCCTGCAGGATCTGCCCGGCCCTCCGCTGGAGTATCATGGCGACGCTGCGATCTGGGGGGCGTTGCGGTTGTTTCGTGCAGCTTGTTTTCTTTCCTTTCGGGAGATCGAACCGGAGGAAATCGCCTTAGGACTCCCAGGCCTGCCGATGCCAGACCTCCTCAATCCTGCCGCGCATTTCTCGGTGGATCTGTGCATGCGCCACTGGCCGGCCTTGTTCCGCATGGCCCGCGCTCTCGCTGGAGAGGATCCGCTGATCGAGGCGATGATGAAAACGATCGCCCAGCTCCCTCTGGCTGCGGTGGGGATTCCGATCCCGATGCCGGAGGAGTCCCCGGTATTCGATCATCCGGGTCTGTGTCAGATCCTCGCCGAACGCGCCTGCCTTCAACGGGATCACCGGCTTCTTTCCCATCCGCGAGTGCGTGCCCTGACCATCTCAAAACTTGGCATCTACCGCGACGAACTGCTGCCCAACCTACTTCCATCCCCTGAACTGATCTCATGAATGCAGATGCGATTTCCGATCTGGCCCGGCGACTCGGCCACGAAGTGCTTGATCCCTTGAAGCGGGCGTTCGTCGGCAAGGATGAGATCATTGATCTCCTCGGTGTTGGGCTCGCCGCGCGGGAAAACCTTTTCCTGTTCGGCCCGCCTGGCACGGCGAAAAGCGCGCTCGTCCATTCGCTTGCATCGCGGCTGCACGGTCACACCTTCGACTACCTGCTGTCGCGCTTCACCGAACCGAATGAACTCTTCGGCCCCTTCGACATCCGCCGCTTGAAGGAAGGTGATCTGGTGACAAACACCGAGGGCATGTTGCCGGAGGCCGACATCGTCTTCCTCGACGAACTGCTGAACGCCAACAGCGCCATCCTCAACAGCCTGCTGATGGCCTTGAACGAACGCATCTTCAGACGCGGTCGCGAGACCCGGCCCATCCCGGCGCTGTTCTTCGTCGGTGCCAGCAATCACCTGCCGGAGGACGATGCGCTGCGCGCCCTGTTCGACCGTTTCCTGCTGCGCGTGCGCTGTGGACCAGTCGCGGAAAACCAGCTCGGCCGCGTGCTCGCCGCCGGATGGGAACTTGAACGCGCCGCAGAGATCACCGCCACGCTTCATGCGGGCGAGCTTCGCGAGTTCCAACAAGCGGTTCGGAACGTCGATCTAACAGCGGTGCGTGAACCCTATCTCGATCTCGTCTTGAAACTCCGCCACGCGGGCATGGATGTCTCCGACCGTCGGGCTGTGCGTCTCCAGCGTGTGATCGCGGCCAGCGCCCTGCTTTGCGGTCGTCTGGACGCCCGCGTCTCCGACCTTTGGGTGCTGCGTCACATCTGGGATCGCGAGGAGCAGATCGAAATCGTGGAGTCCATCGTGTCCGCCGCGCTGGCAGGCCATGAAGCAGGGCCCGCAGACCATCCGCAGGCCCATTCCCGGCGACCACCCGACCCCGAGGCGCTTGCCCGCAGCCTGGACGAAGTCGAGGACCGCTTGGCACGCGATCCCCGCGACGTCGCCGCAGCGGATGAGCTGCGAGGGATCGCCAACCGCATCGAATGGCTTTCGCCCGGAGCGGCCAAGGAGGCTCTCATCGAGAGAATGGACGCACTATGGGAAAAGATCAGTCAGGCCTGAGTGCGAGTCACTCCGGCGAATCCTGCATCGGCCTCATTGCCGCGCAGGATCTCGGAATGCTGGCTGCGTATCGGAGTTCCGGTTGGGAGATCTGCCCGGCGGACGGGGATCGATTCTGGCTGCGCGTCCCGGTCAGCGACCTCGTGACGTTTGCCCGGCTGCCCTTGTATGGTCGTTGGATGGAAGGTCCCGGCGGTCGGTTGACGCGTCCCGGCCATCAGGTTCCGGACAGGGTTCTGCCAGCCTCCGGGTGGTGTGAATTGGCAAAGCGAATGCCCATCGGATTTCCGGCACGTGGCGCTCCCGGCATGCCTGCGGCGCCGATTGCGATCGCCCTCGAAGCCGGCGATCCTGGCATTGAGACCGAGGCTCTGTTGTGCAGATGGACGGACTTCGCTGGCTGGGTGGAGCATGCGTTTTCGATCCGGACGGCTGGATTGAAATTCGCACGCTGTGACGACGAGCGGGTCTTCGTCATCGGGCGGCCATTGCCGCCTCTTCGTGGCAGCGGGTTCCATCGCATCGGTCGCCTGCTGATTCCCGGCGGCCACCGGCTTCCTGATCACCTTTGGCCGGAGTTATTGGAAGAGCTGTTAGATCCGGGCTGCATCGGACTGACCATGATCCATCCCGACGGTAGCCACGAGATTCTGGAGGAGGCGCATCTCGTGCCGGTCTCTCGGTCCGCCGTCCGTCTAACAGAGGGCGAGCCCCTTTCATTTGAATGAGCCATGCCTGCCGTCGCCTCCATCCACTATGCCAGCCCACCTCCGGATTACTTCTGGAAATGGAGCCCCCTGCACACGGCGGCGGAATGGCATGATGGTCAGACGATCGCGCTCTGGATGGAGCTTGAGATCCTGCTCGGATTTCTGGATCAGGATGGCGGACTCCCTCCGCTCGGAGCCGTGATGTTGCTGCTGGCCGCGTGTCGCGAGGACTGGCCGGTGAAGTCTCTCTGCCTCGAGGAATGGTTGACCGTTGTCAGCGGCGACCAAGGCGAGGTCGAGCGCTCAGCGCTGCTTGGCGGATTGTATGCCGCCCTGCGATCGGTTCATCGGCTTCCCAAGGACCTGCGCGCCTCGCTGCGAGCGAAGTTCCTGCTTGCCTCCGCCGTGTTTGAAAATCCGGTCTCGCGGCTGGCTCAGTCCGCGTCCGGAGCCATTCTCGACGACCTGCGAGTGGGCGGTCCTCGTGCCTTTGCAGGACTGGTGCCGGATCTTGACAGCAAGGCCCGCTTCCTTCGCGACTCAAAGGCGCTTCTAACAGGTCTGGCGGCGCACGACGAGCACACCTTGGAGGCCCGGCTCCGGACCGGTCTTGAGCAGACGGATCTCGTAGGCGCGGGTCTGCCCGACGAGATCCGACCGCTGGAAACAGGACGTTTGTTGCTGGATGAACTGGCCTCTCAGGGTGGGGAAGCTGCGGCCGCGGCGACGGTGGCGAAGCGCGCGATCGCGATGATCAACTTCCCCGGACGCTTCAACACGCCGGACAACCTGCCGGTCGGTGGCATTTCCGACATCACCAACCGCGGCAGTCTGGACCGCCTGCTGCCAGGCGAACTCGTCTGGGATGACCTCGTGCTCGCCGCCCGTCTGGTTCATCAGGAGGCCCTCTACTTCCGCCGCGAGGTTCCCCCGGCGGATGTGCCGGTGCGGCTCGTGGTCGTGCTGGATCGCGGCCTGCGTTTGTGGGGGCACCTTCGTGTGCTGTCGCTCGGCGTGGCGCTGGGTTTTGTCCATCATCCCGCGTTGGTGCAGGACGGGACTCCTGATGCCTCTGCCGCCACGACGACAGGCACCGAAACGATCAATCTTCTAACACCTGAAGGAGTTCATGCCGCACTTGAGACCCTGGTGCCAAGTGCCACGCCGATGGCCGCCTTGACCGAACTTCTGGAGACTGCCCGCATCCTCGAAGCTCCTGAGGATCTTGTGTTCATCACTGCCCGCGAGCACCTCAACGATCCACCTCAACGCGTCATTCTCGGCGAACTGGCTGCGGCACTGGAAGCCCGGGGTGGGAGCCTGCGCGTCATCACCCTGGAGCGCGGGGGAGAACTGGAGATCCAGAGCTGGTCCACTGCGGGAAATCGCACCCTCTTCCGCGGCGTTTTCTCCACTGAGGAACTCTTTCCAGCAAAGGGAAATCGTTTTCCCGCGCCCTTGCGCAGCGTCGCTCCGGACCAGCCTGTTCGGGCCGCGCGTTTCCTTTTTCCGGTGGTGCCGCAGCGCCAGACCTTCCTTCGGGATCCGGCCACCGGGGGCGGCGTGGGCATCCTGAAGGACGGCCGCCTGATGCGCTGGCCCCGCCCACGCTGGGGAGCGGAAGAGCTGGCGGAAGGGATTCCCGGTCGCGAGCGCTGGCTGGCTCGCGAAGAAGATGGCGGGCTCATCGTCATCACTTCGGCGGATGCAGCGGGCGGTGCGGTCCGTGTGTTTCGGGTGGATGACAAGGGCCTTTCCAGGGTCAGCATCGGGAAGTCTTCTCACGCCTTCCCACGCTTCGCCACGGTCGCGGGTGGAGCGGTGTTGGTGGGATACAATCATCAGGTTGAGGCCTTTTCCCTTGAGACAGGACACCGCATAGGCGAGCGGACCCTCGAGCGGTTTCCAAATAATCCCGTGCTGACATTCGATGGCGAAACCATCGGCGCTCATGAGTCTGAGGGACGAGAAGACTTCTTCACTCAGGAATGGAGCGACCCGCCTGACCGGCTTCCCGAAAATCCAGCGGATGCCTCCGTCAACACCGGCGTCTCAGCGGACCCGATCATTGCCTCCGTGGCCTTTGGAAAGCGGAAGGACAGCCTTGCCAGCCAGGCATCGACTCTCAGTCTTCGCCAGCCTCTGCTTCCCGGTATCTCCCTCCAGCACATTCCGAAATCGATCACCCTCGCCGACGGCGTGCTGCGGGTGAAGACCGAGTCGAAGCTCCTTCGCTTCGACCTCGAACACCTTTCATGGATCGAGGAAAAGCCCGGGCGGGCGCTTGGCCCCCTGGTGGCCCTCACTCCCAAAGGCACCCAGTTCGACACCACCCTGGAGGCATCGTTCGGCCCCGCTTGGATGGCAACTGTCACCGATCGAGGCGTGCTTTCCCTCAAGCCTGTTGGGCCCTCAGGCAAATCCTGGCAGCTCCTGCTTTTCGAGCCATCCAGCAGCCTGCTTCATCCTGACTGGGGCCTGCTGAGCCACGAGCCGACCCTGAGGTGGCCCGGCTCCCCGGCACCCGCATCCCAAGCGATCGCCGCCTTTGAAACGTTCCTGAAATCCGCTTGGGACGAATTCCGCTCCGCATGAATCCTGTCCCTCTCACCCTTGTTCCAGGAAAGCCTGCGGAGGCCAAAATCTCAGCCGGCTGGCTGGCATCATCCGATCCGTTGGAGTGGCTGCGCGAACTCTCTCATGCCCGAAAGCACGGGTGCCAGCTGGCAGCCTATCCAGTTGCGACCTCCCTCGCGGATCCCAGAGCACTTGGCGTTTTCCTGATCCCGAAAAATGGGAGCCCTGCCTTCCGGTCGCGTGTGATGCCGCTCACCGAGGCCTTGCCCGGCCTCCACATCCCTCAGGATGCATGCCTCTCTGCGGCCCTGCTGCCGCATGAGCGGGCTCACCTGTTTCCCTATCCGCTGAGCTTTTTCCACCCCTCGCTCGGCGTTGTCGGCTTCGAGTCAAAGGACGAACTGCCTGCCTCACGCCTGCTTTCTCCGCGCCTGCGACCAAGGGCCTCGTGGAGTTGGGCAGTAGCGGCGAAGGACGCATTTCCACCACTTGTTTCGATCGTGGTGTTGATGCCGGAGGACGGACCGGGGCAGATGCTGGAGGAGGCGGGGCGGGACATAGGCGACAAATCCGGTGCGTTTCCACCTGACGAAACCAGCCTCGGGCAGAAACTCGGAACGCTCGGCGGCGGCTTGATTGGAGGCGGTCTGATCGGGCTCGGCTGGTTCCTGTCGAAACTTCCCGGCTTCGGGCTTTTTCCGCTGTTTCGCATCCCGGTGCCAGGCAAGTCTGGAACGAGAGGCAACGGCAGAGGATCGGGACGCGCCCCGCTCGCCGATCTGCTTGAATGGGCGAGGAAGAACTGGGATCAGCTCCAGGCCAAGCGCGACAACGAGATCAATCGCCTGATGGATCTTCTGGAGAAAAATCCGGACGAAGGCCTCCGCTATGCCCTGCCTCTGACCGGTACTGAACAGTCCCGTGGCCAGGCACCTCCGTCCTGGAAGCTGGGACAACGAAATCTCGATTTCCGCAGCGGTGGGGGTCGTGCGGTGGACGGTTGGGATCTGGACGCCAACGCCCGCCTGACGCTCGAACGGAAATATCGGGAAGCAGCCCAGCGCGAGATCGCCCTCGGCCGTCATGAACGCGCTGCCTACATTTTCGGCAATCTTCTGGGAGACTGGAACTCTGCCGCCAAGGCCTTGACCGCGGCCGGACGCCATCATGACGCCGTCTCGATCTACCTCCACAAGCTGAACAACCGCCCCGCAGCCGCCAAGTGCCTCGAAGACGCAGGACTGCTCGCGCAAGCGGCCGAGATCCATGTCTCGATCAAGCAATACGAGCGGGCCGGCGACCTCCACGCGCGTCTTGGCCAGGAGGGGGAAGCCCGCCGACTCTGGCTGCTGGCCACCGAGCACCAGACCGACCCATTTGAGAAGGCCCGCATCTTTGAGGAGAAGTTGGCGCAGCACGATCAGGCGCTGGCTTTGTTGGAGAAATGCTGGAAGGCCAATCATCACCCGAAGGTGGCGCTCGCCTTGATGTTTCGAATCCTCCATGCACTGGACCGGCGGCCAGAGGCCCTCGACCTGTTGGGGCGCCTCTTTCGGGAGTCTCCTGCCTCGTTCTCCCTGTTCGAAAGGATCAGTCTCGCGCTCGATGAATCGGAGCGACGTCCCACTGAATCCGACTTCCGTTTCTCGATGGAGGACCTCGTTTACACCTCGATGGGAGAAGCCCTGGTGGCAAGGGATCGTGAAGCGACCGACCTGCTTTCCCTTCTGCCCCGGCTCGACCCTGGAGATCGATTGCTCGTTCGCGATGCAAAACGCTACATCATTCCCCGCGCCAGGATCGCGATCCCCAATCAGCAGAGGGAAAAGGCCACACTGCGCCCGATCAAGGTCGTCAAGATTCCGCTTCAGGCCCACTGGCAATCGGTCACGCCGTTGAAGGTCGGGGTCTCCGTCGCTGGACACGCCAATGGAAACATCGTCGCCGCCCAACTGCGTGAAAACGGCTGCCATGCCTCCCCCCTGATGAACTCCGACGTTCACGGGAGCATCTCGCTCGTCCGCCACCTGGGCGTCAGCTCGAACCGCAATCAAAGTCGCCTTTTTCACTTTCCCGGCACCGGCACCCTGCACCACCGCGCCTTGGATCGGGCGCGGACCCCCGCCGACGATGCACTTGGCGATCTCCGAAACATCCTCGCGATCGGGCGTTTCGGGGTGGCCGATGAATTCATTCTGCTTGAGCACACTCCCACTGGCTCGCTCAGCATCCACGTTTACTCCGAATCCGCCGTCCTTCGCCGCACCATTCCGATCGATCTGGCTCCGCCCTCGGTCGCCGGGCTCACCTGGTTCTGCGCCGGACGCCTCGGCCACCTCTGTTTCACCGCCGAGGGCTTCTTCACCTGGCGCCACCCCGATGGCCGCTTCGAAACCATTGCCATGGACGATCATCCTGCGGGTCTGCAGCTCTCACCTCTGGGCGATGTGCCGACGGTTCTGCTGCCCAGACGCCACGAAATTGTCGTCATCGAACCAGGAAAACCCGGCAAGCCCCTTGAGGCAGTCAATCTCCACAGCAGCCCGCCGGACTCCTCCCCGCCCGTCGCCTGTTTCACTCGCGATGGCTACATCGTCATCGGTCATGAGGGTGGCGGACAGGTCTTCGCCCCTGGTGACTACATGAGCCCCGTCCAAAACCTGCTTTTTCCTTCCGACGCCGGCGTTCCCGTGGATGCCTGTTCGTTCGGCCACAACGGATTCGTTTTCCTCACCTCCAACGGCCACCTGCTGGTTTTCGCGAACGACTGATGGCGGGTTGGCGGGAGAGCCTGTAGCTGAGGAGGCGACAATTCTCTCCAGACGGTCGCTTGACCCGTCCGGGCGGCTTCCCTAGCGTCCGCCCGTCCACGCGATCCCATGAACATTCACGAATACCAGGCGAAAGAGCTTTTTGACCGATTCCAAGTCCCCAGTCCGAAAGGCAAAGTGGCTTCAACCCCGGAAGAAGCGGCCGCAGCGGCCCGTGAATTCGCCGGTGCCAAGCTCGTCATCAAGGCCCAGGTCCATGCCGGCGGTCGCGGCAAGGGTCATTTCAAGAACGGCTTCCAGGGCGGCGTCCATCTCATCGAATCGCCCGAGCAGGCCGCCGAGTTCGCCGGAAAGATGCTCAACGAAACCCTCGTGACCATCCAGACCGGTGAAGCCGGCAAACTGGTCAGCAAGGTCATGGTCGCCGAAGCAGTCGACATCACCCACGAGTACTACCTCGCCATCCTCATGGACCGCGGCACCTCCCGCCCGGTCATCGTCGCCTCCACCGAAGGCGGGATGAGCATCGAGGACGTGGCCCACAACACCCCGGAAAAAATCATCCGCCAGTTCGTCCACCCGCTCCTCGGTCTCCAGGCCTACGAGGTCCGCAAATTGACCGCCGCCCTAGGACTCACGGGCGACAATGCCAAGCAGTTCGCCAAGCTCCTCGGCAACCTCTACAAGCTCTTCATCTCCTGCGACTGTTCGATGCTGGAGATCAACCCGCTGGTCACCACGCCCGACGGCCGCGTGCTGGCCCTCGACGCCAAGTTCGGCTTCGACGACAACGCCCTTTACCGCCACCCGGACATCGTCGCCATGCGCGACACCACCGAAGAGGATCCGCGCGAGGTCGCCGCCTCCGAGTTCGGCCTCAACTACATCGGCCTCGATGGCAACATCGCCTGCCTCGTCAACGGAGCCGGCCTCGCCATGGCCACCATGGACATCATCAAGCACTACGGCGGTGATCCGGCCAACTTCCTCGACGTCGGCGGCGGTGCCTCGAAGGAGCAGGTCACGGCGGCCTTCAAGATCATTCTCGCCGACCCGAACGTGAAGGGCATCCTGATCAACATCTTCGGTGGCATCATGGACTGCAACATCATCGCGGAAGGCGTCATCGCCGCAGCGAAGGAAACCGGACTTCCAATCCCGCTCGTCGTCCGCCTCGAGGGCAACAACGTC
>JAIXPW010000235.1 GCA_027485995.1 Verrucomicrobiaceae bacterium
GAAGCCTTCGCTTGGGAAATGGCCCGCTCGGTGAAGGAAATCGCCGACAAGACCGGCATCCACCTCATCTTCAAGGCCTCCTACGACAAGGCCAACCGCACCTCGGTCAGTTCGTTCCGGGGACCGGGCATCGAAGAAGGCTGCCGCATCCTCAGCGAGATCGGCAAGGAACTCGGCGTGCCTGTCACCACCGACATCCACACCGCCGAGCAGGCTGAGATCGCCGGTGAGTTCATCGACCTCCTCCAGATCCCCGCTTTCCTCTGCCGCCAGACCGACATCCTCGAGGCCGCCGCCAAGACCGGTCGCGCCGTGAACGTGAAGAAGGGCCAGTTCCTCGCCCCGTGGGACACGGTGAACATCGCGGACAAGCTCCGCGCTTTCGGCTGCGAGCGCTTCCTCCTCACCGAGCGCGGCACCACCTTTGGCTACAACAACCTCGTCACCGACATGCGCTCCCTTTACTGGATGCGGAAAGAGGGCCTGCCGGTCATTTTCGACGCCACCCACTCGGTCCAGCGACCCGGCGGCCTCGGTGGTGCCACTGGCGGCGACGGTGAGCTCGCCCCAGTCCTCGCTCGCGCGGCGGTGGCCACCGGGGTCGAGGGCGTGTTCATGGAAACCCACTCCGATCCGGCGAATGCGATGTCCGACGGCCCGAATCAAATTCCGCTCGAATTTATGGAGGACCTGCTCGTCAAACTCATCGCCATCCACCACGCCGCCCACGGCTGATGCGGTCCTGTTGCATTACGGGTTGGAAATTTCCCGCCACCGCTTACGCTCCCTCCCTTGCGCCTGCTCTCCGTCATTTTCTTATGTCCATGTCTCCTCCATGCCCAGGAGACGGTGGTGCCTGAACTGGCCCAGGATCGCAGCTTGCCGGCCGTGTCCCTCCTGCCAGTGGGCAGCGTTTTGACGAAGGTCCTCATCCCGCGTTACGACAAGGACAAGAAACTCACCGCCGTGCTCCGCTCCCAGGAGATGATCGTGGTGGACAACCAAACCGTCGAGGGCAAGCAGGTCCGACTGGAGTTCTATCATCCGGACCGCAGCGAGCGGGGTCGCATCGATCTTGAAATGGCGCGCTTCGATCAGAAGAAGGGCATGCTCGAGAGTGTGAAGCCGGTGGACATCGTCTCGAAGGACTTCACCGCCCATGGAGAAGGCCTCACTTTTTCCCAAAAGCAGTCCCGTGGATTTCTCAGTGGCCCGGTGCAAACCCGGTTCTTCGCAAAACCCGAATCAAAATGAGCTTCAGACCCTCCCAACTCGCGCTCGCATCGACCCTGGCCCTCGTGGCCTTGAGCTCTCGCCTTCAGGCCGAGACTCCTGCCCGCCTGTCGCCCGAGGAACGCAGCGCGATCGAGACCGCCGCTGCACCGGTGGCGGATCAGGTGAAGGCCAAAGCGGCCGGACTGAAGGACCAGATCGAGGCGGATCGCCGGCAGTCGAACGAGACCAACTCCGCCATCCGGGACTTTCTCGCCCAGGCCGCCCTCACGACCGTCAGCGTCCAGGACGTGCCCGCTGCTCCCGCAACCGGCAAAGTGGCTTCGTCCGAGCCGTCCGTCCCGCCCACGAAACCTCTCGAAGTGCAGCCTGGGCCCAATGACACGATCATCGCGGCCGATGATGGGATGTACTTCGACGCCGAGGCCGGTCTGCTGGTTTACCTCAAGAATGTCCGCCTGACGGGGCCCGATTTCGATCTTACCGGGGCCAATGAGCTCAAGGTTTTTCTCGGCAAGAAGGAGGCGAAGAAGAAGGAGCCCGCCAAGGAGGGCCAGCCCGCCCCCGAGCCCAAGAAGGATGAAAAACGCAATGCCGCACCAGGCATCCTCGGCGCGACGGGTGGCTTCGGCGACCCTGAAAAGATCATCGCCACCGGCGCGGTCAAGGTGACCCAGAAATCCAAGGATGGAAAGCCGCCGGTCGTCGCCAGTGCGGCGGTCCTGACCTACGACGCCAAGTCCGGAGAGATCATCCTCAACGGCGGTTATCCCTGGGTCCAGCAGGGCACCACGTTCATGCGTGCCAAGGAAGCGAACCTCTCTCTCCGCATCAAGAAGGACGGAAGTTTCGCCACCGGCGGGGGTCTATGGGACATGGGAGGCCAGCTAGATGCAGCTCCCGGCGCGAAGCCCGCCGCCCCGGCCCCTGAGAAGCCCGCCAACCGCTGATCCCAATTTCATGTCCGCGCCCTCTTCCCACGCCCCAGGCTCCACCTGCTGCAACAGCGCCACCTCCATCCTTTCCGCCACCGGCCTGAAGAAGGTCTACGGTGGTCGCGCTGTCGTCGATGGTGTTTCGCTCACGGTCCAGCCAGGAGAAATCGTCGGCCTGCTGGGCCCGAACGGCGCGGGCAAGACGACTTCGTTCTACATGATCGCCGGCCTGGTCCCGCCGGACGCCGGTTCGGTCTGCCTCAATGGCAATGATATCACGACCCTGCCGATGCACCGCCGTGCGCGTCTCGGGCTCGGCTACCTGCCTCAGGAGGAGTCGGTGTTCCGCAAACTCAGCGTGCTCGACAACCTGCTCGCCATCCTGGAGACCCGACCCCACCTCGGCCGCAAGGAACGCTTCGAACGCGCCCACGGACTGCTCGATCGCTTCGGCATTTCCAAGGTCGCCAAGTCCCTGGCCATCACGCTTTCCGGTGGTGAAAAGCGGCGTCTCGCGATCGCCCGCTCGCTCTGCACCGACCCGACGCTGCTGATGCTCGACGAGCCCTTCGCCGGCATCGATCCCATCGCGGTCGATGACATCCAGAAGATCGTCCGTGAGCTTCGCGAAAAGGACGGCCTCGCCATTCTCATCACCGACCACTCGGTCCGCGAGACGCTTTCGATCGTCGATCGCGCCTTCCTCATCCATGACGGCCGCGTGATCCTCGAAGGGGATTCGCAGGAACTCGTCAATGATCCCATCGCCAAGAAATACTATCTCGGCGAGGATTTCAGGATGTGAGGGGAATGCGGGTTTTCAACCCGTAGCCAAGATCCACTTGACCAAGAAAAACGGCCGTCTCCCGGAGGAAACGGCCGTAAAATCAGAGCGGGTTGAAAACCCGCGCTCCCTCAACCACGGTTGCTGCGGTCTTCACCGCCGCCGGCACCCTTCTGGGCGCGCTTGCGGGCGTTGGCATCGAGGATGCGCTTGCGGAGACGGATGTTCTGCGGCGTGGCTTCGACCAGCTCGTCGGCGTCGATGTATTCGATCGCGCGCTCCAAGGAGAAACGCAGCGCCGGGGTGAGCTTGGAGGTCTTGTCCTTGCCGGACGAACGCAGACTGGCGAGGTGCTGCTCCTTCACCGGAGTGACGGGAAGGTCGCCAACGCGCGGGTTTTCTGCGACGAGAATGTCGCCTTAAACCGCCTCGCCCGGGGCGACGAAGAGGATGCCGCGCTCTTCGAGCATCTGCAGCGAGTAGGGAGTGGCGGCACCGGAGTCCATCGAGACCAGCGTGCCGGTCGTGCGGTTCTGGATTTCAC
>JAIXPW010000036.1 GCA_027485995.1 Verrucomicrobiaceae bacterium
CACTACTCTTCCTCACTTTCCAATTCTCACTCCTCACTTCCCACTCTTCTCATGAACCGCAAACTCCGCATGGGCATGGTCGGTGGTGGCCGTGGTGCCTTCATTGGTGCCGTCCACCGAATGGCCGCCAACCTCGATGGCAAGATCGAACTGGTCGCCGGCTGCTTCTCGTCGAACGCCGAAAAATCGAAACTCTCCGGTGAGGATTTCTTCCTCGATCCGGCCCGCGTTTACACCTCGTTCGAGGACATGGCCGCCAAGGAAGGCGCGCTGCCGGTCGGCGAGCGCATTGACTTCGTGACCATCGTGACGCGAAACGACCTGCACTACCGGGTGGCGAAGGCCTTCCTCGAAGCGGGCATCCACGTGGTTTGTGAAAAGCCGCTGGCCTTCTCGCTGGCGGAGGCGAAGGAGCTGAAGGCGATCGTCGACAAGTCCGGCCTCGTCTTCGCGCTGACCCACAACTACACCGGCTACCCGATGGTCAAGGAGGCCCGCGCGATGGTGAAGTCCGGCAAGCTCGGCAAGATCCTCAAGATCGTGGCCGAGTATCCGCAGGGCTACGCCATCGGTGCCCTCAAGGACGCCGAGGGTGGCAAGATCTCCAACTGGCGCATGGACCCGAGTGTTTCGGGCGTTTCCAACTGCATCGGCGACATCGGTTCGCATGCCGAGAATCTCGCCCGCTACATCAGCGGTCTGGAACTCGAATCGGTGGCGGCCGATCTCAACACCTTCATCCCGGGCCGTCCGCTCGATGACGACGGCAGCATGCTGGTCCGCTACGAAGGTGGCGCGCGCGGCGTGCTTTACGCCTCGCAGATCTCCACCGGCGACGAGAACAACCTCAACATCCGCATCTACGGCACCGAGGCCTCGATCGAGTGGCACCAGGAGCATCCGAACGAGTTGATCGTGAAATTCGCCGAAGCTCCGCGCCAGGTTTGGCGTCGCGGCAACAGCTACAACGGACCCGAGGCGGCGAAATACACGCGCCTGCCCTTCGGTCACCCGGAAGCCTTCATCGAGGCCTTCGCCAACATCTATCTGGCGGCGGCCGAGGCGATCTCCGATCATCTCACCGGCACCTATCCGCGCGAAGGTGGCTATGATTTCCCAACCGTCGATGACGGCGTGGAAGGCATGGCCTTCATCGAAGCGGCGGTGAAATCATCCAAGGCGAATTCGGCTTGGACGAACCTGCATTGAAGAGAAGTTTTCAGGTTCAAGTTTTCAGTTTTCAGGAAGAGGGGGGATTTCGGCTTTGGTCTTTCGTGGGATTCGCCCGCTGGAAGACCGGAAGTTGAAATGCCTCCCGCTCCCGCACCGTAGCCAATCGACTCATGAAAGCCCCGTCCGTCCTGTTGTCCCTGCTCGTCGCTTCCACGCTTCTTCATGCCGAAGAGCCACCGGCCGGAGCTGCGGAAAAAATCGCCGACGCTCTGCCGGACAAGCCGTATGCCAAGCCCGCCAAGCCGCGCAAGCTGCTGATCTTTTCGGTGACGAACGGATTCCACCACGCTTCGATCGCAACGGGACAGCTCGCCTTCACGGAACTCGGCAAGAAGACCGGAGCCTTTGAGGCGGTGGTCAGCAACGACCTCGCCAACTTCGAAGCGGACAAGTTGAAGGACTTCGATGCCGTGTGCTTTTTGAGCACCACCGGCGAAGTGTTTTCTCCGTCCAAGGATCAGGCGAAGACCATGACGCCCGAGCAACTGAAGGAGGCGGAGGTCAAAGCCGAGCTGCTCAAGGCGAACCTGATGGCTTTCATCAAGGCCGGGAAGGGATTCGTGGGCATCCACTCCGCCACCGACTGCTGCTACAAGTGGCCGGATTACGGTCAGATGATCAACGGCTACTTCGACGGCCATCCCTGGGGCGCTGGAACCGATGTAAGCATCAAGGTTGAACCCGGCCAGGAAAAGAATCCGCTGGTCGCGATGTTTGAAGGCAAGAACGTCGACTTCAAGGAGGAGATCTATCAGCTCAAGGATCCGTATGACTCGAAGAAGGTCGACATGCTGCTGCGCCTCGACACCGAAAAGACCAAGATCGATCTCCCCGGCGTGAAGCGCACCGACAAGGACTTCGGAGTCGCCTGGGCCCGCAACTGGGGCAAGGGTCGCGTCTTCTACTGCTCGCTGGGCCACAACCACGACATCTACTCGCACCCGACCGTCCTGAAGCACTACCTCGTCGGCCTCCAGTGGGCGATCGGCGACTTCAAGGTGGACGTGAAGCATTGAGAATCCCGGCGGTGGCCTCATCGCCTGACGGAACTTTCGTCCTTGGAACTTGTCACCCGGCATTCGGGGCTTTCTCCTGCGCCTGTGCGCTACACCGAACGTCTCCAGCAACGAATCACGGAAACCGGCTCCCGTCTCTGCGTCGGCCTCGATCCACGACCCGGCGAGGGCGGCGCGAAGGAGGCTCGGAATTTCCTGCGTCGGGTGATTGAGGAAACCGCGCCCTTCGCCGCTGCTTTCAAGCCGAACATGGCCTACTTCGAGGCGATGGGGATTGCGGGCATCCAGGTGTTGGAGGATCTGCTTTCGGAAATGCCGGACGAGGTGCCGGTGATCCTCGATGCAAAGCGCAGCGACATCGGCGAGACCCAGAAATACTACGCCCAGGGTTACTTCGGCCACTGGAAGGTCGCGGCGGTGACCTTGAATCCCTTTCTCGGCTACGACTCCATCGAGCCCTTCCTCGATTGGGATGAAAAGGGGATCTACTTGCTGGCGGTGACCTCGAACGCCGGATCGGCCGATTTTCAACGTCAGACGCTCGCCGACGGACGCTCGGTGTTTGAACTCGTCACGGCTCTGGGTGAGCGGGCGAAGCAGGAGGGCCGCGCGACCGATGTCGGCTATGTGGTCGGCCTGACGAATGCCTCCGGCGTGCTGGAGCGGATCCCGGATGCGCCCTTGCTGGTCCCCGGACTCGGCGCGCAGGGCGGGGATCTGGCCTCGCTGGCCGGAGCGGGTCGTTCCGCGCCGGACGTGATCAATGTTTCGCGCGGCATCCTCTATGCGGGTGACGAGCGGACGTTTTCCGAGCGGGCAAAGGAGTGGTCCGACAAGATCGCGGCGGCCTATTCGGGGGCTTGAGCGAATCCACGATTTTTCCCGCTGAAAAAGGAGTGGCGGCTGCTAGACTCCGTCCTCTTGAGCGACGAGGCCCCTCCATCCAAGAAGCGCAGCGACTACGCCGGCCTGCTCCCTCAGAAGGGCTGGCCTAGGCGCAACTATCGGTTTTTCCGGCATCGCCTGGTGCCGGGAATGTTCCGCCGTGCGGGAGGCGAGATGCTGCAGCCGGTGCCGGAACCTCCGGCCGAGGGGGCGGTGCGGATCACCTGGATCGGTCATGCGTCCTTCTATCTCCAGTTCGCCGGGCACTCGGTGATCGTCGATCCGAACTGGGCCAGCTGGCATGGTCCGGTGAAACGCCAGATCAAGCCCGGCCTGAAGCTGGCCGACGTGCCGGAGGTCGATCTGGTGCTGGTGACCCACGCCCATTTCGACCATCTCCACAAGCCCAGCCTCAAGATCCTCCAGGCCCGCGAAGGCGTCGTGGTGCCGCGTGGCAGCGCGTCGCTGGTGAAGCGCCTCGGCTTTCCCGCCGTGCACGAGATGAAGGTCTGGGATGAGCTGAACTTCGACCAGCTCCAGGTCATCCACACTCCCAGCCATCACTGGGGCGCGCGTTTCCTTCACGACACCCATCGGGACTACGGTGGCTACCTGGTCAGCGCCGGTGGCAAGAGCGTCTTCCACTGCGGCGACAGCGCCTACTTCGATGGATTCGCGGAAATCGGCAGGCGCCACTCGATCGATGTCGCGCTGATGCCGATCGGGGCCTACGAGGCTCCTAGTGGACGCGATGTCCACATGAACCCGGAGGAAGCTGTTAGAGCCTTCGCCGATCTCGGGGCGCAGGTGCTCATTCCGATGCACTACGGCACCTTTCCCCTCGGAAATGAACCGCTCGCCGAGCCGGTCGAGCGTCTGTTGGCTGAGGCGGATCGTCTCGGCATCAGCGAAAGGGTGCTGATCCTGGAAGCGGGCGTGGGAATCGAGTGGTAGCCATCAGTCAGTCCCATTCACGAACATCATCTTCGATACATTCGATCCGATATAGGAAGGTCTATCTGACCCTGAATCCTGAGAGACAAACCACGAAACTTCACGAAAGTCAGAGAGTTCCGAATCGAGTTGGTAGCATTCATCAGGTGGGTAAGAAGATCGTCACCCTATCTTCCTCTTTCGTGCATTTCGTGACTTCCGTGGTTTTTGATTTTCCTCTGAAGCTGATGCCCGCTGAACAGGCTCCGCTCGTCCGGCGATCAGGCCTTGTATTGCTCCTGGTGCAGGAGCTTGCCGCCATCCGAGGCGAACATCTTGGTGCGCAGGCCTTTTGAATCGGCGGTGAGCAGGATGAGCGTTCCTTCCTTCATCGAGGGGCCGCCCCCGATGAGGACGGGCAGGGTGGGGGTGTCCGTTTCGGGACCTTTTCCGATGGTGAACTCCTTGCGGTCCGGCACGAATTTCCAGGAATGGTCATGCCCGGCCAGCATCAGCTCGAACCCGGCATCGGCGACCTTCCGGCTCCATTCATCGCGCGAGACGATCGAGTACCAGCCGGCAGGATTGTGAAGCGGGATGTGGCTGACGAACACCCGGTGGCGGGCATTTTTCACCACAGGCGAGGCGAGATGTTTCTCCAGCCAGGCGGTTTGCTTGCGGCGGTAGGCCTCCCAGAAGCGGGGGCGCTTGTAACTCGTGGGATCGGTGGTCGGGGAGTCGTCCTCGCCGGTGTCCATGATCACGAAATGGACCGGCCCGGCGGTGAAGGCGTATTGCCACTGATGGTCGGCCTCCGCTGCGGTGGGGTCGAGATTCGGCAGGTCGAAGAGGTAGCCGAGGGTCTTGCAGAAGCTGCCGCGGACCTCGTGGTTGCCGCGGACGAAAACGATCGGCTTGCGTGAGCCGTCGAGGATGCGGACATACTCGTTCCAGAGCCTGAAGACCACAGCGGCTCCATCACTGGCGCTCGGGTCGTTGATCATGTCGCCATTGAAGATGGAGAACTCGAAGTCCTCAGGCTTCACGGTGGCGAGCGCGGCCTCGAAGGTGGGCAGTTGGTTGTGGATGTCGTTGAAGATCGCGACCTTGAGCTCGGAGGCCCTGGGATCGAGGGTGCGGAAGTCGTAGGTCGGGAGCTTTTCCTTCGCGTCTCCGGGAGAAGCTCGGACCTGATAGCGGTAGGAGGTTCCGGGCAGGAGCCCCTTGAGCCGGGCTTTCCAGATGGTCCAGGGGGTGCCGGGAATAGCCTGGCCGACCGCTTCGACCTCGGTGAGTTTCGTTTGTCCGTCCTTCACCCAGGCGACCTTCACCCCGGTGGCCTTCTGGGCGAGAAAGCAGACCGTCATCGCATCCGGGCCGGGGTTCTGGAGATAGGGGAGAAGCGTCTCGGGCAGAGGCTCGTCCGTCGCCGCCAGCAGGGAGCCGATGGGAAGGGCGGTGGCGGAGGCGAGGAGGCCGGCTTGTTTGAGAAGGCTGCGACGTGAGAGATTCATGACAAAGGGAAGGACGCCGCACTTACCACCAGAGTTGCGCCCGACTTTCAAATCATGATTGCTGCGATGACATGGAATCCGGCTTCAAACAATCCGGTTCACCGGCGCTCCATCGAGGAAGCCCTGGATGTCCGCGAGGATTCCTTGGAGCAGTCGCTGGCGGGCCTCAAGGCTCGACCAGGCGGTGTGCGGAGTGATGCGCAGGTTGGGCAGATCCTGAGCAAGCAGCACATGATCGGCCGGTGGGGGTTCCACCGAGAGGACATCGAGCCCGGCCCCACCGATGCTGCGATTCCGCAGCGCGTCGGCCAGCGCGGGCTCGTCGATCAAGGGGCCACGGCCGGTGTTGAGAAGAATGGCGGTGGGTTTCATCAGGCCGAGGGTTTCGGGATTGATGAAATGCCGGGTCTCGGGAGTCAGCGGGCAGTGGAGCGAGATGACGTCACAGGTTCCGAAAAACTCCTTCGCATGGAGGCGTGGAATGTCGCCATTCGTGGAAGCGGTCTCGCGCGAGTAGGCGACGACCTTCATGCCGAAGGCCCCGGCGATCTTCGCCACGGCGCGACCGATGGTCCCCAGTCCGACGATCCCCAGGGTCTTTCCCGAAAGGTCGGTGATCGGATGATCCAGCCGCGAAAAGAACGGTGAGGCCGGCCAGTCCTTCGAACTGTTGGCGGCGTAGCGGTCAACGGAGGTGACGAGATTGAGCAGCAGGGCGAAGGTGTGCTGGGCGACGGAGTCGGTGGAGTAGCCGGCGACGTTGCAGACGACCACACCGCGGGCCTTGCAGGCATCGAGATCGATCTGGTTCACTCCGGTGGCGGCGGAGACGACGAGTTTCACTGAGGGATTGGCAGCGAGCGAGTCGTCGGTGATGGGAACCTTGTTGGTGATGACGACGTTGGCTCCTGCGAGGCGCTGGCAGACCTGGTCGGGAGAGGTGAGGTCGTGCAGGGTCAATGGACCGAAAGCTCCGAGCGGAGAGAGGTCGAGGTCCTGGCGGGTGAGGGTGGAGGCATCGAGAAAGACGAGGTTCATGGCAATCAGGTTGGGGGCTATGGAAGGTGACGCGGGAGTAGATTGGTTTAGAAAGAGGAAGGGTTCCAGCGAGATGGACGACTCCCCGGCTTCGCTTTTCATCATCTTTTCCAGCGGCGTTCCAAGGGAGCAAGGAGGTTGGCTCGGTGGAGCATTCTACTGCGAATCATTGGCTGGTGGGGAGCGGAAAGTCGAGGGTCGCGATTTCGCCCGCGCGTTTGACCTCTGGCCTGACGGACGAGGCCGGAACGAGCGGAGCGAAAAGAGGCGGGTTGACTGGTCGAATCCAGGCTCCGACGGGATTCATCGAGGCAGGGTCGGGTCCGGCCACGCCATGGAGGGGGCGCTCGGTGGCGATTGCGCCGGGGAGCGCGGGAAAGGCGCGCAACAAGGTCAATTGCAGGGGAGGGAACATCGGGGGGCAAAGCAGCGGATGATTGGACCTGAGAGGGGACTTTCTCCTTGTTGGCCCCCACGCATTGACCTAGCGTCGCGGCTCCATGGTCGTGAATCTCTCCTCTGCTCTCGCGTCATCCGGAAGTGCCCTTGGGCGTTTGCTCCGCGAGCTCGGTCTGCCTGACTGGGCCTTGTGGGTCTTTCTCGGGCTGTGGATCACATTCTGGATTGTGCGCCGCTTCACGGCGGATTCCTGAGGGGCAGCCCTTGAGGAAGAAATGGATGGCCCTGCGGAATCGGGGTTGTCGGTGGGGAGTGCGGCAGTTACCGCTTTTTTCGTGTCCGTCGTCTCCAATATTTCCTGCTATTGCTTCGCCGACCTGAGCGGATTGAAGGAGCTCCGCGAGGAGCTGATCGCGTTCTGCAAGGAGCGTTCGCTGAAGGGGACGATCCTGCTCAGCACCGAGGGCATCAACTTCTTCATTGCCGGAGGCGAGCGGGAGATCTGGGAGCTGATCGAGCGGCTGCGGGCGATCCCCGGGCTTGAAAAGATCAACCCGAAGTGGAGCCCGAGCGATGACCAGCCGTTCTCGAGGATGCTCGTCCGCATCAAGAAGGAGATCATCGCCTTCGGGGTGGAGGGCATCGCTCCGGCGAAATACACCTCGCCGAGGATCGAGGCACGGGAGTTGAAACAGTGGCTCGATGAGGGTCGGCCGGTGGTGCTTTATGACACCCGCAACGACTACGAGGTCCGGCTCGGCACATTCAAGAACGCCATCCCTGCGGGCGTGGATCATTTCAGGCAGTTTCCCGATGCGGTGGCGCGATTGCCGGAGGAGTTGAAGGATGCCCCGATCGTCACCTTCTGCACTGGCGGCATCCGCTGTGAGAAAGCCGCGCCGTTCATGGAGAGCGTGGGTTTCAGGAACATCTATCAGCTTGAAGGCGGCATCCTGAAGTACTTCGAGGAGGTGGGCGGCGATCATTACGAAGGAGAGTGCTTCGTGTTCGATCGCAGGGTGGGGGTGGATCCTGGCTTGCGCGAGACCTCCACCGATGTCTGCTTTGCCTGTCAGGCACCGCTGGATGAAAGCGAGCAGGCCGATCCCCGATTCGTGCAGGGCATTTCCTGTCCGCATTGCTACAAGCCGGACGAGGTCAGGCAGGCCGAGCAAGTCATGAAGCGGCAGGCGGCCATCGCCCGGGTGTGCTCCCCGCTTCCTGGAAGTCAACCCTACGACAACGTCTGCCCGGTGCGGATTCCGACCGGATGCGACCAGCTCACGCTGCTCGATGCCCTTTGCCGGATGTTCTCCCACGTCGAGTGCGGGTTCTGGGTCGGACTTTTCAATGAGGGAAAGCTCCTGAAGGCCGATGGAACTCCAGCTTCGCCAGAGGGCGTGGTGCGCTCCGGCGAAAAGTATCTGCGGCTTTTGCCTGGAACGGTGGAGGCTCCGGTGGCGACGGACATCCGCGTGCTTCATGAGGACGAGTCGATCGTCGTGCTTCACAAGCCCGCTCCGCTGCCGATGCACCCGAGTGGCCGCTACCACCGCCACACCCTGCAGTGGCTGGTCAACGCGGCCTGGGCCCCTGAGAAGCCGCGGGCGGTGCATCGCCTCGATGCGAACACGACCGGCCTCGTGCTGTTTGGCCGCAGCCGCCGTCGCGCGGGTTTGCTTCAGGAGGGCTTCAAGAATGGCTCGATTGAGAAGGTCTATCTCGCCCGGGTGCAGGGACATCCGGAATGGAGCGACTTCGAGTGTGACTCACCCATCAGCCGCGAATCCGCCCGGATGGGCACGCGGACCGTGGATGAGGAGGATGGGCATGAGGCCCGCACGATTTTCACGGTCTTGTCGCGCGATTCCGACGGCACCAGCCTGCTGGAAGCCCGTCCTCTCACGGGCCGCACCAACCAGATCCGCATCCATCTCTGGCAGCTCGGGTTTCCGATCGTCGGCGACCAGGCCTATCTTTCCGACGGGGAGCTTGGGGAAACCCAGACGCTTTCCCTGGAGGACCCTCCGCTCTGCCTGCACGCGTGGAAGCTCTCCTTCGACCATCCTCTGGACGCTCGAAGGATGGAGTTTGTGGATGAGCGCCCTTCATGGGCGTGACCCCGATCCTGTTGCCCCAGGCGATGCGGCTCCATGGAAGCTTCCCTGACCAACGCTGAGTGGGTTGGCGCGGCGGCGCTGCAAGCCTGGGAAGAAGCGAACGAAGAACCTTGTCCTGGGAGGGGAAATATAGGGCCACTAAAGTCACGAAAAGCACGAAAGCAGAAGCCATTGTCGCCATCTTCGCAGTCACCTGATGAATGAGACTGAAGCGTTTCGGCACTGCCTGATTTTCGTGACGTCTCGTGAATTTCGTGGTTTGTATTTCAGGATTTAAGCTAAGGAATTTCGCACCCGTTCAAGACCGTTGAAGGAGCCGGTGACCGGGCCGGGGGGGGCGAAAAATACGGATTGTTCGTAGAACTACGCTTTTTTTCTTGCTGACCCGTTGGAAATCAATTTGCATGCCGCCGGTTCGAGAAAAATGATCTAGTTTTCGAGCCCAGATCAAAAAACAACTATTAACTGCGTCCATGAAATTCCTCCCTACTCTAGCGCTTGCAGCTACCCTGACTGGTGTGGGCTCAGCCGCCACCATCGTTCAGACGAACAACTACTCGTTCGTTCCGACCAACAGTGCGCCGCTGACGTTCAACAAGTTCGACACGTCGCTCGGGACACTGACCGCAATCACCATCCAAACAAACGTCGCCAAGTCTGGTGGCTCCCTGTTTGTTGACAATGAGTCTGGCACCGGTGCCTCGGGAACCATCTCCCAGTCGGTGACCGTCTCGCTTGCCAGTTCCAGCGTCTTTCTCTTCGACGCTGCCTTCCAAACCATCGGCACCAATTTGTCGGCCAGTTCCAGCTACGTCGCCACCGTCGGAGCTGATGACGGAGATGGCCTTGGCGTCCAGTCAACCGGTCCCGACTATGACGGCACGAGCTTCGGAACCACTGCCACCACCAGCCAGACCAAGGACGTGAATACCGGCTTCTTCGGAGCTTATTCGGGAACTGGTACCTACGTCATCGACGTGAACGGCAGCCAAGGATTCAACACGAGCGCCATCGGTGGTGCCGCTGTCGCGATCGACCCCGCTACCGCATTTGGAAGCGTCGTCATCACCTACACCTACACCGCGATCCCTGAGCCTTCCTCGATGCTGCTCGGTGGCATTGGAGCCCTTGCTCTTCTTCGCCGCCGCCGCCGCTAATCCGGCTGCTCGCGATCAAGCGATCTTAATCACAAGGCTCCCCGTTCCGACGGGGAGCCTTTGTTGTTTCTTGGAGGGACGCTCCAGTGCCTCAAACAATCTCGAGTGTTCCAAGTTGGAGTTTCGCGACCCGTCCCCAATCCCTCCTGATCCACGCATAGCTCCACCCACCTGATGAATGACTTCGATGCGATTCTGAACATTTCGATCCCCGTGATGTTTCGTGAATTTCGTGGTTTGCATCTCAGGATCCAAGGTCATTAGCGCCCCAGCACATCATTTCCTGATCTCCTCCATGGCCTTGAGGATTTCCGGGATCGCGATGTCCTGGAGGGTGTTGTGGCGGGCCTTGGGGATCTCGGTGTAGTGGACGGTCGAGGGCAGTTCCGCCGCCAGTTGACGGGACATCCGGACCGGGATCACCTCGTCCTCGCGACCGTGGAGAATGGCGACCCGGGCTCCACCTTTGGCATCCAGTTCGCGAAGACGAGCCTGGTTGTCGAAGCGATGCCAGAGCAGGAAGCCCAGTGGCACACCGAGCACCTCGCGGCTCATGTCCATCGTGCTGGTGAAGGGGGCAAGCAGCACGCCTTTCCGAATGTCGAACTCCTGCGCCGCCATCAGGCAGACGCCACCGCCGAGGCTGTGGCCGAAGAATCGAAGCCGTGGCTGAGCCTCAACGGCCGACCAACCCAGAGATCCGGTCGCCGCCGGGACGGCGGCTTTCAGGCTGCGGCGGATCGTCCACGGACTCGGCTCACCTTCATTGGCCCCGTATCCGGGCATGTCAAAAAGCAGCCAGGCGTCCCTTTCCGTGCCGTGTTCCCGCAGCCAGTCCGACCAGTCGAGCGCTACGGTGCCATTGCCTCCGCAGACGATCCAGAGCCGTTCGGGCTTGGGGGATTTCTTGAGAAGATAGGCTTGTTGGCGGCCTTCAGAGGTCTGGTAGGAGAGGACTTCGGTGCCCGCTTGTCGTTTCCAGTCGGAGACATTGCTGGGGCCATAGGGTCGTGGGAAATAGATCAGCTTGCTCTGGCAACCGGTGAGCAGGCCGAGAGCGAGCAACAAACCGATCAGGAGGGTCTTGGTGGCAAGACGGATAAGGCGCGGCATGATGAGGGGATGACGAAATCCCACCGACGAATCAAGCCTTCCGGCCGCGGACCGAGGGCTTGCAGGCTCTTTCCCTAGTTCGAAGGTCATGATCCTGTTCGCCATTTCTCGCCGCTGAGGCACGGAGGCGCTGAGGAATCGGAGATCGCGGAGAGGTTGAGGGTGATGATGAGTTGATTTCAGCGACCTCCTCTTTTCTCTGCGACTCTGCGGAGAATGGGGTGCCTGTCGTTGTTAGGGCAGTTTTCCCGCAGCCGCACAAAACAGAAAGCCGCCGCCCTTGGCAGGGCGGCGGCCGGGGGGAGTGGTGGTGAACGTTGATCAGAACGAGTAGTTCAGACCGATGGATCCACCGTGGCTGGTTAGGCCGTCATCGTCGGCGATTTCTCCGCGATACCCGACGTCGAGCGTGAGGTAACTCGTGAGGACGATCCCGGTTCCGGCGGTGATCAGGATCGCCGAGCTTTGGTCCGCTCCGGAAATGCTGAATGGCACGCCACCAAACGAGGCCAGGCTACGATTCGGCCCGTCCTCAAACTCATAGGCGTAGGCCACTGAGGCGTAGGGGCGCAAGGTTCCGTAGTTGCCATTCACGCGATAGCCGACGAGCCCGCGAAGTGAGTCGGTCTCGCGACCGCCCACGGCGATCGGCAGAGGACCCGTGGTCGTGAATCCGTCGGCATCCACGTTCTGGGACTCCAGTCCGATGAACGGGCCGTGTTTCACCTGCTGGTTGCCCATCGCGTAGCCGATCGTCCACAGGGCCTGAAGGCTGGTGGCATCCTGATTCGCTGTCGCAAGGCCGCCAAGCACGCCGCCGAGGGCTCCGCTCGAGTCCATGCTGTGGTCGCCGTATCCGACGAGGAAGTCGGAGTAGAGGCCCATGGAGGAGCCCCAGGTGCCGTAGAGGGCACCGCGATAGCTGTCGACGTCGGTCGAAGTGCCAAGACCATCGTAGGTGCCCCTCGAGCCATCAAGCACGACCCCGAGAACCAGCTCCGGCCCGACCCGCCAGTCAAAGCCGGCGGTGAATGACCAGGCATCGCCATTGAAATCCGCCTGGCTGCCACTGACATCATAGTCCTGGCTGTCATAGGAAACCGCGCCCCAGACATTGCCTTTCCCGGAGGTGCGGGTCACCGATTCACCTGGAATCATTCCGCCTTTCGAGTCGCGGGTCGGAGCGGAGGTTTCCGTCATGGATTCACCGCCATCCCTCACGGTGGCCAGATGATCCTGGACCATGCGGTGGAGGCGGTAGTTGCTGTTCATCGTCACGGTCGTGAAGCCGAGATAGGTGCTCGGATCGAGTGCGGCGAGACTCGCCTGGACGGCGAAGAGATCGGAGTTGTCGAGTGCGGCGATGAAGTCCTGGGTGAGGGGATTCGGGCTGTTGGTCGAGGCGTCGATGGCTCCGGCAAGCGAGACCTGATTTGCCGTGAGACCCGGGAGCCCGGCGAAGTCATGCTGAACATTGAGCACCAGATTGGTGCCCGCGTCGGCGAGGGTGGTGGTCGTGAAATAGCGGGCCAGCACATTGGTCGTGTCGGAGGTGGCGCTGTTAGGCACCTGCGAGCCGACGAAGCCGGTGTCGGTGGCATTCACGTTCGCGTTGTATTGCACGCCGAGGGTTCCCAAGGCTGGGTAGCCGACGATGGCGGTATTGCTATCGACCACCGTGTAGGTGCCATCGCGGATGACGCGATTCTGATTGGTCGAGGAGATCCGCAGATTCGCGCCGGTGAGGTTGTAACTGTTGCCAAGGCCGGTCTGGGTGATCAGGTCACTGTTGATCCCGTTGTTGACCGGTGCATCCGGCACGACGTCGAAGCGGATGAATGATCCCGCCGAGTGGACGACATTTCCGGTGAGCGTCACGGCACCGACGGAGTTGAGTGGATTCGAATCGAGATTGATCGGAATCGCGCCCGCGCTGAATCCACCTGACAGCAGGTTGACATTCGCATTCCAGAGCCCGGTGCCGCCGAGGGCTGATCCGTTGGCATTGAGGGTGGACTGGAGGGCGAGATTGCCCGTGACACTGCCGTTGAGGTAGAGCCCACCGGAGGAGATCGCGATGGTGTCGGCGCTGATCGTATAGGCCGGATCGCCAGGCAGTCCGATGAAGGCCACGCCGGTTCCGGACTTGTTGATGCTGGTGAAGGCCGCGACGTTTCCACGGATCGAGTTGTCGAGGCCACCTGGAGCGGTGAGACCGCCGGTGAAGTTGATGGTGTCGGTTCCGCCTCCACCGAGGACGTTGCCAACGAGGCGTGATCCTGCGGCAAGGTTGAGCACGTCATTGCCGAGATTGCCGGAGAAGGCATTCGTGGGGCTGGTGATGAGGGCGCTGTTGTTGATCGTCACTCCGGTTCCGAAGCCAACGAGAATCGCCGTGGCGAGGTTGCCGCGAATCGTGCCGGAGTTGGTGACCGTGGAGTTGCCGGCAAAGAGGAAGGTGCCGAAGCTGCCTTGAATGAGGCCGCTGTTGGAGATCAGTGCGCCGCTGCCTGCGGAGACTCCGTCGTCTCCGGTGGTTTGGATGATGCCACTGTTGGTGAGGGTCAGACCACTTCCGGCGGAGATCCCATCAAGAGTGCCTCCTGTGATCGTGGCGTTGTTGAGGATCTGGGCATTGTTTCCCACGATGAGGCCATTCACCGATCCGGTGATCGATCCGGCGAAGTTGTTGACTGTGGCCGTGCCGACGATGCGGACTCCGTCACCATTGTTGCTGGCGATCGTGCCGGAGTTGTTCAGCAGCAGGTTGCCGGTCAGGGAATCCGAGATCACGCCGTGAACAAGGCCGCTGATGCTGCCGCCGGTGTTGTTGGTGATCGTGCCGCCGTTCCTGGCATAGACTGCGGCATCGGCCACTCCGATCCCGGAGAGCAGTCCGGAGTTGGTGAGGGTCAGGGTGTTGTTCGCACGGATCGCGCTGGCCCCGGTGATCGAACCGGTGTTGTTGACCGTGATCGAAGGGGTGAACCCGGGCAGGTCCGCGGTGTCGATGCCATGGTTGCCCACGCCGCCATTGGAAACGAGCGAGCCGTTGTTGGTGATCGTGTAGAAGGCGGCCGAGGCGTTGGAGACCTGGATCTCGATGACGTCACCCGCCAGCGGGTTCACCGTGGCACCGGCATTGATCAGGATCTGGTGACTTCCGGCTGGCGGCGGCCCTCCGAATCCGGTCTGGATGTTGTTGGGTCCGCTGCCCGCGAGGGTGATGAGGACATCGCCCGCACCATTGGGGAGGATGATGGCGGCACTGGCCAGTTGCACCATGGCAGGCAGGACAATGATCGAGGGAATGGCTCCTTTGAAGAAGCGTTGGAGTCTTGGTTTCATGATGGTGTTGGGCTGCCTGCAAGCCGCTTGATGGATTCATCAACGGGATTGGGGCAGTCTGGAAGGTAGATGGTTTATTTGAATTAACTAATAGATAACTGGATTGTTGCGAATTGCTCGGGATTCAACGGGTGAACGTGCGAACCGCATGAGCCCAATCAAGTCATCCGGGCATTCTGCTCCTTGCAAGATGGTGCAAATCGCCTGAATGGCAGCTTCGTCGTGAAGGTCGGAAGTCATAGTGGGACTGAACCGCCTGAAAGATGATATTTGAGATCGAAGCTCATGATGTCTGAGAGACTTTTATCTCCGCAGAGGCACAGAGGAAACAGAGATTAAGGAGGAGGTCTAAAATCTGATATACCCGATCCGGTCCGTTCAACAATCCACAATCCACAATCCTCATTCAGATCGGAATCGAACACTCGTGCCTCGCATCATGGATCCTCGCCTTGGACTCGCGGCCACCTGATGGGTCAGCCGGGCATTTGCCATGACTGCGGCGCAGAGTCAGCCGGGCCACAGCGTCGTATCGAGCATTTCTTCCTGAGCCAGACGGTCGCTGAGGCCGGTGAGTTCGCGTTTGGCGCGCTCGTAGTCGAGCTGTCGGACCTCCTGGGGCCTCCGACCCGCAGCCAGCGCGAGGCTGCGGGTTCTTTCATGGACCATGTCACGGGTGACCAGCGACTTGCCTGGCAAGATGATTGAAGAATTGGTGACCATGGCGGATCAGGTTGGGATGGACTCCTGGCTTCTCAGTGAATCAAAGCGGCCTTGACCGGGTCCCTTGGCCTATCAACGACGGCATCTTCGGCCGTTTGGCGGATATCGTCCTTGGAGAGCCTGACATAGACCTTGGATTCGGTGTGCTCGATCCGCTCGACGGCTTCGGTCGGGATGAGGACTTCCTTGCTCATGAACCAGAGGCCGGTGGTGACGACCAGATCACGAATGATCCAAGGCCGGTCATCGACGAGGAAGCCGGTGACGTGTCCGATGGTGCCGTCGGTGGCCTCGATGTCGTAGTTGGTGACCTCGTGGATGCTGCGGAGATGGACATCATCGTGCTTGTGATGGTTCTGGAGGTGCGCCTCCATTTCGCGGTCCGTGCGGGGCAGGATGACGGGATAGGCACCTTGTCCCCAGATCGCGCCGCCATCCCAGTAGGCGGGCCAGCCGTAGTAGCCGTAGTATTCTTCCTCATATTGACGCGAGACCGGACGATGGGTCTCGATCTTCGGGCTGTGCTCAATCTTGCTGCGTGTCAGGTTGATATGAAGCATCTTGGCGTCGTGCTCGAAGCGACCGAGCGAGTACGGTGAAAGTAGTACTTGGAATCCGGTCAGCCACGATCCTGTCTCGGCGATGAGGTAGCGGATGGCCCAGGACTGGTCGTCGAAATAGGCGTCCTGGAGATGCCCGATTTCGCCGTCGGTGGCGGTGAGCTTGTGGCCGATGAGGTCGTTGAGATTGTGGATCATGAGTCAGTTTCTTGGTTTGGAAGTGAAGTTGTCGGCGGATGTGGGACAAAGCCTGATCCGGAAGGTGTGGCTGACGATGAGGGGAGGGGTAATGCCCTGTCTCAAGGCGTCCCTTCTGGCGTTGGTGATCCACGAGGCTTCGGGGGCCAGGGCGGTGAGATGTCTGGGAGAGCCGAGCAGGCGCACCCAGCGGATGATGCCCCGCAGGGCGTTGGTGATCGGTTCCATGGATTGGTATCTGGACGGTTGATGGACTTGTCGTTTCATGTCTTGTGTTGGGATTGCCGGGGAGGCGGCATGGTCAGTCTTCCTTCTGTTCATGGGCCTCGACGAACCAGAGGTTGCCGTCGGTGTTGCGGGAAACCTCGGTGAGGATGTCGGCGGTGTCGGCGTCCTCGAGTTCATCGGCGCGCTCGATCGCCTTGCGGACAAGCTCGCCGTAGAAGGCGATGGCGTGGGCGAGTTCGGCGACATGCTTGATGCTGCTGGAGATATCAGTGGGATATTCCGGCAGGGTGGTGCGTGCAGCGGCCGAGCGGATGGTGCCGAGGGCGGTGCCGCCCAACTGGACGATCCGTTCGGCAATCAGGTCCACGTGCTTTCCGGCGTCGGTGTAAACCTTGTCGAAGAGTTCATGGAGGGCGATGAAGTTGTGGCCCTTCACGTTCCAGTGGGCCTGCTTGGCCTGCATCATCAGGTCGATCGAGTCGGCGAGCCGCTCCTGGAGCAGTTCGGTGATCTGGAGCCTGGATTTTTCCGGGATGCTGTTCCGCGTGTGGGTGAGTCTGAGTTGCACATTGAATGTGTAACCGGGAATGTCATCGCTGTGCCATGGGGTGTTCACCCCAAAAGCACGACCTCTCAGACGCTGTTCGATAAATCGATGTTTGTAATCCTATCCACTAACTTTCCACAGAAGCGAAGAGGAAGCGCGGAGTTTGATGAGGAATCCCAATCAAATCGGTTCAGTGACCTCATCTTTCCTCTATGACTCTGTGGAGAATGGCCCCCGGATCGCTGTGGAGGAGGACTCATCATACTTCTTTTCAGAGGATCGTGATCTGGACACTGCTCTCGATGATGCCGGTGGCAATGGCGTGGCGGGTGAGGCCGGCAGTGTCGTGGATGTTGAGCTTTTCCATCACGCTCTGGCGGTGCTTCTCAACGGTCTTCACACTGATGTGGAGTTCATCGGCGGTCTCCTTGTTGGCCTTTCCCTCGGCGATCAGCTGCAGCACCTCCATCTCGCGAGAGGTGAGGTGGATGGGCTGCTTTCCAGCGGAGAGTTCGCCTCGCGCATGAGCCTTCCTTTCGTGATGCTGCATCCGCCTGGAAATGGTAGGGCTGAAGAACTGCTGGCCTTCGTGGATCGCCCGGATGGCCTCGGGAAGGATGTGGGCGGCGGTCTGCTTGATGAGATAGCCACTGGCCCCCAGCTCCATCGCCTTTTCCACATAGGCATCATCGCTGTGGGCGGAAAGGATCAGGACCTTGGTGCGGGGGGAGGCACGGAGGATCTGGCGGGTGGCTTCGAGTCCGTTGAGCAGGGGCATGGCGATGTCCATGACGACCACTGACGGCTTCAGCAGCCGGGTCTTGTCCACGGCATCGCGGCCGCTACCCGCCTCACCCAGCACCTCGATGTCGCTCTCCAAGTGAAGCAGTGCACTCAATCCCTCACGGACGATGGTGTGGTCCTCGGCGAGCAGGACGGTGATGCGTTTCATGGGCATTCGAGTGAAGGGGGCTTGGCGCGTTTGGAGGAGCCTTTACGGGCGGGGGACGAGGCCACTGGGATTTCAACCCGGACGGTGGTTCCATTGCCTGGGGATGAGAGGACGCAGAAACTCCCACCGACCATCTCGACGCGTTCCCGCATGCCGAGCAGCCCCAGCCGATTTCCAACCTGAACGTCTTCGATTCCATCGGGCTTGAAGCCGCAACCGTCGTCCTTGACCTCCATGCGGACGATGCCCTTGTCGGGGTGAATGGTGACGCTGGCGGTGGAGGCCCCGGCATGCCTGGCGATGTTGATCAGGGCCTCCTGGGCGACGCGGTAGAGGACGGTGCGTTTCGAGCCGTCGAGCTTCTCCACACCGGCGAAGGCTTCAAGGGTCACGCGGACACCGGTGTCCTTCATGAAGCCCTTCAAGTGGGAATGAAGGGCGGGGATCAGTCCCAGATCATCGAGCACGGCCGGGCGGAGATCGCGTGCGAAGCGGTGGACGATCTCGACGGATTTCTCGACCAACTTCTGGGTGATGGCGATCTTCCGATGCAGGTCCTGGGCGCCCGAGGTGGACTTCGATTTCAGGCTGGTCAGCCTGACGTTGATGCCGGTGAGGGTCTGGGCGATGACGTCGTGCAGCTCGCGGCTGATGCGTTTCCGTTCCTCCTCCTGGATGGAGAGCAGACGCCTTGAGAGGTGCCTGAGTTCCTGCTGCATCTGCCGGGACTTATCGAGCAACTGACTGGAGGTCAGCTCGCTGATGCGGAGGGAGTCCTCGATCGACTTGCGATGCTCGATCTCGGCCTTGAGATCCTCGTTTGAGGCCGCCAGCTCGTTCGTTCTCAGGGTCAGGGCCTCGATCATGGCCTTCAACTGGACATTGGTCTCCCTCGCGCCGCGGTGGGTTTCCTCGATGGGAGTGATGGCCTCGGCAAAGAAGACGCCTGCCCGGCGGATCATCATATCACGATCCCGCGCGCTGTCCTGTGATGATACGAGGGAGATGAGTGCACCTTCATGAATCCTGGCAAGATCGAGCGTCTCCATTCCCAGCTTCACTGCACGGACTCCGAGGCGTCGGGCGGAAATCAGGTTCGGGGCCTGGCTGTTGTTCAGATGTTTCCTCAATGCCAGCAGATAGCTTCGCGAAATGAGGGATGGATCAGTTTTCATAAACGATACCGAACTCGTGAGCACATCCGTTGATGATTTCGACCGATTCTTCCACCAAGCGCTGGGTGTTAGCGATCTCTTTCTTGAAGGCCTCCGTGTGCATCGTGAGTTCCTTGTCGAGTTCGACCAGTCGGAGGTGGATCGCCACCAGGGTCTGGGCGATCTCGTCCTGAAGCTTGAGGCTCATTTTCCTGCGCTCATCCTCATGGGAGGCGAGCATCTGATGGGCGAGGTCCTGGAGGTGGAGCTGAAGAGCGGTGGCCTCGTTCAATAGTTTCCTGGAGTTATCCTCGCTTGACTTGAGGTTCTTCACGGCCGCCACCCTCTGAGCCACTCCTTCCCTGAGTTCCTTGTTGGACTTGGCGAGATCCGAGGTGCGCTTGACGAGTTTCGCCTTCATCTGGGTCAGGTCCGCATGGGCCTTCTTTGCAAGCGGATGGGTTCGCTCGATAGGCTCGATCACCTCGGTGAAGAATGCAGCAGCCCGGGTGGTCGCTTCATCGCGCTTCTGTTCCGGGCATCCGGCTGGAATCAGCTGGGAAAGCGCTTCGTGGTGGATCTTGGCGAGATCGAGTGTCTCGAGCCCGATCGCGACCGCCTGCCTGCCAATTTCCTGAGCCGGGAGGTTGCCCTTGGCGCCCGACGGTTCCAGCAGGTGTGCTCCCAAGGTCTCCTTGTATTGGCTGGTGAGTTTGTTGAGTTTGGATTCGTTCATGGGAGCACCTTGTTTGTGCGCTGCTGAAAGGCTGAACCGAAACTCCGGCCAACAAGCAGAGCCAGAGATCGGCCAGATGCGTCAAAACGTCCATGGGGTAAAACCCTACCTCACGGGACGGCTGAAGCGTCGCGGGTAGGGTTTCACCCCATGGTTTGCAGATGGGAGCAGGATGAGTTTGGGATGCATGAACAAACTCGAAATCAAAGGCGACTGGAACATCATCAAGGGCCTGCTCAAACAGAAGTGGGCGAAGCTCACCGACCATGACCTCGACTTCATCGAAGGCCAGCAGGATGAACTCCTGGGACGCATCCAGAAGAAAACCGGTGAAAGTCGCGAGGCTGTGGAGGCTGCGGTGAAGGAGTATTCCTCGGTCAAGCATTCAGGCAAGGGCCACTGAGAGGAACGCATTCCCCCTGGTGACCCATGGCGACAAAGCCTGCGCCCGGGAGGTGATGGAGCATCGGGAAACCGCAGGTTCCCCGATGCAACGGAACGCCAGGTCTGGAGTGGATCCCGATTCGCCTCAGGCCTGGCTTTCTTCTTCAAGGACTTGGTAGTTCACACTTTACACTTTCCACTCGATTTGATGATGGCAACCTTGGAACATGTTTGTTGACCACATCCGAATCCTGGCGAAAGCCGGCGACGGAGGGAACGGAACCGTTTCCTTCCGGCGTGAGAAGTTCATTCCGCGCGGCGGACCGGATGGCGGCGACGGCGGGAATGGCGGCGACGTGGTCCTGGTGGTCGATCCGTCCACGGACAATCTCCGGCAGTTCTTCTACGATCCGAAGCTGATCGCGGAAAACGGCAAGGCAGGCGGCGGTTCGCGCAAGACCGGCAAGAGCGGCAAGAAGATCATCGCACGGGTTCCGCCGGGAACCGTGGTGTATCGGAGCAACGCCGGGACCATCACCGAGGCGGTCGAGTTCGAGCGCAGCGAGGAGGGCATCGATCTCGAGCCCATCGCCGACCTCACCGAGAACGGCCAGGAGTTCGTCATGTGCCATGGCGGCACCGGCGGGAAGGGCAACTGGAACTACCGGACTTCCACCAACCAGGCTCCGCAGGAACACACGCTGGGGACTCCGGGAGATGCCGGCATTTTCTACTTCGAGCTGCGCCGCATCGCGGACGTCGGTCTCGTCGGGTTCCCGAATGCGGGCAAGTCCACGATCCTTGGAAAACTTTCCCATGCGAAGCCGAAGGTGGCCTCGTATCCCTTCACGACCCTCCAGCCGATGGTGGGTGTGGTGGAGTTCCCGGGCTTCCGCCGCTGCACGCTGGCGGACATTCCCGGCTTGATCGAGGGAGCGCACGACAACCGCGGTCTCGGCCATGAGTTCCTGCGTCACATCACCCGCTGCCGGGTGCTGCTGTTCGTGATCGACATGGGCGGCGTCGATGGACGCGATCCGATTTCCGATCTCGAGATCCTCCGCAAGGAGGTGAAGGAGTATGACGAGGAGCTGGCGCGCTTCCCGTGGAAGATCGTGGCGAACAAGATGGACGTCGATGGCGCGGAGGAGAATCTCACGGCATTCAAGCTGCGTTTTCCGAAGATCGACATCATCCCGATCGCGGCCGAGCTGGATGTGGGTCTCGATGACCTGAAGCAGATGCTCGACAACGAGGTGGCCTACAAGTTCACGAAGTGAGCCTGGCATGAATTCGGCCGACCATTCGCTGCACCGGGTGTTCGTCTACGGCACGCTGCGTCCCGGGGGATCGAACCACTTCCGCATGGCGGGGGGGCGATTCGTCGGGAAAGGGTGGGTGAGGGGCAGGCTTTACCGCATCGACTGGTATCCGGGCCTGATGGTGGATCCGGAGGCGGGCAGCGTGGTTGGGGAACTGTTCGAGGTGAACCAGGAACAGCTTTTGGCGCTGGATGTCTTCGAGGGGCTTTCCGCCGGCGAGGTGGAAGGCAGTGAATACCGTCGCGTTCTAACAGAAGTGACCGATGGGGAGAAGACGACCCATGCCTGGGTTTGGGAATGGATCGGGCCTGTGGATGAGACGAGGCTCATCGCCAGCGGGGATTGGCTGGATTCGCCTTAATAGGAAAATGGGAAACCACGAAAGTCACGAAAGCAGAAGCCATTGTCGCCATCTTCGCACTCACCTGATGAATGAGTCTGAAGCGTTTCGGAACTGCCTGATTTTCGTGATGTTTCGTGAATTTCGTGGTTTATATTTCAGGATTTAAGATTAGGCGTTCGTCGTCATGCCCTTCAGGAAGGCTCTTCAGAACCGCCTCGAGACGGGACCACGAACGAAGAACCGCTTGAAAGCGGAACGACGAACGAAGAGCCCCTGAAGTCAATGAGTCTCAGGCTTCGCGGCCGCAGCACTGCTTGAACTTCTTCCCGGAGCCACAGGGGCAGAGGGCATTGCGACCGGTGGTCTCGATGTCGAAGCTTGGCTTGCGCTTGGGCAGGTTGAGCTTCAGCACGGTGCCTTCCGGAGATGGCAGCGTCTCTGGATTCACGTTGGCGGAGCTGCCGGTGGTGGCGATGTTGTCGTAGCCGATGGCGGATTCGTCCGGGCCATGGAGTTCCTGCGGCATGCTCTGGAGCTGGCGCAGATATGCCTCAAGATTGGAAGCAGAGCGGAACAGGTTCTGGAGGGCCTCCTGATCGATGCTGGCCATCAGTTGGACGAACAGCTCGTAGGCTTCCGTCTTGTACTCGATGAGCGGATCCTTCTGGCCCTGCGCACGGAGGCCGACGCCTTCGCGAAGGGCGTCCATGTTGTAAAGATGGGCCTGCCACTGCTTGTCGATGGCGACGAGGACCATGCGGCGCTCTTCCTGATCGAGCACCTCCGGTGGGAGGTTCTCGATGCGGAGCTCGTAGGTCTCCTTGACCTTGTCCACGAGCATCTGGGCAATCTCCTCGGCACTACGGGGAGCGTCCACGAGTTCGGAGGCATCGAGGCGGATGGGCAGGGTGGCATTCACCCAGTGAAGCAGCTCGGTGTAGTCCGGTGATTCGCCATCGCGGTCGGCGAGGTATTCGGAAACCTTGGCAGGGATGACCTTTTCGATCGTTTCGTTTACCAGATCACGCGGGGTTTCGGTGGTGAGGACCTCATTGCGATAGCCGTAAACGACCTCGCGCTGCTTGTTCATCACGTCGTCGAATTCCAGCACCCGCTTGCGCCAGGTGTAGTTGCGCTGTTCGACGCGCTTCTGGGCGGTTTCGACCGACTTGTTCAGCCAGGAATGCTCCAGGGCCTCGCCCTCCTGCATGCCGAAGCGTTCCATCATCGCGGTCATGCGGTCCGCCGCGGCGAAGTTGCGCATGAGGTCGTCCTCGAAGGAGATGAAGAACTGCGAGCGGCCCGGGTCACCCTGACGGGCGCAACGGCCACGGAGCTGGCGGTCGACGCGACGGGATTCGTAGCGCTCGGTGGCGATGACGAAGAGGCCGCCGAGTTCGGCCACGCCCTTGCCGAGTTTGATGTCGGTGCCGCGACCGGCCATGTTGGTGGAAACGGTCACGCCGCCGAGCTGGCCGGCATTGGAGATGATTTCCGCTTCCTGCTGGTGATACTTCGCGTTCAGCACCGCGTGCGGGATCTTGCTGCGCTTCAGCATGCGCGAGACGGTTTCCGAGGCTTCGACAGAGGCCGTGCCGACGAGGACCGGCTGGCCCTTCGCGTGGGCTTCCTCGATCTTGGCGATGACCGCGTTGTATTTCTCACGGCGGGTCTTGAAGACCTGGTCGTTCTCGTCCTTGCGGGTGTTCGGGCGGTTCGTCGGAATCGGCAGAACGTCGAGCTTGTAGATGTCGTGAAACTCGGCGGCCTCGGTCTCGGCGGTGCCGGTCATGCCTGCGAGCTTCTCGTAGAGGCGGAAGTAGTTCTGGATCGTAATCGTGGCGAAGGTCTGGGTCTCCTTTTCAATGAGGACTCCTTCCTTGGCCTCGACGGCCTGATGGAGACCGTCCGACCAGCGGCGACCCGGCATTTCGCGACCGGTGTTCTCATCGACGATGCAGACCTTGCCGTCGGTGACGACATACTGGACGTCCTTTTCGTAAAGGCAGTAGGCCTTGAGGAGCTGGGAAATGTTGTGGATCTTCTCGGCCTGGGTGTCCATGCGGCGCTGGCAGGCTTCCTTGCGGGCGATCTTTTCCTCCTCGGAAAGGCTCTTGTCGGTGTCGATGTCGGCAAAAAGGGTGCCGAGATCGGGCAGGGTGAAGGACTCCGGATCGCCGGGGGAAAGATACTCGCGGCCCATTTCCATGAGATCGGAGTCGTGGCCCTTCTCGTCGATCGTGAAGTAGAGTTCTTCCTTGATGGCGAAGAGTTCCTTCTTCTGGGCATCCTGATAGAAGGAAAGCTCGGTCTTTTCGAGGAGGCGGCGGATGTCCGGGTCCTCCATCTGGCGCATCAGCTGGCGGTTGCGCGGCTGGCCGAGCTTGATCTTGAAGAGGCAGCGTCCGGCGGCATCGCGATCGCCTTCTTCAAGCAGCTTCTTGGCCTCGGCGGCGAGGTCGTTGCAGAGCTGGGTCTGGCGTTTCACAAGCTGCTCGACGAGCGGCTTGTATTTCTCAAACTGGTGGCTCGATTGCGAGGACGGTCCGGAAATGATCAGCGGCGTACGGGCCTCGTCGATGAGAATCGAGTCCACCTCGTCGATCACGGCGAGGTAATGGCCGCGCTGAACCTGTTCCTCCTTGGTGGAGGCCATGCCGTTGTCGCGGAGGTAGTCGAAGCCGAACTCGGCGTTGGTGCCGTAGGTGATGTCGCAGGCATACTCGGCGCGACGTTCCCAAGGCGGCATCTGGTTCTGGATGCAGCCGACGGTCAGTCCGAGATACTTGTAAAGCGATCCCATCCACTCCGAGTCGCGGCGGGCGAGGTAATCGTTCACCGTCACGATGTGGACGCCGAGGCCGGTGAGGGCGTTGAGGTAAACGGGAAGAGTGGCGACGAGGGTCTTGCCTTCACCGGTCTGCATTTCCGCGATCATGCCGCGATGGAGGGCGATGCCGCCGACGAGCTGGACGTCAAAGTGGACCATTTCCCAGGTCAGGTCGTGGTCGCACACGGAGATGGTGCGGCCGGACATCCGGCGTGCGCCGTTCTTCACCACGGCGTAGGCCTCGGGAAGAATTTGCTCAAGATACTTGGCGCGGGATTGGATGAAGGTGTCCTCGATCTCGCGGAAGGCGGACTTGGCGGACTCGATGGACTCAACGGTGGCCTCGACTGAACCAGGAAGCTCGGGATGCTCCTCGCGCAGTTTCGCAAGGCGACCTTCAATGATGGCGGCCTGCTCGGCGAGTTGGGCGGGCTCCATGCGCTCCAGCACCGGCTTGGCGGCGACCTCGAGTGGATGGTAGCGGGAAAGGTCTTCCTTCCACTTGGCGGTCAGCTCAAGCAGCTTGGAGTCCGGCTCGCGCTGAAGGGCCTCCTCGATTTCATTGATGCGGCTGACGGTCGGACGAATCCGGCGCAACTCGCGCTGGTTCTTGCTGCCGACGATTTTCTGGAGGATCCACTTGATCATGAGAGAAATAGCGCGAATTCGACGCGGAAACACCGCGCCGGGGCGGAGTCCATACACTGGTGCCGCGCCATGTGCAAGCGGCACGGTGGGAAGGTTTTCGGAGCAAGGAGCGTGGGCATGCCGCCCACGTTCTTGACTAGGGTCGATCCCTCGTGGGCGGGATGCCCACGATCCATGGGCTTAGATCGTCATGGCCTGGAAGCCTCCGTCCACAATCATTTCGGTGCCGGTGATGAAGGATGCGGCTTTGGAGGAGGAAAGCAGGATGGTGGCGCCGATGAGCTCCTCGGCGTTTCCGAAACGGGAAGCCGGGGTCTGGCGGAGGATGTCGAGGACGCGGGATTCATCGAGGACCTTGCGGTTCTGCTCGGCGGGGAAGAAGCCGGGGACGAGGGTGTTGACGCGGATGTCCTTGTCCGCCCACTCGCGGGCGAGGTTGCGGGTCAGGTTGTGGACGGC
>JAIXPW010000139.1 GCA_027485995.1 Verrucomicrobiaceae bacterium
GGCGGTGGCACCGCCCTCATCCGTGCGCAGGCCGCCGTTGGCGTGCTCTCGCTCACCGGTGACGAACTGACCGGTGCCGGCATCGTGGCTCGCGCCATCGAAGCTCCGCTCCGCCAGCTTGCCGCCAACGCCGGCCGCGAAGGCGCGCTGATCGTTGAAAACGTCAAGACCAACAAGGACGGCTTCGGCTACAACGTCGCCACCGACACCTACGAGGACCTCGTGGCCTCCGGTGTCGTCGACCCGACCAAGGTGACCCGTTCCGCCCTGCAGAACGCGGCCTCGATCGCCGGCCTCCTCCTCACCACCGAGTGCCTCATCACTGAGAAGCCCGAGAAGAAGGAAGCTCCCGCCGGTGGCCACGGCCACGACCACGGCATGGGCGACTTCTAACTCGTGGCGGCGCTTTCCAAGCGCCAAGCCAACAAATCCAAAAGCCGGATGGGGAAACCTGTCCGGCTTTTTCGTTTCAGGCACACAGCGGCCGAACTGTCGGTCGTCAACGGCCAGCTCCGACTCCGGCTGACGAAGAACTGAAGTTCAGGCTTGGGAGGGGGATCTGACCTCGATTCCCGCATTTTGCGAACAATTTCCTTCCAATATGAAAGTTTCAGTATTTACTGAAACTTGTGAGCGCGAGAAGCCATTGGGCGGTCATTGGGTCGCCCGGTTTCACGCCACGATGAACGAAAGGAAACCACCATGAATGCCACCGTCACCACCTATGCCATCTATCTGACCCTCGCCCTGCCGCTCACCATCTGGGTGGCGCGTAATCTGTTCCGAAACGGCCGGATCTTCCTCGTCGATTGCTTTCACGGCAACGAGTCGCTGGCGGACAGCGTCAACCAGCTTCTGGTCATGGGATTCTATCTCATCAACTTTGGCTTCGTCGCGCTCTACTTGAAGCTGGTCGATGAGGTTCAGGAGGTCCGGGGAATCTTTGAGGCGTTGAGCGGCAAGCTCGGAGTGGTCCTGTTGGTGCTGGGAGGCATGCACTTCTTCAACCTCGTGGTGTTCACCAGGATGCGGAAACGCGCCACCTGGTCGCAGGCACCGCCTCCATTGCCGCCCACTGGAGTGATCTGAGGTTCCATCCATTGGACTCCGATGAAAACGCTCACCGTTTTTCATGATCCCCGTTGTGGCTTGTGCGCGAGCTTCAAGACCTGGCTGGAGGCCGAGCCGACGCGGGTCCGGGTTGAATTTCTCGGATACGATTCCGCCGAGGCCGCCCAGCGCTTTCCGGGGCTCCTCAGCCTGGGAGCGGACCGCAACGTCGTGGTGCTGGCCGACGATGGTCGCTGGTGGCAGGGCACGGCTGCCTGGCTGACCTGCCTATGGGCGACCCACCACTACCGTGACTGGTCCTTCCGCCTGGCGGCCCCGGTCCTCCAGCCCTTCGTGAGGAAGGCCGTGCACCTGCTATCGGAAAACCGGCTGACGCTTTCCCGGCTGATGAACCTCAAGGGCGATGAGTCTCTTGCCGCCGCCATCGGCTCAATGCCCGACAAGGGCTGCGAGACCGGCGTCTGCGGGCTCTAGGACCCTCATCCTGAGTCAATTCGCCTCAGGCGGCTGCGGAGTCTCCCGCGATCGCCTGGGGCATTTCCCAAGGTTGTCCCACTTCGCCAGATCAAGCGAAATCGGCAGAATTCGCCCGTTTGGGAGGGGAAACGTCGTCCAGAGGCAAGGGACGTCTGTCTTCGCCACGGAGATTGAAAATCATCCGCGATTTTCCACTTTTTGGCATTGCCACGGAATCTGCGGACTGCATTCTGCCCGCGCCCTGCGGTTCACTCCGCAGATCATCTGAAAAAGCTTGTGAAAATTTTCACAAGCGCCTAGTTGACCCCTGCACCAACTGCTCTCTCATGGCAAATTTCTTCCCGCGCTGGACGAACCTGCTCCCGCTCAAGATCGCGATCTGCGCGGTCAGCGTTGCCGCAGGGGTTGCTCTGGCAGTCACCTACTACGCGACTCCGAAGGCCCAGAACGTGGGTTACCAGCCTTCCCAGCCGATTCCCTTTTCACACAAGATCCACGTGGATCAACTCGGCCTGGACTGCCGCTACTGTCACTCGTTCGTGGACGTGGCCGGTCACTCCAATGTCCCAACCGGCAACACCTGCTGGAACTGCCATCAGCACGTCCAGAAGGACAGTCCGAAGCTCGCCCCGCTTCATCGCGAAATGGACGTCACCTACCCCGGCTACGATGGCAAGCCGATCCAGTGGGTGCGGGTCCACAAGTCTCCCGACTACGTTTATTTCAATCACTCCGCCCACGTGAACCGCGGGGTTTCCTGCCAGAGCTGCCACGGTCGTGTGGATCAGATGGAAGTGGTCTACCAGGCCGAGAACCACTCGATGGGCTGGTGCCTCGAGTGCCACCGCGCACCGGAAACCAAGCTCCGCCCGCTGGAGGAGGTCTTCAATCTCAAGTATGACGCCCAGGACTATGTCACCAAACATGGAGCCGCCCTGGGAGTGAAGACCACCGAGGAACTTGGCCTCAAGCTCAAGGAGCAATGGCAGGTCAAACCAAAGGCCTCCTGCGCCACCTGCCACCATTGATCATTTCCCTTTCACCCGTTTTCCGGACGCCGACATGAGCAAGCGAATTTTGCAACACCCCGAAGTGCCAGCAGGAGAAACCACGGTTTCCTGGCGCACCGTGGGTCAACTCGAGGACACCCCGAGCTTCCGCGCCTGGCTGACCCGCGAATTTCCGCGCGGTGCCGCCGAGATGTCCGGAGACGAGGACATGGAAACCTCGCGTCGCTCCTTCCTGAAACTGATGGGAGCGTCCACCGCGCTGGCGGGATTCGGCATGGCGGCCTGCCGCCGCCCGGAGACCTACATCGTTCCCTATGCCAAGGCACCCGAGTGGGTCATTCCAGGAAAGGCACTCTACTATGCCTCCGCCATGCCACGTTCCGGTGGCGCGACGCCCCTGGTGGTGACGACCTTCGAAGGCCGCCCCACCAAAGTGGCTCCGAACACCCTTCACCCCGATGGTTCAGGGACCGACGCCTTTGCCCAGGCATCCGTTCTCGACCTCTACTCGCCGTCCCGTTCACGGACCGTTCTCAGGGGTGGACAAAAGGCCAACCGGGCTGATCTCGATGCCGTGATCGCGACGCTGGCGAAGGACAAGGCCGCCAAGATCGGCTTTGTGTTTGGCGCGGATGATTCGCCGACCCGCAACCGTCTCTCCAAGGAGCTCGCCTCCAAGTTCTCAGCCGCGAAGTTCTACCAATACGAAGCCCTCACCGGTGAGTCGGCGGCGGCTCTTGGTGACGGGATTTCCCTGGTGCCGGACTTCGAGAAGGCCGATGTGGTGGTCTCCCTGGATTGCGATTTCGTGGGCGTCGATGCCTCCTTCCCGATCGCCGCGTTTTCCCAGCGCCGCAAGCCGGAAGGCAACGACTACAAGGGCAAGCCGGACACGAGCCGGATGAACCGACTTTACGCGATCGAAGGAACCTACTCACTGACCGGCGGCATGGCGGATCACCGTCTGCGCGTCGCTCCCAGCCAGGTGGCGGCATTCGCTGCCCAGCTCGCCAGCGCTCTGGGTGCCGGTGGCAATGCCGCCTCGGTTGCCGCAGGGAAGGAATTCAACTGGATCATGGCCTTGGCCGACGACCTCAAGAAGGCCGCTGGCAAGTCGGCCGTTCTGGTTGGACCGCGCCAGCCTGCCGCTGTGCACCAGCTCGCTCTCGCGATCAACACCACGCTCGGAAATCTTGGAAAATCGGTCCACGCTTATCAGACCGGCAACACGGGTCTGGGCACGCTGGCATCCCTCAAGAAGGATCTCGATGGCGGCAGCGTCGATACCGTGATTTTCCTGACGCCCTCAAACCCGGTGTTCGATGCTCCTGCAGATCTCGAGTTCGCCACTTCACTTTCTAAGGCGAAGCTCTCGATCCACCTCGGTGCACGCACCGACGCCACCGCCCACGCGGCCACCTGGCACATTCCGGCGGCACACTACCTCGAGCAGTGGTCGGATGCCCGCAGTTCCAACGGCGTTTACACGGTGGTCCAGCCGATGATCCTCCCACTCTACCCGGACTGCGTGTCCGAGCTGGAGCTTCTTCTTGCGCTGCTCTCCGAGGATGGGAAACTTCTCAATGGGGAAGGGGACAAAGGCGCGGCCTCTCCTGCCTACGGTGCGGTTCGTAAGACCTTCGAAGGCATCGCGGACGCCACGGACACCGCCTGGAAGAAGCTGCTGCGCGACGGATTTCTTGCGGGATCCACCTATGCCAAGGCAGCTCCTGCCGCCAAGGCTGCGACACTTTCCTCGGTTCCGGCTCCGACCGCCCAGTCGCTCGAAGTGGTGTTCGCCACCGATTCCTCGGTCTTCGACGGACGCTGGATCGACAACGGCTGGCTTCAGGAAGTGCCAGATCCGATCACCAAGCTGGCCTGGGACAACGCCGCGCTCATTTCCCCGAAGACCGCCAAGGAACTCGGACTCTACGAAGAGATCATCGAACTTGAGCCCGTCAACCAGACGCTCAGCAAGATTACTGGCGATGAGGTGAAGAACGCACCGGTCCACCCGGACGGTGAAAGCGGCAACCGCCGCGCTCCGATCATCAAGGTGACTGTCAATGGCAAGACCGCCGAATTGCCCGTTCTCGTGGCCTTCGGTCAGGCCGAGAACGTCATTGTCCTGCCCGTCGGCTATGGCCAGGGCTACGACAAGGATGACGAGCTTGGGCGCGACACCTCCACCAGCAGCCACGTCGGTCGCGTCGGAGCGAATACCGGCGTCAATGTCTATCCGCTTCGCACGTCCTCGACTCCGTATTTCGCCACTGGAGCCAAGGTGGAAAAGACCGACAAGAGATACTCGCTCGCCGTCGGTCAGGAACACGCCGCGATGTATGGTCGTGCAATCGCCCGTGAGATTTCCACGATGTCGGGTGACAAGGGTGACTTTGACGCCCAGTTGAAGAACGTGAAGTTCCAGGGCAGCGACGCCCATGCGCCGCCGAACGTTTCGCTCTACAAGCAGGAGAACAAGCCCGGCGAACCACTCCTCAGCGACACGCTCCATCAGTGGGGCATGAGCATCGACCTTTCGTCGTGCTCCGGTTGCAACGCCTGCGTCATCGCCTGTCAGGCCGAAAACAACATCCCGATCGTTGGAAAGGAGCAGCTCGCCAAGGGCCGCGAGATGCACTGGATCCGCATGGACCGCTACTTCGCGATCGACAAGGACAACGACTTCGACCCCGACAGCCCGGAACTCGTGCCGCAACCGGTCGCCTGTGTGCAGTGCGAAAGCGCTCCCTGCGAAACCGTTTGCCCCGTCAACGCCACGGTGCACACCGAGGACGGCCTCAACGCGATGGCTTACAACCGCTGCATCGGCACCCGCTACTGCGCGAACAACTGCCCCTACAAGGCCCGCCGTTTCAACTATTTCGACTACAACAAGCGCAACCCGCTCATCGCCCACAACCTCTACAAGGGTCCGTTCGGCGAGAAGCAGGTCGGAGAGGCCCCGCATCTCCAGCGCAACCCGAACGTCACTGTCCGCATGCGCGGAGTGATGGAAAAGTGCACCTACTGCGTGCAGCGCCTGAAGGATGCCAAGATCCGCCAGAAGCGCGGTCAGAAGCAGGAGGCTCTTGTCGCCGGCAAGGACTCGACCGAGATGACGGTCACCACCTCCACCCTCCGCATCCCTGCGGACTCGGTGAAGGTCGCCTGCCAGGAAGCCTGCCCGGCCAGCGCCATCAGCTTCGGCAACCTTCTTGATGCCGATTCGAAGCTGCGTCGCATCCGCAGTGAGAAAAACGAGCCAGTCCTGGATCGCAACTACGATCTCCTCCAATACATCGGCACCCGCCCGCGGACGAGCTACCTCGCCCGCGTCAAGAATCCCAATCCGAAGATGCCGGATGCTCCATTCATCGGCAAGGCCACGATCCACATGGCTTGAAGAGACCCAAGACTCCTAGACACAAGATTCAAGACAAGATGACGAACCGTTTGACGAATCAGGAAGTGACGACTTCAGGCAGGCCCTGTCCTCTTGAGTCTTCCAGTCTTGCGTCTTGCGTCTCTTTCTAACCCTTCCTATCCGACGACCCATGGCCCACGCCACCACCACCGCCCCGGAGACCCACAAGGGACCGAAACTCCCGGTGCTCGAACGTGAGAAGTTGATTCTCAACGGACGCTCGTATCACTGGATCACCGACCGGATCTGCGGTGTGCTTGAAAACAAGCAACCGGCGATCTGGTGGCTGCTCTTCATTCCCTCCGCCATCATCGCCCTCATCGGCGTGGTCGGCGGCCTGACGATCCTGGTTTCCACCGGCGTCGGCGTCTGGGGTATGACCAACACGGTCTTCTGGGGCTGGGACATCACCAACTTCGTGTTCTGGATCGGCATCGGCCACGCCGGAACCCTGATCTCGGCCATTCTTTTCCTGACCCGACAAAACTGGCGAACGTCGATCAACCGAGCCGCCGAAGCCATGACGATCTTTGCGGTGATGTGCGCGGGCATTTTCCCGGCCTTCCACGTGGGTCGCGTCTGGTTCGCCTGGTTCCTCGCCCCGGTACCGAACGCCAACGCCGTCTGGCAGAACTTCAAGTCGCCGCTGCTTTGGGACGTCTTCGCGGTTTCGACCTATTTCACGATCTCGTTGATCTTCTGGTATCTCGGCATGGTTCCCGACCTTGCCACCATTCGCGACCGCTGCAAGCCCGGCCTCCGCAAGCTCCTTTACGGGATCTTCTCGATCGGCTGGCGCGGTGGCAACCGCCAGTGGAGCCACTATGAAATGGCCTATCTTCTTCTGGCCGCCCTTTCGACCCCGCTTGTGCTCTCGGTGCACTCCGTCGTGTCCTTCGACTTCGCCACTTCGGTTGTCCCAGGCTGGCACACCACGATCTTCCCCCCCTACTTCGTTGCAGGTGCCATCTTCGGTGGCTTCGCGATGGTGCTGACCATCATGATACCGGCCCGTTTCATCTACGGTCTCCAGGACATGATCACCATGAAGCACATCGACAACATGGCGAAGATCATCCTGCTTACGGGCACGATCGTTGGATACGCCTACCTGATGGAGCTTTTCGTGGCGTTCTACTCCGGCGCCCAGTATGAAGCCGCCGCCTTCAAGTATCGTCTCGTCGGTCCCTATTGGTGGGCCTACCTCGCGATGATGTCCTGCAACGTGCTTTCCCCGCAGATCTTCTGGTTCAAGTGGGCGCGCGAGAATCTCTGGGTCGTCATGGGCGTCTGCATGTGCGTGAACATCGGCATGTGGTTCGAGCGCTTCGTGATCATCGTCACCACCCTCGCCCGCATGTTCCTTCCGGGTGACTGGGCCTACTACAAGGCCAGTCCGGTGGAAATCATGCTTTTCGTCGGCACGATCGGAATGTTCCTTGCCCTGTTCCTTCTGTTCCTCCGCTTCCTGCCCTGCATCAACATCGCGGAAGTGAAGTGGACCCTTCCGGAGTCCGATCCGCACTTCGATGACATCCACGACCATCCGGATCACGGCGTGGTGAAGGAAGCCGCCTACCAGCAGGAACTCGCTCAGGCCAAGCACTGAAAACTGAAAACCTGAAACCGAAAATTTTTCCGTGAGCACCACCCGCAAACGCGTTTACGGCTACCTGGCCGAGTTCAAGAGCGCCTCCTCCCTCTACAAGGCGGCGGAGAAGGTTCGCGACGCCGGCTTCAAGAAGTGGGATTGTTATTCCCCCTATCCAATCCACGGCCTCGACGGCGCGATGGGAATGAAGCGTTCGATCCTTCCGTGGTTCGTCTTCTTCGGTGGCATGACCGGCACCTTCACCGGCTTTTTCCTCGCCTCCGCCACCCAGACCAACGTCTGGAGCTGGGTTCCAGGCCTGGCCAAGGCGATCGAGACCTACCCGACGATCGTTCAGGCAAAGCCGACCAACATCTTCACCGTGCCGGCCTTCTTCCCGATCATGTTCGAGCTGACCATTCTCTTTTCCGGCTTCACGGTTCTCTTCGGACTTCTGGCCCTGATGAAGCTGCCGCGCCTCAACCATCCTCTCTTCGCCAGCAACCAGTTCCACCGCGCCACCGACGATGGATTCTTCATCGCCGTCGAGGCCCGCGACGCAAAATTCAGCCCGGAGGCCACCCGCAGCTTCCTCGAAGGGATCGGCGGAACGAGCATCGAACTCGTCGAGGAAGAGGATTCCTGAGTCAGCCGCTGAACCCTGAACACTTCAAACCGAACCCTTTTCCCTGATGCGCTACTTCTTCCTCGCCTACGCGATCATTGCGGTTCTTGTGGTCGGAATCTTCGGATTCCGCGGCCAGAAGTTCACGCAGCCTCCTCTCCGGATCTTTCCGGACATGAAGGAACAGGACAAGCTCAAGGCCCAGAAGAACGATCCGTTCTTCGCCGATGGGATCGGCTCCCGCAAGCCGGTGACCGAGACCCAGCCACGCGGCTTCAATGAGGAGGGCAAGACCACCCTCGGCGGCATTCCGGAAGCCGAATTCGGCGGTGGCACCGGCTACTACTTCACCGGCCACGTCGGCGATTATTTCGGCAACGGCATGCCTGAGGAACTGGCTCTGACCGCCGAGAACGCACCGGCCCTGTTGCGTCGCGGCGAGGAACGCTATGGAATCTATTGCGCTCCCTGCCATGGCAGGTCGGGCAACGGAGCCGGCATCACCAGCCTGTATGGGGTTCCAGGCATCGCCAACCTCAATCTTCCAACCTTCAAGGCCGATTCCTATCCGAACGGCCGCCTCTTCGAGACCATTTCCAAAGGCAAGGGCAACATGAGCGGCTACGCCTACAACATTCCTGTTCGCGATCGCTGGGCGATCATCGCCTATGTCCGCGCACTTCAGGTCGCCAAGGAAGCCCCGTATGATGCCGTGAAAGCGGCCTTTGATGTGGGAATCAAAAACAAATCCAGCGCGCACTAACCTCTTTTCCCGACAGAAATGGCTCACCACCACGTCACCTCCGCCGACATTCCCGCCAACGGCGAGCACCTCGATCCCTCGAAAGTTTCGAGGGCCAAATCGCTTGCCCTCGGCGTGGCCGGACTCGGCTCCCTGATCAGCGTCTGGCTCCTGTTCTTTGGACCGGAGAAATACCAAGGCTGGTATTCCTACTCCTGGGTCTTCGCGCTCTTCTTCTTCTTCACCCTGGCGATCGGAGGATGCTTCTGGACCCTGCTGCACAACGTCTCGAACTCCAGTTGGGGCACGTCAGTTCGCCGGATTTTCGAGAACCTTGGTTCGGTCTTCCCGTGGCTTTTCATCTTCGCCATTCCGCTTCTCTTCCCTGGAGTTCAGAAATACCTCTTCGAATGGATGAACATCCATCGCGAGGCCACAGGTGACATCCACAAGTACCTTGAGGACCACAATCCGCTGCTGTCGCACAAGTTCTTCTACATGAACATCTTTTGGTGGTATGTCAGGTTCTTTGCATACTTCCTTTGCATGGGGCTTGTCATCAATCACCTCCGCAAGCTTTCCACAGGGCAGGACACCGATCCGAATCCGGGCACCCAGCGGCTCTTCAAGGCCCGCTCGCGCTCGACGGGAACGCTCATCATCTTTGCTTGCACCATCACTTTCGCCGGCTTCGACTGGTTGATGGGCCAGGACTACTCATGGTTCTCCACCATGTGGGGCGTCTATCTCTTCGCGGGTGCTGCCCTGAACTCGATGGCGGTGATTGTCCTGACCGCCGCGTGGTTGAAGAGCCAGGGCTACCTTAAGAATGTCGTCGGTCCCGAGCATTTCCACATCATGGGCAAGCTGATGCTGGCCTTCACGATCTTCTGGGCCTACGTTTCCTTCTCCCAGTATTTCCTGATCTGGTATGCGGACATCACCGAGGAGACGAAGTACTTCCTCATCCGCAACACCGACGGCTGGAACACCGGCATGATCGCCCTGGTCTTCGGTCACTTCGTGATTCCTTTCGTCATCCTCCTCCAGGCCTGGCTGAAACGGAACCCCAAGACCCTCGCCATCATGGCGGTTTACACCCTGGTGATGCATGTGCTCGACCATTACCTGATCACCATCCCGGAGCGCGGCATCTCACTTGGAAACATCAACCCAGCGGTCTTCGGGAAGATCACTCCTGCAATCGATGGTGCCTTCTGGGGCGACATCCTCGCCTTCGTGACCATCGGGGCTGGTTTCCTGTTCTTCTACCTTCGGGCTCTCGGCCAGCATGCGCTCTACCCGCACCGCGATCCCCGCATCCTCGAATCCGCCAACATTTCCAACTGATCTGACCGGCATTCGGAACCTCGACCTTTTCCTCTGATGTCCACCTCCCGCGACAATCCTCTGGCCCGCTTCTCCGCTTTCATCTGGGGAATCGGCAGCTTCCTCATCTTCACGGTGCTGCTTCTCATTTTCTGGGCGAACCGTGACCAGACCTCGACCCTCGAAGACGCCGCTGCCGCGAAGCGTTACGAGACCAAGACGAAGGTGGATGCCTCCCAGGACGCTGGCCTCGTTTACAAGGAGATCGAGCCAGGCAAGAAAGTTCAGGTTCCGCCGCATGACGTGTTTGAACTGGTCGGCAAGGAGCTCGCCTCCACCAAACCGGTGGCGGTCGAGAAGCCCGAGCAGGTGGTGCCTGGTTCCGCGACCGAGAAGAAATTGGCGGCAGCCCCGGCAGCGGATACCTCCGCCATTGACAAGGCTCCGGCAGCGGATGTCCCGATCGATCCTGTGGTAATGGAAAAGGGCAAGGCGGCCTACCAGCTCTGCGGTGCCTGCCACAACCAACAGGGCGAGGGACTTGTCGGACCTCCTCTCGCGGGCTCCGAATGGGTGACCGGTCCGGTTTCCAACCTGATCCTCATGCAACTTCGTGGCCTTCAGGGTGCCATCACTGTCAAGGGCAAGGAATACAACGTCCCCGGTGGCATGATGGCCATGGCCTACCAGGACGATGCCACGATTGCCGCCGTCTTGACCTACGTCCGCAACAGCTTCGGCAACAAGGCGTCCGCTGTGACTCCAGAGCAGGTTGCCGCCCTGCGCGGTGAAGTTGGCAAGCCTCAGGTCAACGCCGCTGAACTCAAGAAACCCTGACGCGTTTCCTCCCGAACTCATTTCACGATGTCCCAAGACACTTCCAACAGCCCGGAAAAGGACGCGATTGTGCGTGCCTCGATTGACCGCTCGCTGCGCCATCCGGTGATGTTCTTCTTCACCAGCGGTGCTGCCTGGCTCGCGGTTTCCATCGTGCTGGGAATCATTTCCTCGGCCAAGAACCATAGCCCCGACTTCCTGTCCGGCTGCCCCTGGTTGACCTATGGACGGGTGTTTCCCGCTCACATCAATGCGCTGATCTACGGGTGGGGTGCCCAGGCCGCGTTTGGAGCCATCATCTGGCTGATGTCCCGCCTTTCCCGCCAGGAATGCCGGGCCGCCGGAACCATCCTCACCTCAGGTCACGTTTGGAACCTTGGTGTTTCGCTTGGCATTCTGGGCATCCTTTCCGGTCACGGCACCGGCATGCCATGGATGGAGTTCCCCTTCTTCGCCTGGCCGGTCCTGCTGATCAGTTACACGGCCATCGTGATCTGGTCGTTGGTGCAGTTCCGCGTGCGGCCCAGCGGCCATACTTATATCTCGCAGTGGTTCCTGGTGGCTTCGGTGATCTGGTTCCCATGGGTCTATCTCACGGCCAACGTGCTTCTCCATTGCATGACCGGACACCCGGTGATGGCCGCAGGCATCAACGCCTGGTTCAGGTCCGCCATCCTGCTGCTCTTCTTCCTTCCAGTAGGAATTGGCACCGCCTTCTACCTGGTGCCGAAAGTCACCGGCAAGCCGATCTACAGCTACACGCTCGCTCAAATCGGATTCTGGTCGCTGGCAATCATCGCGCCATGGGCCGGGATGCAGAAACTCACCGGAGCTCCCATTCCCTACTTCCTTCCCTACCTCGGGGCCGCCGCCACGGTTCTGATCGCCATCCCGGCCTTCACCGTGGCCGCCAACCTGATCGCCACGGCCTTGAGTTCCGGTGAAACGGTGTCGCACAGCCCGACCCTCCGGTTCACCCTTGCGGGACTGGTCTGCCTCGCCCTTTTCGGCGGAGCGGCGGTCTTCCTGAATCTTCCGAACAGCACGCTCCCGCTGACCCAGTTCAGTCTCTCAGGCTATGGTTTCGACATCCTCGGTCTCTATGGCTTTTTCAGCCTGGTGATGTTTGGGGCGATTTACTTCATCGTGCCGCGCATCACCCGTCGCGAGTGGCTTTCCCGCCGCCTGATCAAGATGCATTTCTTCCTTTCCGTTTACGGAGTGGTCACCGTGGCACTGGTTGCTCTCTTCGGCGGCCTCCAGCAGGGGATCGGCCAGGAGCAGTTCGACCAGGGTTGGGACAACGCGGCCGCCCGCGCGACCCCCTATGCGATCGCAACAACTCTGGCCTGGTGTTTCATCCTGTTCTCCAACGTCTTCTTCTTCATGCACCTGACCTTGATGTGGCTTCGTCTCGGTCGCCGGTCCTCCCATCCGACCCTCCTGGTGGACTCACATCACGGCAGTCCGCACGGACCGGAAGGGGACATCGACAACGCGGGTCCCGGAACCGCAGCCGCCTCCGCCCACTGATTTCCGTTTCGGATTCCACAACCTGAATTTCGAAATTTCCACTCCATGAGCTTCCGCAATTTCCTTCTGGGCATCTTCGCCAGTTTCTCCCTCGCGTGGGGAATGGTGGTCGTTTACCCGTTCTTCAAGATGCGCGCCCTCAAGCCGATCGTCCTCACCGAGGCGAGCGACGGCAAGGATGGCCTTTATTTCCCGAAGCGTGCCGGGCGCGTGGCGAACGGGGCCGCAGTCTATGCCGCGAATGGCTGTTACCTCTGCCACACCCAGGTCATCCGTCCGACCTACGCGGGCAATGACCTGTATCGCGAGGATTGGGCCGGCCTGAAGGACAACGGCGAAGGCCTCGACACCCGTCGCGAGACGAATGCCTACGATTTCGAAGGTGAGAAATTCGCCCAGATCGGAGTCAGCCGCCTGGGCCCCGATCTTTCCAATCTTGGACGTCGGGTGGAGGCCATTTATGCCAAGGGCAGCAGCCCAGAAGCCTGGCTCTACAAGCATCTCTACAGCCCGCGTGGTCCGGTGGAACGTCGCAAGTCGGACTGCCCGGACTTCCGTTTCCTGTTCGAGGAGCGCGAGATCATGGGCAACCCCTCGTCCGATGCGCTGCCGTTCTCCGTGGCTGAGGGCAAGGAGATCGTGCCGAACTCCGATGCCAAGGCGCTCGTCTCCTACCTGCTGTCCCTGAAGAAGGACGATGCAGTCCCCGCAGCCTTGAATTTCGCGCCTGCTAAAAAGAAGGCCGACGGTTGAAACTCTCCAACACGCTACTTTAGTCCGACATGTCCGACCCAATTCAGAAGCCCGATCTTGATGACTCGATCAATGTGACCGAGACACACGGTCGCATCGCCCGCCAGGCGGCGGCGGCGGCGCGTGAGAATAAGCTTGGAGAAAATGGCACTCAGCCGGTTTCCCTCTGGCTGTTCCTCGCCTTGGCCGTGGTGCTGATCATCGCCGGTGGCGTCCTCGGCAGCGGTGGCAGCCTCTTCGCCTACGGAACCAGTTTCCGCGATGGCTATGTCCGCAAGCCGGCGCCGGGTGACGACGACAAAGGCCCACAGCCCAAGCCAGCTATCATTGCCTATTCCGCCAGGGGATCAAAAATCTACTCCGCCAAGTGCGGTGGTTGCCACGGTCCGGGTGGCCAAGGTGACGGAGCCAACTATCCTTCGCTTGCAGGTTCGGCCTGGGTCAAGGGTGAGACCGAGCGCTTTGCGATGATCGTTCTGAACGGTCTGCAAGGCCCGACCAGCACGGGCAAGGCCTACGGCGCAGCCGGCATGCCGGCCCAGGGTGGCGGAATGAGTCCCGAGGATCTGGCGGGAGTCATGACCTTTCTTCGCAATGGCTTTGGAAACACGGTGGGCGACATCGTGACCGTGGACATGGCCAAGGCTGCGATGGAGATTTCCGGGAAACGTGCGAAGGCCGGCCAACAGGTCGATGCCGTCGAACTCGAAGCCGATCATAAGAAAAACCTTCCGGGCGATCCGCTCGATCCGAACACCCTTGTCGATCCGGTCACCCTCGCCCCGGCTGCGGCCAAGTAAGGAACCACCAAACTTTTGCCACCTCGCATGAGCGCTCACGCCCACACCGATCACGCCCACGACGATCATCATCACGATGATCACCACCACAATCCGGGCTTCATCCAGAAGTATATCTTCTCGACCGATCACAAGATGATCGGTCTCCAATATGGCATCACCGCCGGTCTGTTCCTGCTCTTCGGGTTCTACCTGATGATGGTGATGCGCTGGAGCATCGCCTATCCGCACCAACCGCTGCCGGAGTGGATGAGCTTCGTGTTCACCGACACATGGAAGGCCCGTTGGCTTTCCGATGGCAAGGTGACTGGCGATACTTACAACATGTTCGGTGCGATGCATGGCACGATCATGGTGTTCCTCGGCATCGTTCCCCTTGGCTTCGGTGCCTTTGGAAACTACGTGACTCCGCTTCAGATTGGCGCACCGGACATGGCGTTTCCGAAGCTGAACATGGCCAGCTACTGGCTCTATCTTCTCGGTGGCCTGGTGATGTGCGGATCCTTCTTCATGGAGTCCGGTGCGGCCAAGTCCGGATGGACCAACTACTCTCCGCTGGCCGGCTTTGCTGATGGTCAAATCGTCAATCAATGGCTCGCCGGGCAGACCCAGTGGCTCATCGGTCTCGTGTTGCTGATTTCCTCCTCGCTGCTCGGCTCGGTCAACTTCATCACCACCATCATCAACCTCCGCGCCCGTGGCATGACCTGGATGCGGATGCCATTCTTCGTCTGGGCGATGCTGGTGACCGGCTTCCTGCTGCTGCTTGCCTTCCCGCCTCTTGAGTCGGCCGGCATCATGCAGTTGATGGACCGCACGTTCCACTCCTCCTTCTTTATGCCCTCCGGCCTCTACACCAAGAGCGAGGGCTTGGCCGAGCTTTCCGGTGGTGGCTCGCCGCTCTTGTTCCAGCACCTTTTCTGGTTTCTCGGCCACCCGGAGGTGTATGTGCTCCTCCTGCCAGCCTTCGCCTGTGTCGCGGAAATCATTCCCTGCTACACCCGCAAGCCGCTTTGGGGTTACAAGTCGATGGTCTATGGGGTCCTCGTCCTTGGTTTCCTTTCCTTCATCGTCTGGGCTCACCACATGTATCTCACCGGCATGGGTGCGAGTGTCTCGACCTGGTTCCAGACGACCACGGTGCTGATTTCGGTTCCATCCGTCATCCTGATCACTGCGATGTTGATTTCCCTCTGGGGCGGATCGATCCGCTTCGAACCGGCGATGCTCTGGGCCTGTGCCTTCATCCCGATGTTCGGCATCGGTGGCCTTACCGGACTGCCGCTCGCCTTCAATCTGGCCGACCTTCACCTCCACGACACCTACTACGTGATCGGCCATTTCCACTACGTGGTGGCTCCGGGCATCCTCTTCGGGCTCTTCGCCGGAGTGTATCACTGGTATCCGAAGATCACAGGTCGCTTCCTCAGCCGCACGCTGACCCATTTCCACTTCTGGCCCAGCCTGGTCTGCATGAATGTGATTTTCTTCCCGATGCTCATCCAGGGTATGGCCGGTTTCCATCGCCGTTGGTACAATGGTGGCGATGCTTATCTCTCGAAGACGAAGGACAGCGTCAACGTCTTCGGCAACACTGTCGCCCAGCACATCGACCTGAACATCGTGATGTCGATGGGTGCCTGGACTCTTGCTCTCGCCCAGATTCCGTTCCTCGTGAACATCATCCTGTCCAAGTTCGCAGGCCGCAAGGTGCAGAGCGACAATCCTTGGAATGCCACGACGCTGGAGTGGGCGACTCCGACGCCTCCAGGACATGGAAACTTCACCTTCGAGCCGGCGATCTATCGCGGTCCGTATGAGTACAGCCGTCCTGACCATGACGAGGATTTCCTTCCACAGTGGGTCGAGCCGAAGCGCCCTGAAACGGAGAAGGCGGACCAGCCTGCGAAAGCTCCTTCCCACCACTGATTCACCGGAACACGGATAACGATTCAACGAACACAGGTTTCATGGAAATTCCCTACGTCGTCACGCCCCGCAAGGACACCGGCCTCATCAACTCGAAGATCGCCATCTGGCTGTTCCTCGCGTCTGAAGTGATGCTCTTCGGTGGCTTCTTCTCCGCCTATGTCTTCCTCCGTGTCGATGCGGATTATCCCTGGCCCGAGCGTGCTCTTCCGGTCATCCCCGGTCTGGTCAACACCTTCGTGCTGATCGCCTCGTCGGTTACGGTGGTGTTCGCATGGGCTTCGCTCAAGCTGCGCAAGTGGAGACATTTCCAGGCCTACATGCTCTTCACCCTGCTCTGTGCCGCCACGTTCATGGTGCTCAAGGGGATCGAGTACAACGTGAAGTTCCACCACCAGGCTCTCCGCATGGCCGATGGTGCGATCATTGAAGGCCACCTCGGCTATGAACTCAAGGAGGGTGCCGACAAGCATCATCCCAAGGAGGAGGACTACAAGACCGACCACAAGGGACACAAGATCGAGGAAAACAGGATTTACGTGGAAGCAACCTCGGTGACCTTCAACACGGTCCGCTTCCATAAGGATTGGGTCGAGGAGATCATCGCCGAGGCCAAGGAACACAACTCGAAGGTCTCGCTCGCGGCCGACCTCAAAGCGGTAACCAAACCAGGAGGCAAGGAGGAGACCCTCTTCCCTGCGGGCACTGAGCTGTCAGTCGAGGTGCTCAACAAGATCGCCGACCATCACCTTGAATCCCGTGAGAACAATTCGAACCTCCGGACAGACGATCTTCGCGCCGCCTGGAAGGCTGCAAAGAAAGAGAATCCCGGCAAGCGGGGCTGGGAGATCGCCGACAAGGTGGCGGTTGATTCCAGTCATTTCGCGGACCAGTTGATGACCGAAGTGCCCTCAGTGTCCTTCAAGGTTGATCCTCCAGCCAAGTTGGAATTCCTTCCGCGCGATGTGAAGGAAGGACCGACCCAGAGCCGCTTGCGTGACGAGACCGTGATCGATGGCAAGCTCCTTGAGAGTCCGATGGTGTTCCACTATGTTGACGCGCTCGACTTCCGTTACCTTGCCCAGAAGGCCATGGAGCCGGGTCGCAACCTCGATCCGATGAAGGAAATCGAGAAGTCCTGGCTCATCAACCACAATGCCGAAATCAAGGCCGCTTGGGAGTGGCACAAGGGTGAGATCGCCAAGCTCGAAGCCGAGCTGAAGAAGGAATCCCGCGAACCGACCTTCACCGAACGCTATCGCATCGAGTGGAAGGATTTTGTCGCCAAGGCCGAGGGCAAGACCCGTGAGGATCGTGACAAGGTGGTTCTGGCGAAGGAGCAGATCCTTGGGCCAGACTATGATGCGCGCGAGGAAATCCACGCCTTCCCCTCGCATGTGGAGATCCCTCGTGAAGAGGTCGCCTTTGCCTCCAAGTTCGCGCCTGCCTGGAATACCTACTACGCCATTTATTTCACGATGACCGGTCTTCACGGTCTTCACGTCATCGGCGGTGCGCTGGTCCTCGCCTACTACCTTTTCTTCGGAAAGAAGATGTATCTCAGCAATCCCGAGTGGCTGGCCAACCGCGTCGAAATCGGCGGCTTGTTCTGGCACTTCGTGGACCTTGTCTGGATCTTCCTGTTCCCGCTGCTCTACCTCATGTGAGGTCGCCTCCTTCACTCTTCCAAATCCCTTATTTCAAGCCATGGCTGATTCACCAGAAGCAATCAAGAAGTCCATCCGGACCTATCTCCTCGTCATGGGAGCGCTCTTTGTGGGCACTGTCGTCACCTACCTGGTCGCCACCTTGCCGGCTCTCGATTTCGGGGGACATGGGTTTGATGCCGCCGACTGCGTCATTGGTCTCCTGATCGCGACGGTCAAGGCGACCCTGGTCGCGGCGATCTTCATGCACCTCAATCATGAGAAGAAGTCGATTTACTGGATCTTCTTCGGGAGCTTCATCTTCGTGGCTGCTCTCGGGGGGCTGCTCGCGCTCGCTTACGTGAGTCCGATCCACGACAAGTTCTTTCCGCAGGGCAAGCCCGCACACTACGGCGACAAGGAGTGATTTGTCGGCCTTGAATCCTTCGAACCCGGCACCACGTTCAGCATCATGTCCCTCAGAGGTTTTCACATTGTTTTCGTGACGTTCTGCACCCTGCTGTTCGGGTTCTTCGCGGCGTGGGGATTCCTCCTTGCTCCAGATCGCGCTCCTTTGGCCTTTCCGATGGGAATCGTCGGAGTGATCGGTCTCGTCGCCATGCCCTTCTACGGGGTCTATTTCTACCGCAAGGCCAAGAAGCTGGTTCTCTGAAATTTCGAATCCAAACCTGTCCAATCCCATGCAATCCCTCGCTTGTGTTACCTGTCAGGTCAATTCGGCCGCTGGTGGCGGTGATGCCGCAGGCTGGTCGATCTTTTTCATGCTGGTCGTCATTCTGGCCGTCCTGAGCGGGGTGGTGTTTGCCTTTGTCCGCATGGCCCGTCGTGAGGCGGCCAACCTCGATCCTGAACTCCGGGATGACTTCCCGGCTCAACCGGTTTCCCACTGATTTTCCCCACTTTCACACGCAATTTCTTTCCGCATGAGCCCCTCAAAACTTCTCGGCATCCCAGAAAATTTCTCCGCCCATGGTGGGGATGTGGACCATTTGATCGACGTGGTCCACTGGTTCATGTTCGCGCTTTTCATCGGCTGGACCCTCTTCTTCCTGGTCTGCCTTTTCCGCTTCTGGCACCGCCGGAATCCGAAGGCGTCCTACCAAGGAGTGAAGAATCATTTCTCATCCCATGTCGAGATCGCCGTGGTGATCATCGAGGCGGTTCTGCTTCTCGGATTTGCCTTCCCGCTCTGGGCGGACCGGGTCGATAGCTGGAACGAAGTCCAGAAGATGAATCCGCTGCGTGTGCGGGTGGTCGGCTGGCAGTTTGGCTGGACCTACCACTACGCCGGTGCCGACGGAAAGTTTGGCCGCATCGAGCCCAAACTCATTTCAGGGAGCAACGAACTCGGGATCGATTACGAGGATCCGAACGCACTCGACGACTTCACCAGTCCGATCCTGAAGCTTCCTCTCAAGCAGCCGGTGGTGCTCAACATCACCACCAAGGATGTGATCCACAATTACTCACTCATCCCGATGCGGATCCAGCAGGATGCGATCCCGGGCAAGGAAATCCCGATGTGGTTCACTCCGGTCAAGAAGCTTGAGACCTTCGTGGTTTGCGGTCAGCTCTGTGGCGAAGGCCACGGCAACATGGTCGGCAGCATGGAAGTGGTGGATGAGAAGGAATTCCAGACTTGGTTCAGTGGCCAGAGCGACAGCAACCTCAAGGCGCATCAGAAGAAGTGACCCATTCCGCCGATGGACCTCACAGGAATGGATCGTGAGGATTTCCGGAGGCTGCTGCTGGAGATCGGGAAAGCCCGGATGCCCTTCGGAAAATTTGGACCGAAGGACTATCCACCTTCCGGGGTGCCTTTGATGGACCTTCCTCCTGAGTATCTGCTCTGGTTCAGGGAGCGTGGATTCCCCAAGGGGCGGCTCGGAGAGTTGATGGCCATCATCTGTGAGATCAAGGAAGTTGGCATGGACGCGGTATTCGAACCGCTCCGGAGGTCCAATGGCGGTCGGCACAAACTCCGGATTTCCAAGAGCAGGCGCTTTGATTTCGAATAAGTCCAAATTTCGTCCAAGACTCTACCGTTTCATGTGTCTATCCTCAAAGACGCATGAAAACCTGGTTCATACTTGCTTTCGGTGGTTGGATGATCGGCATGACCGCTCTTGGGCAGGACTCCGCCGCGCTCAGGAAGCAACGCGATGCCCTGGTGCAGAAGGGGCTGTGGCGCGAAGGGCTCGAGTTTTATGAAGGGAAGCTTCTCCCCCTGCAGGATGACGGGGCGACGGATGATCTCGAGAAGGCGGTGAACTGTCTTTCCCAGCTCGGCGAGTGGAAGTCGTTCGATGGACTTCTGGATCGTGCTCTCGAAGGCCATCCCGGCGATGCCTCCCTGCGGATCGAGGCAGCGGCGGTTCTTTCCAACGCCCCTCATGGGGGGCGGATTCTGGCCGGGGAGTTCGAGCGTCAGCAGGGCTACTACGGTCGCGGGCGCTTTCGCGGCGGCGACGATGGAATGCCCGGGGAAATGGTGGACACCGCGCATCGGGATCGCGCGCAGTCCCTGCGCTGGCTCGTCGAAGCCCTCGCTGCTGCCAAGGATGACACGACCAGGTCGCGCGCATGGGATCTGATGGCGGCACTCATGCGGGATGCCTCGGAGTTCTGGAAACTCCAGGTGCTGACGCCTTTGGACAAACTTCCCGAATGGTCGAATCAGGGCCCTTCAGGAGGTACGGAAGGCGCGCCTTGGAGCGGCGATGCACCGGTGTTGTTTTCGATTCCGGCTACCTGGGAGTCGGCCAGAAATGATGGTGAACGCTGGCGTTTCGCCCTGGCGGAAAGTGCGAGGCTGATGCCCGCGCACGCGCCTCGATCCGAACTTGAGCGAGCGAGGCTTCTGGAAATGCAGTTTGGGGCGGACACGCTGGAGTCCTATGGCTGGTTCAATGAGGGCGATCCGGAATCAGAAAAGGGCCAGCTCGCGCTCGACACGTTGTCCGACGACGAATGTCTCGCCAAGACCTCCGATGGTGTCCGACGCTTCAAACTGCCAGCCGACCAGCATTTCATCTCGATCTATCGATCGCTGCTCGCCGACAAGGGAGTTGGTGGAGAAGCCGGAGATGAGCTGGTGCAGGTTTACATCAGCCGACATCAGCTCGATCGCGCGGAGAATGCCTTGCGAGAGGTGATCTCGAAGCACGGCGATGGAGGAGAGGGCAAGCCGCGGGAAAAGCTGCTGGCGCAGATCACGGGTGCCTGGGGCCGCTTCGAGCCTGCGAAGACAGTGGCTGCTGGCACGCATCCGGTGCTTCCGCTGGTGTTCCGAAATACCAACTCCGTCAAGCTCACCGCCGCGCCGATCAACATGGAGCGCGTGCTCCGCGATACGAAGACCTATCTTGAAAGCAATCCGAAGGAGCTCGATTGGGAACGGCTCCAGCCTGGCCAGATCAGCTCGCGATTGATCGAAGCACAACCGGGTGAGTATCTCGGTGAGGTGGCGTCTGCGTGGGAGTCGGCGCTGAAGCCGCTTGAAAAGCATCGCGAGACCCATGCCGACATCGAGCTGCCACTCGACAAGGCAGGCGCCTGGTGGGTGACAGCGAAACTGGCGAACGGCAACACGATCCACACGATCGCCTGGGTGGTGGACAGTGTGCTGGTCCAGCATGGGCTTCCGGAAGCCCTGCAGTGGATGTTGGCAGATGCAGCGTCCGGAGCACCGGTGGCCGAGGCCGAGTTGGAGTTCTTCGGCTATCGAATGGTGCAACTGCAACAGAAGGGAAAGGAGGGCCAGCGCTTTGAGATCCAGACGAAGACCTTCACACGAAAAACCGATGGTGAAGGCAAGGTGCTGCTCAAGGCAGGCGATGCCGACTCGCAGATGCAGTGGATGGTGGTCGCACGAAAGGATGGAAGAGCACCTGCTTTCCACGGTTTCGGAAACTTCGGCTACCAGCCCAACTCCGCCGAGGAAAGGAATCGCAATGTGCCCTACGCGGTGACCGACCGGCCGCTCTACAAGGCTGGAGACAAGCTGCACGCGAAGTTCTGGCTGCGTGAGGTCGGCTACGGCCAGGTCAACGAAAGCCGCTGGGCGGGCAAGGATTGCCGCGTGATTTTCACCGATGGTCGGGGTCAGGAATCGATCAAGCTGGAGAACCTGAAGACCGATGCAATGGGCGCGGTGGAAATCGAAACGGTACTGCCAAAGAACGCGGTGCTCGGCTCATGGACGGGTCGGTTGGAAGTGCCGAACCAGATGACGGCGATGGTGAATTTCCGGGTCGAGGAATACCGGAAGCCCGAATACGAGGTGAGCGTGGAGGCTCCAAAGGAACCGGTCCGCCTCGGCGACAAGTTCCCGGTCACGGTGAAGGCGACGTACTTCCACGGTGCTCCTGTTAGAAACGCGACGGTGGCGATCACGGTGAAGCGCGAGTCGATGACCGAGCGCTGGTTTCCCGCTTGGCGATGGGATTGGCTGTATGGAAAGGGTGCCTGGTGGTGCGGAGTCGAATCGCCCTGGCATCCGGGCTGGAGCAACTGGGGTTGCATCCCGCCGCATCCGCCGTGGTGGAGGGGAAATCGTTTCACGCCTCCGGAATTGGTGATCGAACGCACGCTGCCAATCAGCGCGGATGGCACGGTGGTGGTCGAGGTGGATACGGCGCTGGCCAAGCAGATTCATGGAGACATGGATGCGAAGTATGTCATCGAGGCGAAGGTCGTCGATGCCTCACGGCGCGAGGAACGCGGCAACGGCTCGGTGGTGGCAGCGAGAAAGCCATTTGAAGTCATCGTGAACACGGACCGCGGTTATGCTCGGCCCGGCGACGAGGTGGAGGCGAAGGTTTCCGCCGCGACCCTCGAGGGCAAGCCCGTGAAGGCGGCGGAGGGCACGCTGCGCTTGCTACGTCTGGTGGCCGGCGAGAATGGCAGGATCGACGAGAAGGAAGTCTCGATCTGGCCGGTGAAGACCGATGCCGAGGGCGAGATCACGCAACGGTTCCAGGCTCCTATCGCCGGACAATATCGTCTCGCGGCGAAGCTTTCGGTGGCGGGTGGTGAAGCGGTCGAAGGCGCGATCATCCTCAATGTTCACGGCACGGAGAAACCTGGCGTGGATTGGCATTTCGGCGCGATCGAACTGGTGCCGGACAAGCTTTCCTACGGACCGAAGGAGACGGTGCGCCTGCGGGTGAATAGCGATCAGACCAACGCCCACGTCTGGCTCTTTCTCCGGGCGGAACAAGGCGGCGGTCGCGAGTCGAAGCGCATCGTGTTGGATGGCCGCAGCGGCGAGGTGGAGATCCCCTTGTCGATCGATGACATGCCGAACACCTTCATCGAGGCGTTGACGGTTCACGGCGCGGAGGTCCACTCGACCGTTCGACAGGTCCTGCTGCCGCCGGAGAGCCGGGTGCTGGAGGTCACAGTCGAGCCTGCGAAGGCGAAGGTGAAGCCGCAGGAAAAGTCGTCGCTGGTGGTGACGATCCGCGACGCGGAAGGCAAACCGTTTTCAGGAAGTGCCACGCTGGCGATCTATGACAAGTCGCTCGAAGCCATCACCGGCGGCTCGAACGTCGCACCGATCCGCGAGAACTTCTGGTCATGGAAGCGGAACTACTGGGGACCTCGTAATTTGGATTCCGTACCGGATTCTCCTGGAAATCTGGTGAAGCCTGACACGGAGGAGATGGCGGATTTCGGCGGTGGCCTCATGGAGCTCTCGCATGAAGGTGCCGGCTTTGGAGGAGGGGCTCCCCGCGGGGAGATTCTTCAAAAGTCGATGTCCAGAATGCGGGGCATGGAGGTGGCGGGTGCTGTCGCAGCTCCAATGGCTACCATGGCGGAAATGGACGTCGCAGGAGGCGGAGGGCCCGGAGGAGAGTCCGGAGGCCCGGCCATCCTCGTCCGCAAGGACTTCGCCGATCTCCTGAAATGGTCCGGCGAAGTGAAGACGGACGCCAACGGCCGTGCGGAGATCCCGCTCGAATTTCCCGACAATCTCACGACCTGGAAAGCCCGGGTCTGGGCGCTGGGGGAGGGGACCCGCGTCGGGGAAGGCAGTGCCGAGATCATCACGTCGAAGCAGCTTCTGGTGCGTCTCGAAGCCCCGCGTTTCCTGGTGGAAAAGGATGAGGCGGTGTTCAGCGCCGTGGTCCACAACGACTACGAAGTCGCGAAGACGGTGAAGGTTTCCCTCGAACTCGACGGTGGAGTGACCGAGCTGATGTCAGGCGAAACCAAGTCGGTCGAGATCCCGGCGAAGGGTGAGTCGCGCATCGACTGGCGGGTCAAGGCCACCAAGGAAGGCGAGCTCACGATCCGGATGAAAGCGGTGGCCGATGACGATGGCGATGCGATGGAGCGCAAGCTGCCGGTCGTCGTGCACGGCATGCTGCGCCAGGAGGCATGGAGTCGTGTGGTCGAGCCCGAGCAGGACTCCGCGAAGATCGGATTCAATGTGCCCGTCGAGCGTCGTGTTGATGAAACGAGGCTCACAGTCCGTGTTTCCCCGAGTGTCGCCGGTGCGGTGGTGGATGCGATTCCCTATCTGGCCGACTATCCGCACGGCTGCACCGAGCAGACCTTGAACCGCTTTGTGCCGGCAGTGATCGCGCAGAAGCTGGTGAAGGACCTCGGCGTGAACCTCGATGAAATCCGGGCGAAGCGGAACAACCTCAATCCCCAGGAACTGGGTGATCCCAAGGGGCGCGCCGAGCGTTGGAAGCAGTGGCAGGGCAACCCGGTGTTCGATCCCGAGGTGCTGTCGCAGATGGTGAAGACCGGCTTCGACAAGCTGGAGACCATGCAGAATTCCGATGGCGGCTGGGGCTGGTTCTCCGGATATGGCGAGCAATCCTATCCACACACCACCGCGGTCGTGGTCCACGGACTTCTCACCGCCAAGGCGAGCGGGGCCGAGGTGCCGGAGCAGATGTTGAAGAAAGGTCTGAACTGGCTGGAATCCTCCGAGAAAAAAGAAGCCGCTGCCCTTCGCCGCTATGCCGACCGGATCGCGGCGGAGAAGGCTGGCAAAAAGGTGAAGCCCACGAACCTTTACCAAAAGGCCAACGCGGATTCGATGGATGCCTTCGTGCGGATGGTGCTCGGCGAGGCTGGGCGCAATGGTGATGCGATGGTGGATTTCCTGGTGAGGGACAACCTTTCCCTGCCGATCTATGCGCGCTGCCTGCTCGGACTGGAGCTCCATCGGACCAAGGAAAACGGCCGTCGCGACGAGGTGATGGCGACCATCTCCCAGTTCCTCAAGCGCGATGACGAGAACCAGACGAACTACCTCGATCTGAAGAACGGGGCTTACTGGTGGTTCTGGTATGGCGGCGATGTCGAGGCCCACGCCTGGTATCTGAAACTGCTCTCCGCCGTGAAACCGCAGGCGAAGGAAACGCGCGGCCTGGTGAAGTATCTCGTCAACAACCGCAAGCACGCGAGTTACTGGAACTCCACCCGCGACACCGCCTATGCCATCGAGGCGATTTCGTCCTATCTCAAGGCAAGCGGCGAGTTGGCTCCCGAGATGGAGGTCGAGGTGATGTTGGATGGAAAGAGCCTCCGCAAGATTTCGATCAACCGCGACAACCTCTTCGCCTTTGATGGCACGATCGCGGTGGAGGCCGCCGGGCTGGCGACCGGGAAGCACGAGATCGAGTTGAAGCGTTCGGGCAAGGGAGCGCTCTATGCGAACGCCTATCTTGAGATCTTCTCGCTGGAGGAGTTTCTGCCGAAGGCCGGGCTCGAAGTGAAGGTGGAGCGTCACGTTTACAAGCTGGTGCCGGAGGACAAGTCCACGGAGGTTCCCGATTCGACCGGCCTGGTGGTGACGCAAAAGGTCGAAAAGTTCCGCCGCGAACCGCTCAAGGATGGCGACAGCGTGGCGAGTGGCGATCGGATCGAGGTGGAACTCGTGCTGGAGAGCAAGAACGACTACGAATACCTGCTCTTCTCCGACCACAAGCTGGCGGGCTTCGAGGCGCTGGATGCCCTGAGCGGCTACACTTCCGGAACGATCGGCGCCTACATGGAGCCGCGCGACCGCACGGTGGACTTCTTCGTGCGCTCGCTGGCCCGTGGCAGGAGCCAGGTCAGCTACCAGCTCCGGGCCGAGGCGCCGGGGCTTTACCATGCCTTGCCGACCACGGCGGAGGCGATGTATGCTCCCGAATTGAGGGGCAACTCGGACGAGATCCGGTTGAATATCACTGAAGCTAAATGAATTTCACCTCCGCGAAAATGGGGCCCGGATCAGGTTTCGGGGCGAATTTGCAAGATTGGGCTTGCATCGCCGGACTGATCGGGTATCCAACGCGGCCCGAATTATGGCCAAGACAAGCTGGATCGCACGCAACGAGAAAAAGGCGAAGACCGTCGCCAAGTACGCAGAACTTCGTTTGAAGTTGAAGCAGGAGAAGGACTACATTGGTCTGACGATGCTTCCACGCAACGCAAGCCCCACGCGCCTGGTCAACCGCTGCCAGGCCACTGGCCGTCGCCGCGCTTTCCTGCGCCGCTTCAAGCTTTCCCGTATCAGCTTCCGCGAGCTGGCCAGCGCCGGGATGATCCCTGGCGTGACCAAGTCCAGCTGGTAAGCTGGCACGGTCCGCGCTATCTTGCTGATCCGGGTCGGAAACCGCCCGCTCCCGGATCCTTCCAATGCCAATCTACGAATACGTTTCCGAAGCCCCGGACGATCCCGAGCACTCGTGCCGCATCTGCGCGCGCGGTTTTGAGCTCAGGCGCCCGGTGGACCGGGCACCCTTGGAGAAGTGCCCGCTGTGCAAGAATCCGGTGAAGAAGGTCATCTCCCGGATCAACACACCGAAGATCACCAAGCCGCTCTCGGTGACTGACGCCAAATCCGCAGGATTCACCGTGCTCCAGCGCCGGGATCAAGGCGTTTACGAGAAACTCTGATCCTGATGATGTCTCTCTCCTCGCTCACAGTTCTGCTCGCCGAGACCGGTGCCCATGAGACCCTCACGGAGTACCCCACCTTCGGGATGACGGTGGTCTATCTCGTCGGCATCGCTTTCTTCCTCCTTCTGAACGCCTTTTTCGTCGCCTCCGAGTTCGCGATCGTGAAGGTCCGGCCCAGCCAGTTGGAAGCCTTCGCCAAGGAAAAGCCAGCCCGCACGGAGAAGGCACTCCGCGTGGTCAGTCACCTCGATGGCTACCTTTCCGCCAACCAGCTCGGGATCACGATTGCCTCGCTGGCTCTCGGTTTCCTGGGCGAGCCCTTCGTCAACGCCTTCGTGTCGCCGACGCTCTACAAGCTCGGTCTGCCCAAGGACATCATCGTGATGGGCCTGCCTTTCCGACCGATTGCGACCATTTCCTTCGTCCTCGCGATCGGTTCCTTCACCTTCCTCCACGTCGTGCTCGGCGAGCTGCTGCCGAAGTCGATCGCGATCCGCAAGGCGGCCGCCACCACGATGCTGTTGGCAGCTCCTCTGCACGTGTTTTACAAGACCTTCAAGTGGGGCATCGCCTTCCTGAACGGCACCGCGAACTGGCTGCTGAAGAACATTTTCCGCATCGATCCCGTCAGCGAAAACGAGCACGTCCACTCCGCCGACGAACTGGCCCTGCTGGTCGCCGAAAGCGAGCGCGCCCAGGAAGTGACGGAAACCGAGCGCGAGATCCTGATCAACGCCCTTGAGCTGAACGAACTCTGGGTCCGCGACGTGATGACGCCGCGTGCCCGCGTGGTGGTGCTCGATGCCGACCAGCCCTTCGAGAAGGCCCTTGAGATCGCCCAACGCAGCAAGCACACCCGTTTCCCGCTGGTGAAGGGCCACTTCGACCACGCAATCGGCCTGATCCACATCAAGGACCTTCTCAAACTCATCGGCGAGCCCGACCCCGATCTGATGCGCATCAAGCGTGAGCTCAAGATGGTGCCGGACACGATGCCGCTCGATACGCTGCTCAAGTTCTTCCTCCGCGAGCACGCGCACCTCGCGATGGCGGTTGATGAGTTCGGCGCGCCGAACGGTCTCGTCTTCCTCGACAATGTGATCGAGGAACTCGTTGGCGACATCCAAGATGAGTTCGACAACGAGCGTTCGTCCTTCACGAAAATCAACGACGGCGAGTTCGTGATCGAGGGCACGATGACCCTCAACGATCTCGCCGGACATGTGGAGGAGCTTTACCTCGACAGCGGTGAAGTCACCACCATCGGCGGTTACATCACCCAGCAGCTCGGACGTTTCCCGCTGGTCGGGGAATCCATCGAGATCCTCGGCTATGAGGCCAAGGTCACCAGCACGGATGGACGTCGGGTCGGTCAGATTCATTTCCGCAAACTGCCGACTCCCGAGGAGGAAGCCGCTGCCTTGTTGGAAGAAGAAGCCGCCGAGAAGGAATCCGCTTGAGGATCGCTTAGGCGAGCGCGGCGTGGATCGTGACTATCTGATGCTCCTTGTCCGGAGTCGAGGCACGCACGGCCTCGTCCGGATCGAACTCTCCATAAGCCCGACCGATTTCAAATCCGGCGGACTCGATCAGTTGGAATAACTCGCGGTTGCCGAACCAGCGCAGGGTCTGCTGGCAAAGATGCTCACGGATGAGTTGTCGTGCGGGGTCGAGCAGAAGGTAGCGGTGCTCGCGATGCAGGAGTTTCGCAGGACGGTCGAGCCGGTAGCGGGTCTCCATCGCGGCGATCCGGCCATCGGGGAGACGCGTCTCGTAGTCGGGATGCCACTCGTTCGCCGGGATCTCTCCGGCGAGTTCGGCCTCGGGGCGGAAGACGCTGAGGTAAAGTCCGCCGCCGGGTTCAAGGATCCTGGCGATCGAGGCCAGCATCCGGCCTGGATCGTCGACCAGTTGAAGGGTGAAGGCCGGCACCGTGGCAGCGGCGTAGGATTTGTCGGGAGAAAAGCCTTCGATCGTTCCGTGATGCAGCGTGGGTTTGGCCCCGGCGGCCTTCTGCGTGCAAAGCAGCAGCATGTCGGCCGACGGCTCGATGCCCTCGATGTCAAAGCCTGCCTCCAGAAGAGGCAGCAGCAGGCGGCCGGATCCACAGCCGATCTCGATCGAGGTGCCCGGAAAGCACTCGAGGAACGAGGTCAGCAGGGGCAATTCCGCCGGCGGACCCTCCGCCTCCCAGAACGGGTCGTGAAAATCGGCTTCGAGTGAGGAGTAGTCGGACAAGGCGGGGAGTCGAATGGGTGCTTGATCCGCGATCAAGCCCAACTTGTCCCGGAAGATGGCTTGAAATACTGTGGGACTGTGAGACTGTGGCTCGCATGAAGAACATCACGATCGCCGTGGATGACGAACTTTATCGCAAGGCCCGGATCAAGGCGGCGGAAAGCTCGACTTCGGTCTCGGCCCTGTTCAAGGCCTTCCTCATTCGCCTCACGGCAAACGAAGGGGCCGAGACCGAGTTTCAGCGGCTTGAGCGAGAGGAGGAGGAACTTCGGGCGGAGCTTCGGGCCCGGCGTCTGAGTCTTGATCCCAAGCACAATCTCAGCCGCGACGAACTTCACGACCGCCATGCGCTTCGTTGACACCAACATTCTGCTCTACTCGCTGGATCTGGAGGCACCCGTGCCATCGAAGTCCACGATCGCCGCTCAAATCCTGAGAAGCACCGATCTGGCGCTGTCCGTCCAGGTGCTTCAGGAGTTCTACGTGCAGGCCACCCATCCGCGTCGTCCGGATGCACTGCCTCATGACATGGCGGTCAAGTTGATCGGGAAATGGATGCGATTCCGGATTCAGGAGAACACCGTTGCCGTGCTCCATTCAGCGCTCGCGATCAAGGAGCGGTATCAAACCTCGTATTGGGATGCGACCATTCTCGCAGCGGCGAGGGCAGTGGGCTGCAGGCAGCTGCTGAGTGAAGATCTGAACCACGGCCAGGACTACGGCGGTGTGATCGTCGTGAATCCTTTTCTAGGATGAGTCCGGTCGGCATTCATCCAGAGGATGGTTCCGCTGTCAGGCCTCCTGTAGGGCGATGCGTGCCAGATAGCCGGAACGTGATTCACCGTTTTTGCTCGCGGCGGCGTCGATCCGACGCAGCACGCGTTCTGGAAGCGAAATGTTCAAGCGCCGGGATTTGCCCGAAAGAGAGGCGAGATCGACGGAAACCATCGCCCAGATCATGTGTCGGTAGTCAGGATTGGTTGAATGGATATCGGCACCTGCTGGAGTGGGGATCTTCTCTCCTGCATCAAGCAGTCCCTCGATATGAAAGGCCGCAGCCTCGGCGGCGTTGCGGATGGCCTCATCGAGCGTATCCCCCGCGCTGAAGCACCCCGGCAGATCGGGGAACTGCACTCCGTAGGCCTTGCCCTTTTCGTGATCGATGGCGATGGCGTAGTTCATGGTTGGTCGATTCCGGCTGATTTGAGAATGGCGCGTGCGGTCCCCAGAGGCAGGTCCTTCTTTGGATGAGGAACCGTGACAACGCCGCGTCTGGTCGGGTGATTGAATTGATGATGGCTGCCTTTTGTGCGGGTTTCCAGTCAGCCAGCTTTTTTTAAAAGCCTGATGATCTCGCGGCTGCTCATCGTGTGTAACGATACACAAGCTCAAGATTTCGCCAAGATCAATTCACGCCCCCACCTTCTGGCTGGCGAAGAAGACCTCCATGCGGTGCTGCATGTCCTCGTAGAAGCGCCTCTTGATGGATTCGAGCGCGGCAAGCTTTTCCGGCGAGGCGTTGACGTTCGCCTCCTGCTCCAGGCGCATCTTTTCGGCAAAGGCGCGTTCCATTTCGATCAGCGAGTCGAGGAACTCCTGGGCGGCGCGGGAGTGCTCAATTCCATCGACGAGGGCATGTTCCAGCCGCTTGTTGCGCGTGACCGCGATGAGGTTTCCGGCGGCGAGCTGGGTCATGTAGCGGCGGTGGCTCTGCTTGAAGGCCTGATGCTCGGCATCGAAGGTGACCTCGTCGCGATCGACCAGCGAATCGTAAGGGCCGGGCTTGGTGAAAAATTTCACGATCAGTGGAATGGTGTCCACCAGCATGAACAGCAGGGTGAGGACGATGTAGGTCGAGAAGGCGAACTTTCCGCCCTCGGCTCCGGCAAGAAAAAGCGAGTGCAGGGCGAGCGTCTGCGTGAGGATGTCGCGCCGCTGTTCGGCGCGCAGGGCAGTGAGGCGGACGTCCTCCTCCTTGGCCACGCTGGCGAGTTCGTCCTGCACGCGGGTCAGTTCCTTGAGGCGCGTGTCGATCTGCTGCTTGATGGTTTCCCGCAGCGCATTCTGTTGGGTGACGAACTGCCCGGCCTGATCTTCCTCCACTTTGCGCTTCAGTCCGGCCACACGATCGGCCTCGGCCTTGTTGGCGGCTTCGATTTCCTTGAGATGGCCTTCGAAGCTCGAGATCGCGGCCGCTTCGGCCTGACGGCTCTGGGTCTGGAGACTCGATTTCTCGGCGGAAAGGTGTTCGAGCAGGCCGCCCATACGGGTCGATTCCGCGCGGCGCGGTTCGAGCTGGTCGGAGCGGATCGACCTCGCACGTGGACCCTCGCCGACGAGGCCGGAGCGCTGGCCGTTGAGCTCGCGTTCAAACTCCGCCTGCCAGAAACCGAGTTCGGTCTGGAGCTTGGTGTATTGCGGCGTGAGCTCGGCACTTTGGGTTTCAATGACCGTGAGCCTCTCGCGGAACGGTGCGGTGGCCTCGTCGATGGCCTTCTTCAACTCCGCCTGCTGCTCGGCGGTCAAACCGGGGATCGCGGCGGATGCATCGGCATTTTCCTGAAGGATGAACTTCGCCTGGAAGGTGTCGTTCCACTTCAACCGCTGCTCGGCGATGCCGGCCTCCAGACCGGCGATCTGCGTCTGGACCTTGGTCTTTTCCTTCTCGAATCCCGCCCGCACGGTCTCAACCTCGGCGGCACGATCCTTCTCGATCACCGAGCTCACCGTGTCGCGGAAAAGCAGCAGCACCAGCGGGTGCGCGATCGTCAGGCCCATCAGCACGGCCACACAGAGGCGCAGGGAAAATTGCGAGAGCTTCCGCGTCCACGACAGGTAGGGCCGGTATCCAGCGAGCAGGGCGCGGTCGATGGTGAGAATGATGAGGCTCCAGACCAGCGCCACCGGATAGATCACGCGGGCGTTGTCGGTCAGCGTCGAAAGGGCGTAGGCGCAGGCAATGAAGGCGAACGCGCAGGGCACTAGGACGGTCGCACCGAAGGCCACGTATTTCCGCTGCTCCCAGTTCGGGCATTGCTCGAGGGTTTCAGTGCCCGCGCCGGAGAGCCAGAAAAAGAGGCGTTTGAAGGGATTGGCGTGCATGGAAATTCGAAGGTTCAGGGGAAATCAGAACCACTACCGGAGAATGCGATGGATCATTTCATCGCGCATTCTTCTTCACCACGGATTTCACCGACGATCACGGAAAAGATCGAAACGGGGTGACGCAGTTTGACGGATTGCAGGTCCCTTTTCCCAAAACGAGCTGTCGCGTTTCATTCGAAGTCTTCATCCGTGAAAATCCGAGTCATCCGTGGTCGAGAACTCTTCTTTCGTCATTCGGATTTCGGATTTCGGAATTCGTCATTCACGGGTCATTCCTTGCCCAATCCCGGCCTGCCCGTTAGCCATGGGCGATGCACAACGGTTTTTACAACGCGTGGGACCTCGAACGCCGCTCCGGCCTCTCGGATTCGGCCGATTACCGCACGCCGTTCCAGATCGATCGTGACCGCGTGCTGCACACCCCCACCTTCCGCCGCCTGCAGAACAAGACCCAGGTCTTCTGGAGCGGCGAATACGATTTCTACCGCACCCGCCTGACCCACTCGCTGGAGGTCGCGCAGATCGGGAAAGCGATCTGCCGCTGGCTGGAAACGCGACCCGATGGCCCGCTGTCGCGCGAGTTCCATGTCGATCCGGATCTGGTTGAAGCGGTCTGTCTTTCCCACGACCTCGGCCACCCGCCCTTCGGACATGCTGGCGAGCGTTCGTTGAATTTCCTAATGAAGGATCACGGTGGCTTCGAGGGCAATGCCCAAACCCTGCGACTCCTCACCGAGCGCATCTTTTCGGCGAAGCGCACCGGCATGGACCCGACCCGCGCCTTTCTCGATGGCGTGCTCAAGTACAAATCCCTCTGGACCGAGCGCAAGGCCGCCGACGGAAAGGCACCGGAGCACCACTTCCTCTACGACGACCAGCACGCGCATCTCGACTGGGCGATGGGCGGAAATGATTTCCCGATCGAGCTCACGCCCGGCGAGGTGCGAGACACCTTCAAGTCGATCGAATGCCAGATCATGGACTGGGCAGACGACACCGCCTACTCGCTCAACGACTTGTCCGACAGCGTCCGGGCGGGCTTCCTCACCATCGAGAAAATCGAGGCCTGGGCCGAGAAATCCGGAGCCGCCACCGGTGAGGGGACACCGCTCGGTGATCTGCTGAAGGCGATCCGTCGCAAGCGCGTCGATCCCTTCGTCGGCAAACGCATCGGCTCCTACATTCAGGCCACGCGACTGGAGTCCGACGTCAATTTCCTCAGCGCCATGACCCACCGCTACCGCTACCGGCTCGTCATCGATCCAGTGGTCAAGGCCGAGTCCAAGCTCTTCAAGAAGCTCGCCTTCGAGGTCGTCTTCCTTTCCCCGCAGCTCAAGCAACTCGAGCACAAGGGCAGCCGCATGCTCCGCCAGCTTTGGGACGTGTTGGAGAAACGCTACGTCCGTGGGGAAACCATCGACGGCCAGGACTTCCAGCTCCTCGCCGCCGACACTGCGGCGGAGATCGAAGCCGCGCCCGATGAACTCGGTCGCGCCCGCATCGTCTGCGACTTTCTCGCCGGCATGACCGACGGATATGCCGCGCGGACCTACAAGCGATTGTTTGTTCCAGACTTTGGATCGATTGGGGATCTGATTGGGTAGGGGATAAATGACGAATGACGAAGTGTGGTGCTGGTTGAGCTCGCCATCGATCGAGGATTCCAATCTTGGCCAAATTCCATGACTCAGTTGAAATCCTGATCAAGAGGTGGCTTGAATTCTCTTGTGCTGGCTACCCTTAGCCTCCTACTCACCATCCGGTCTGCGAGTGACTCTCGAACCGGACCGGTTGTCCAAGCAAGCTGTTAGCTGGGAGGCATTCTAACAGATCCGAAGCCTGACGCAGGCAGTCGATGGACCGATCCGGTGCGGGCAAGTCACATGAAGAGCCTCCGAAGGGGCTCGGATCCAACCATCCCGGTTCAGCGCCCTTTGAACGACCGGCAGAGAGGGGGGAAAGCTGTGCCCTGGCCTCTTGAAGGCATGTTTGAAAGAAGCTGGTCAGTCGGAGATTCAGAAGCGCAACTCCAGATGATCGGCACGAAGGCGGATGGAGCGCATGGAATTGAGTTGTTTTCAATCGGCATCTCCTCTTTGCTGTCGCCCATCTGGAGTTGGTCTTCTGGATTTGGAGGTGCAACTTCAAATTTCAGACTGGCTCCGGGGGCAAGCGGTCCGGCCTTGGGCAGGGCAGGCTCCGAGGCCTGGGTCCGGCGAGAATGCGTTTTACGCAAATTTGCAATCCATTTAAATTTGAACTATCCATTTGTTGGATATCTGGTAGGTGAAACCTCATAGTTTCACTTACCATGAACGTCACCCAACAGATCCTCAAGACTCCATCGGCGGAAATCGCTCCATTTCCGGATCACGGTCAAGAGCGACTGCTGCTCGTCTTTGCGCCCCGCGAATGGATCGAGCAGCCGGGATTTCTGGATCGGGTGAGTTCGTCGTGCCCTGAAGGAACTCGCATCGCCGGTTGCTCGACATCCGGAGAGATCTCTGCGCGTGGAGCTCACGACGAGGCGGCCACCCTGACCCTGCTGTCTTTTGAGAAGACCCAGGTGGAGCTCGTGGTGCAGCCGAGTCCGGACATGGAGTCCTCCCGCGTGACGGGAAGCGAGCTCGCTGCGCGGCTTTGCAGCCTGGTGGCGGATCCTGCATTCGTCCTGGTGTTTTCCGATGGGCTGAACGTCAACGGCAGTGAGCTGGTGGCGGGAATGTCGCAGGGGCTGAGTTCCAAGTGTCTGTTTTCCGGCGGCCTGGCCGGAGATGGGACCCACTTCGGATCGACCGTGGTGATTGCCGACGGTGAATTCCACCATCATGCGGTCGTGGGGATCGTGTTCGGGGGGGCGAGCCTGAAAGTGGCCAGTTCATCAGTGGCCGGGTGGTGCCCGTTCGGGACCTTCCGCGCGGTCACCCTATCACGAGCCAATCAGTTGGATGAGATCGATGATTCTCCCGCGTTGCAGGTTTACTCCTCGTATCTTGGCTCCGATGCGGAGCAGCTGCCTTCCTCCGGACTTCTCTACCCCCTGGAGGTCCATCCTCCCGATGGCTCGCCGCCGGTGATCCGGACCCTGCTGGCGGTGGACCGGGAGGCGGGCAGCCTGACCTTTGCCGGCGATATTCCCCAAGGAAGCACCGCCCGCTTGATGAACGCCAGCTACGACCAGCTCGTGAATGGCGCCGGTCTGGCGGCGGAAAAAGCGGTGGCCTCCCTTGCGAATCCCGCGCTGGCGATTCTGGTCAGTTGTGTGGGCAGGAAGCTGGCCCTCGCGAGCTACACCGATCTGGAGGTGGATGCGGTGAAGGATCGCCTGCCCAAGGACACCATCCTCTGTGGCTTTCACTCGTATGGGGAAATCGGCGTCGATGAGACCGACCGCGGGATCGAGCTGCACAATCAGACGATGACCGTCACCTTGATCACCGAAGTCTGACCGATGTCCTCGCCGTTTCATCGACTGCTTCAGTTCCAGGCGCGGAAATACCTTTCCCAGGAAGGAGCGAATCTATCTCCGGTCGAGCAGCTGCGGCATTCCACTCCGGAGCAGATCGAGGAGTTCATCGAGAACATCAGCCGGAGCTACGTCACGGCGGAGCAGCAGAATGAGCGGCAGGCCAGAGCCCTGCGGATCAGCACCGATGAGGCCAATCTGCTCATGGCGCGCCTGCAGGAGATGAACCGGGACATGGAGCGGACCCTGGAGTTCATCCGCAGCCAGTTGGCGGAGCTGGCGAAGCAGTTTCCCCAGGCGCTTTCGATCGCGAATGAGGAGTCCTCCGAAGGCAATGCCCTGATCCGCCAGTTCCGCCAGCTGGTTGATGCCTGGCAGTCCCATGTCTTCGAGATCGGTAAGGCAAGGCAACTCGCGGAAGAACTCCGGGTCGAGGCGGACCGGGCCAATCAGGCGAAGTCCGATTTCCTCGCCGCGATGAGCCACGAGATCCGCACTCCGCTCAATGGCGTGATCGGCATGTCGGGCCTGCTCCTGGGAATGAACCTCAGTGCCGATCAACGCGAGCACGCCGAGACCATCCAGACCTGCGGCGAGACCCTTCTTTCCCTGATCAACGACATCCTGGACTACTCGAAGATCGAGGCCGGCAGTCTTGAGCTTGAGGAGACTCCGTTCCCCCTGCGCGATGCGGTCGAGGACTCGCTTGACCTCTTCAAACACGAAGTCTCCAAGAAGGAACTGGAGCTTCTCTTCTATCTCGACCCGGGCGTTCCTCCGGCTTTCACAGGCGATGTCACGCGGTTCCGCCAGGTGCTGGTCAACCTCGTTGCAAACGCGGTCAAGTTCACGTCTGCCGGGGAAATTGTGATCTCCATCACCCCAAATCCGGATCCCGATCGCTTGGGCCGTTGGCTGGTTCAGGTCAGGGACACCGGCATCGGCATTCCGGCCGACCGCATCGAGCGACTCTTCCAGGTTTTCACCCAAGCGGACATCTCCACCTCCCGGCATTATGGCGGCACGGGGCTCGGCCTTGCCATCAGCCGCAAGCTGGTGACGGCGATGGGCGGAGAAATCTGGATCGAAAGCAAGGTCGGCGAGGGCTCCACCTTCCACTTCACCTTCGAGATGCCGCCGACCGATGCCCCAATTCCGCCGCGTCTCGTGAGTGGCGTTCCGGACAGGCTCCGTGGAGCCTCGGTTGTGGTGGTCGATGACAAGCAGATCAATCTCAAGATCCTTGAGAACAGCATGCTGCTCTGGAGTGCACAGCCGGTGCTGTTTTCCGAGCCGTTGAAAGCCGTCGAGTGGATGAAGGCAAATCCCGCGCCCGACCTCATCATCACCGATCAGGACATGCCGGACCTCAACGGCAGCCAATTGATCAGCCAGGCGGAGCAGATCCACGGCAGGCGCATTCCCGCCCTGATCCTGACCTCCGTCTCATGGCCTGCCCGACCACCGGCGGGAACCCTCGTTGCGACCAAGCCGATTCGCGAAAGGGAGCTTGCTCGCGCCATTTCCGGACTGCTGGACGGCCAGGTCACCACGTATCGCAACGCCCCGAGTCCCGATTCATCACCGCGATTCACCCATTTTCCGGCGAAGATCCTGGTGGTCGAGGACAACGCGGTGAACCAGCGGCTGGTCCGGCTGATGTTGGGCCAGTTCGGGCTGGAGGCCATCTACTGCGCGAATGGTCTGGAGGCGGTCCAGGAATACCAGGCCTCGGCTCCGGACATCATTTTCATGGACGTCCGCATGCCGGTCATGGACGGCTACGAGGCCACCCGCAGGATCCGGGCGCTGTCCGGCACGATGAAGGTCCCGCAGATCATCGGTCTTTCCGCCAACGCCTTGTCCGATGAGAAGGCGACGGGGCTGGAATCCGGCATGAATGACTATCTGACCAAACCGATCCTGCGGCTGGACCTGTTTTCCGCCCTGTTGAAGGCCTGTCAGATCGCCTGCGGTGAGTCTGCGGTTGTTTGATCATTATGGTTTTTCCGAAACCCGGACCCAGTCGATCTCCATCCGCTGAGGATAGACCTGTGGATCGGGGTCCTTTCCCCAACTGCCTCCGACGGCCACATTCAGAAGCAGGTAAAACGGCTTCCGGAAGGGATTGTCCGCTCCGGTGCCGGCGTGGTCGATCGTGTAGGTGAAATAGGGCTTGGCATCGAATGTCACGACGATGGTCTTTTCATCCCACTCGATGCCATAGGTATGGAAGTCGGAGTGGAGCGTATCGGAGAGCGTTTTTCCGCCCTCGGAGGCGTGATCCTTCGTGGTGGCCGGCTTGGCGAAGTGCAGGGTGCCGTGGACGACCTTTGGCTTGTGGGAAACGAATTCCATGATGTCGATCTCACCGCAGGCCGGCCACGGAGACTTGCCGCGCGAATCGCCCAGCATCCAGATCGCCGGCCAGATGCCCTTGCCTCCCGGGATCTTGGCGCGGACTTCGATCTTGCCGTAGCGGAAGGATTTCAGGCCCTGCGTGATCAATGAAGTCGACGTGTATTCGGCCTCTTTGCGCGACTTCGCCCAGTCGGTCGCGCCTTCCTTGAAGGCCGGATTCGGAAATGCCTCGTGGCGCGCTTCGATGACGAGGTGGCCGTTCTCCACGCGGGCATTCTCCCGTCGATCGGTGGTGTAGAATTGCAGCTCCTGGTTGCGGACGAAGCCTTTCTCATAGGTCCACTTCGTCGGGTCGGGAGCGCCCGGGCGATCAAACTCGTCCGACCAGACCAACTTCCAATCGGCGGCTTGAGAGGATGAGAGGACGACGGTGAGCAACACGAGGGGTTTCAGGATTCGAAGCATGGCCCGGTTTCTACCGATCCAGGCCGCGATTCCTTCCAGTCGTGGTGGCCATTCACACGCCCGTGACCGAGGCCTTGCCCCGGCGCATCATCTCGCCGAGCCACTCGCGTGCGGCCTTGAAGCCACGGCTCAGGGCGTGGTCGCGGACGCCGTTCAGTTCCAGGGCTTCGACGATGTGGTCCTCACAGCCCCGGTAGCGGGGCAGGAACAGCAGGACTTTTTTTGAGTCGCTCTGGCCCTCCTCCCGAAGCAGCAGCGAGGGGGAAAGCAGGCCCTTCTCGACATGGCGTGCACCGTCGGGAATCGGAACCGAGCGCTCATCGAGCACCAGACCGCGGCGATAGCGGAAGACCGTGCTGCCATCCGCCAGTTTCACCAATCGACCACCGGTCCGCGAGGGAATGCCGGACAATTTTCCGAAGGTGAAGACATGCGGGCTCTCGGGAGTGGCATGTTTCCGACCGCGCCAGGGCAACAGCACATCGAAGGCGTAGCGCGAGCCGAAGATCATCAGTCTCATCGCGGCAGGGGCCAGCCACAGTGCGGCAAGGATGATCAATCCACAGAGCGCGGCGGCCAGCCATGGGGCGACCAGATAGATCAGGCCGAGCCCGATCAAAGTGCCCGTGCGCATCAGTTTCAACAACGCGTCCACGCTTGAGAATGGGGAGAGAATGATCAGGACATTGATCGCATGGCTACACAGCCAGACCGCGAGGAAGGCCACGATCCCGACCGGGACCAGCAGCCACCAGGCGCTGACGTCAATGGACCCGAGGCCGTTCAGCATGGCGGTTGGGACCTGCACTTTTTCGTGAGGAGCCATTTCCCGGATCACGAGTGGAACGAAGGCCGCGCTGGCCACGAGGGCGCTGGCCTTGCTTTCGAGCAGCTCCACCATGTCGAAGGGCTTCTTCAGGATTCCCGGCAGGGTCACGCCGAGTGAGTCCTTCAGGAAGCATAGAGACAGCAGGACGGCACCCGTGCCCCAGGCCCATGGCTGGCAGTACCAGGGCAGCAGTGGCCTGTGGTCCGTGGGGGCTTTCCAATACTTGTAGGCACCAACGGCGGAAACCCCGAGCAGAGGAGAAATGGCGACCCCGGTGATCTCCGTGATGCCCTGGCTCAAGGCGACGCCTGGGACCAGCTCGGGCTTCTCCGACGGCTCGCCGACGGCGCGTGCAGTCAGGGTCAGCATGAACGCGCAGAGCAGCGTCATGATCGCAGCAAGTCGGAATCTCCACATGTCTCTTTGCTAACATCGTCGGGGCGCTCTCGCAAGCGACTGTGGTCGGCGGAGCCTTTCCCTCGATCCGGCTCTACTCATTTCCCGCTTCCCACCAAACCGGAGCCGTCCAGACCCGATCGTCGCCCGACTTGGAAGACTGGGTGATGCGCAGGAAGAGGAAGGTTCCGGTCAGGGAAAAATCCACCATCCCGAGCGACACCGAGGCACCCGTTGGAGTGTTGCCCTTGAAGCGATGACTCGCTGCCACGCCTGCCAGAGGGCCGCCGATCCTGCCACGGATCACCTCGACCGTGTAGTCGGCATCCGGTTCATCCTCATCGTGGATGCGGAGCTCCAGGGCCTGCGGTCCGGGAGATTGCTGCGAGCGGATCACCTCTCCCATCAGCCGACCTCCGATGCGGGCGATGACCTTCAGGTTCCGATCCTCGGTCGCATAGGTGTGTCGTGCGCGCAGCGCGGCCAGCAGGGCTGGCTTGGTCAGTTGCTCGGACAGGATCGCGGCGCGGACCTCGGTGGCAGTGCCCCAGTTTTCCTGGTGGTTGTCCTGATTTCCGGTCGGCGCGAGATGAAAGCCGAGTTGAAGAAAACGCACGTAGTAGTTCTCCATCACCTGCGGGGCACGGCGATCGGTGGAGCCTGCGGGAGGCTCGCCATTGAGCACCTCGATGAGGCTGCTGGCAGCGCCCATGCGCTTGACCCACTCGCCTTCACTGCCGAAGTCATCGCGACCAAAGTCCCGCCACCGCAGGGCTGGAAATGGCGGGAACGGTGAACCGAGCGCCGGATGATTGAGCTGCATGATTGGCGGATTTCCGGAGGAATCGCGGTTCGCATCCAGCCATGGCAGCAGCTCATCGAACTCCCCATTCTTCAAAGTGATCACCTCCGGCAAATCGAGCAGGTTGACATGATTGCCCTTCGACATGGAGGAATACTCCTGGCCCGCGATGGCGATGAATTTTCCCGGCACCGTGAACCTGTCGGCGGTCGGTCGCATGGCGGAGGCAGGCGGTCCCTTGTAGAGGGCGGTCTTTGTTTCGGAAGATGAGACATTTCCTCCGAGCAGATGATTGTGCTCGGTCACGGCGAGGAAATCGAGTTTCGCCACATCCCGGGCGTGTGAAAAGGCCTGCTCGGGGGTTCCTTTTCCGTCGCTGTAGGAGGTGTGGCTGTGGAGGTTTCCGAAGAAGACCTGCATCGACTCCACGGAAGGGGGATTCACCACCACCGTGGCGGGCTGCACGGGACTGACATCAGAGCCATTTCCAGAAAGCGAAGCCAACGCGGGGCGTGCCTTTCCCTGCGGATCAAACAAGGCAAAGGCCGACCAGATCTCCGAGCCCGCCCATTCCGGACTCCAGTAATAGATCGCCGCGAGGTGGTCGGAGTCGCGTGTCAGCTTCACAAGATCCGCCAGCCAGCGCTGCTGACCGGACTCGTCCTGCGGGTAACCGGGAACCGACTTGTTCCAGTCCGCAAACTGTCCGCCGAACCAGGCCTCGACCGGGTAGCCGGTCTCACAGATCACCACCGGCCGCTTCAATGCCTCGTGAATCGCTCCGACCTGCCCCCGCAGATAGGCCAGCGAGCGATGACCGATGGCCGTCGCTGCCGTGGGAAAATAGCTGAGCCCGGCGAAGTCCACCGCCACGCCCTGCGCGATCATCAACTTCCAGAACTCGACGCAAAACTCCGCGTTCTCCCACTGCGTCAGGTGCAGCACGAATCGCGCCTCCGGAGCCACCTTCCGGACCCCGCGCTGGGCCGCCGAGAGAATGCCTGCCATCTTCGGCCAGATCGCCGTGCGCATGTAGTCGAGGCTCACCCGCTTCGGCCATTCCTCTTCAAAGACCCCGCAAATTCCGAAGTCGATCTCATTGCCGATCTCGTAGGCATCGACCATGATTCCTGCGTCCGCAAACCGCCGGGCGACCCTTTCCGTGTAGGCCTCGACCTCCCTCAACAAGGCCTCCGTCTCCAGGTCCTTCCAGACCGCCGGACGTGGCTGTTTCACAAAGTCCGCCCATTGGTCACTCAGGAAAATCGTCAGCAGCGGCTTCATGCCCGCCGCCTGGGCTCGTCTCGCTGTTTCGAGCGCCTCGTTCAATCCATTGACTCCCTCATCTCCCACCCACAGCCGCACCCTGAAGCGATCGCACCCGGCCTTGGCCATCGTTTCAAAAACGTCCGCCTTCTTTCCCTCCACGTTCCAGGTCCTGCCGGCCCGCTCCATTTCGAGGGCATAGTTCATGTCCACTCCGACCCCGGTATTCCTGCCTGCCTCTTCTCCTGACAGGGACATCATGGCTGAAAGCGCGAGCCCGGCCGCGAGCAACGATTGTTTCATGAGCCTCGTGGGGTTGATGTCATGGCTTCATCGGCAAGCAAGCCGCATTCCATCTCCCGCGCCTTTGCCCGGCCAATGGGTCTCACTCCTTCTCGAACAACTCGATCTTCAGCTTGTCAAGCGTTTCCTGATCGAGGACAAAGGGATTCTCGTCGGAAGTAAGGCGACCATAGTAGAAACGGTTGTTCGCTCCCTCGGCGGCAGGCGCGATGACCAGCTCCTTGCTGCCGATGCCGAGTTCATTTCCTTCGTCGTCGGTCAGCAGGGATCGGACGATGAAGCTGATCGTCGGGTCCAGCAGGGCCTGGTCGGCCGCGGCGTAATCGGCAGGCAGCCAGCGGTTCACGGATAGGTTGGAAAGCACCTCCAGCAGGTAGTTGGCGTGGGTCTCATCGAGATCGGAGCTGACATCCTTGCCTTCGCGGGTGGCCTTCCACTTCAAATCAAAGGCGTCGAACTCCAGCGTCACGGGCGGACTCAGATCGCGGCGCACGACAATCGACCTCAGGTCGGTGCTGTTGAGCGACCAGAGCCTGGAGTCCTTCCACTGATAGGGCTGGGTGGCGATGCGGGTGATGATTTCAGAATCGACCTTCATCACGCTGGTGGTGCCGCGACGGTTGACATAGACCGCGCCCTGTTTGTCGGTGCCAAAGGCGAGTTCGATGGCCTGGTTGTCGATCGCGAGGAAGCGGAGTGACAGGAAGGGCTTGTCGAGGCCCCACGGCGTGAAGTCGGTGGCGGCATCGGTGACGAAGGCCTTGATTTTCGCATCAGTGACGGCCTTGAGGAGTTCGAAGAGCCGCCGTTCGTTCGCGGCTGGCGGGTTCTCGCCTTCGCCGATGGCCCATTTTCCGGGAAGCTTGGTGATGAGCAGCGGTGCCTTTCCAGCGGGCTGGATGAGGATGCCTTTCAGCGAGGCAACATTGAGGTTGGTGAGGGAGGAGTCGCGGAGATCGTTGACCGTGAGGGGAAGTGACGAGAGCGAGACAAGGTCGGCATTGGCCTTCGAGGGCAGCTCGAAGACTGCGTTGGGTCGATCACTCACGGTGGCCAGGCGCGAGTTGGCGTCGGCGGATTGGGCCGGGTGAATGTCGAGGACCGTTTCCGTCGAGGAGCCGAAGAGGCGGATGGCGATCTGTTCGGAGCCTGCGGTGTTGGCGGTGGTGGGCAGGGTGACGTCGGCGCGGTCGCTGACCTTGAGGGCGCGCAGGGTGAGGAGGCCTTCGAGCAGGCGCTTCATCGCGATGGTGTCGGTGGGCAGGTCGAGGGGCTTGACGATGCGCCAGGGGCGGTCGGGCAACTCCCTGCCCAGGGTCAGTTCGCCGCTGGCGTTCTTGATCCGGATCTGCTGGAGGAAAGTCGGTCTGAACAGGAATGGCTGGTGATCGCGAAGGTAGCGGAATCCATCCTTGAACAGTGCATGGATGTCGCCATTGCAGGCATAGACGTAGTTCTTCCGGCTCTTGTCCAAGGGGCGGATGAAAACGGTGTCCACTTCCTCACCGGTGATCGGATCGGTGTTTTTCCAGGCGGTCTTGCGACCGAGGACATACTTGCACAGCGTGCGGCTTTCCTGATTTTCGAAAAGCACACCGACCAGGCCGTCGCGGAAGTCCGCCTGTTTGCTGTCGATCTTGTCCTTTGGGATGACTTCAGCCACCCGTGTGCCCAGGGTGAAGTCGACGATGGCCTCCGCGAATCGCGGATCCATCCGGTCCTTCCAAGGGTATTCCGCCTGCCAGACCCCTTTCTCATCACGCACGAATGCCCCACGGGCACCGTTGGCCGCCAGGGAGATCCGGTGCACATCGCGACCCTGGAAATTTGGGTAAAGCAATTCGCCCTGCACGGTGGGTGGTGCTCCGAACAAAACGTCCAGACTCCCCTGGGTCAGCCTCCAGCCGACCAGCCCGCAAAGGATGAAGGCGATCAGCGCGAGAAGGAAGGTGAAGGCGGGTGAACGCATCGGATCAGGCGCGGCGCGAGGACCAGACGAAGCCGGCAATCAGCAGGATGAAGGCTGGCAGGAAGAACAGGTTGACTCGATTGATGAAGGAGACCTGTGAATTCAGCAGCGGGAGCTTGAAGGTCCTGAGCGAGCGGGAGCCGATCCCGGCCAGCGATTCACGCCCGACCATCCAGTTCATCGAGGAGGCAAGGAAGTCGATCTGCTCCTCGTGCAAGCGATCCGGATCAAGGAAATCCGTGTTGGCCATGATCATCATCCGCGAGCTGTCGGCAGCGAAGCGGTCATCGTTTTCCGTGCCCCGCGTCACCCCGGCCGCGAGGATTAGAGGTCCGGATTTGTCCTCCCTTTCGTCGAAGCTGTTCCTGCCGAGTGCATACTTGGTCTCACCCCAGAATTCGGGATCCGCCTGGAGCAGAGGCAGCGGCAGGATGGCCTTCGAACCGAGGTCGTCACGCGTGTCGATTTCCAACGAGGAACTCTGGCCTTCGAGGGTGGTCGATTGCCCGGCGAGGTCGCGCGTGAAGTCGATCCCCAGGGCGAAGGTGGCCTGGACCGAGGAAACCGTCTGACCGCCTTTCATCGTGATGACGTGATCGCGACGTGGGGTGACTCCGTTGGCCCGCAGGAAACCGCGGATTCTTGGTGGCGTGTCGCCAGGAGAAAGCAGGAACAGGAAGGCAGAGCGCGGCCGCTGCCAGTAGCGCTCCATCACCGCCATCTCCTCGGCGGAAAAGTCATACTTCGGAGCCACCACCGCCACCGCCGCTGCATCGGCAGGGATCTCGTCCTTGCCGGAAAGGGTGATCGGTTCCAGCAGGATGTTCTGGAGCGCCAGCGTGCCGACGAGCGTTTTCCAGGGCGAGCGCTCCTGCTGGGCGTCGATGCGGCTCTTGTCGGCCAGGAAATAGACCTTTCTCGGCACTCCCTCGATGGCGGCCACGGTTCCCGCCGTCAGCACATCCTCCCCCTGGAAACCACTGGGGCGGCGCTGGCCACGACCGGTGTCCGTCGGCTTGTCACCTGCCTGCTTGTCCTGGCGTGGCTTCGTCTGGTCCACGGTGTAGGTGATCATCGCCTCGGAGGTGACGATCCGGACGTGGTTGGCCGTGGCGTTGGCATCCGTTGCGGCGGCGGCGATCTCCTCCTTCGTCCGTGCATCGATGACGATGAGGTCCTTTCTGGAAAGCTGACGGTTGCCGGGATCGAAGATCTTGTAGGTGGTCGCGAGTTCTTCGGCGTCGTCGGGATTGCGCACCGGATCGATGACCCGGAGCTGGATCTTGCCTCCCGAAACGCGTGCGTATTCGTCCGCCAGCACGCGGATTCTCTCGTAGAAATCGGCGCTCTTTCGATACGCGATGATCCAGCGGATCGGGTCCTTGCGGTTCTTGACGGCATCGCCCTGGAGATAGCGCATCGTGGCCGGGGAAAGGGTGTAGTCCTCCGTGCCGGTCAGATCCCTCCGCGTGTAGTACTGCGAGGACAGGTAGTTCGCGGCAAGAACGATCAGGATGAAGAGAACGATCTGGATGACCGAAAGCGAACCGACCCGCCAGCGGTTGAGGGCGCGCGCGGGTTTTCTCGGCGGGTCTGGAAGAGGCTCGGACATGGGTCGAGTAGGGAATCAGCGGCGCCAGCGGCGGTAGTCCACCACCTGGTAGGTCAGGAACAGCAGCAAGGAGGTGAGCGAGAGATAGAACACGATCGGACGCGTGTCGAACAGGCCGCTGGCGAAGTAGTGAAGGTGCCCTTGGCTGGAGATGTACTCGAAGAGCGGAGCCCCGAGAAAGCCCTCGCCCCAGATCCGCGTGACGAAGCCGAGGAAGTACTGGATCACCAGAATGCCGATCGTGAAGATGCCCGCCACGATCTGACTGGAGGTCAGCGACGAGGCCAGGCATCCGACGGCTGTGAAGGCCGCGCCCATCAGCAGGATGATCGTGTAGGCCCCGGCCATTCCACCCGCCGTCCAGGCGGGCGGCAGGTCCGCCACCCAGCCGAACATCTTCAACTGGATCAGGCTCGGGATCCACAGGGTGGTGTAGAACAGATACGCGGCACCGAATTTCGAAAGCACCACCTGCCAGGTCTTCACCGGCGCGGTCAGCAGCGTCTCCAGCGTGCCGGCCCTTTCCTCCTCGGAGAACAGACGCATCGTGATCAGCGGGAAAATGAACAGGAAGTAGAACCAGAACAGTGGAGTGTGGAACATCACATACACCAGGCTGTCCTTCACCGCGGTGTCGCGGAAGCCCTTCATCGCCGAGGAAAGCGAGACCCCCTGCATGATGGTGACGAAGGCCAGCACGACCCAGCCGAACGGGTTCAGGAAGAACCCCTTCAACTCCTTTTGCAAAAGAATCCGGAATACGCGCATTGGGTCAAATCGGTCGATCCTCCCGGAGGCCCCGGGCGGACGCCTTTCCTAGGGCAAGCAAGCCCTCTGGCAAATGGAAAAGCGTGTCGACCGTCTTGGAGTGGATGAAGTGGTCAGGGGTCAGGGGTCAGGGGTCAGGGGTCAGGAAGACCTCTTCGTTTAGTCATTAGGATTTAGGCATTAGTCATTTCTTCCTTCACGGCGACAGCCGGTTGATTTCCCAGCCCTCGCCCGCCCGGGAGTAAAGAAAGCGGTCGTGCAGCCGCGCCGGACCGCCTTGCCAGAACTCCACCGTCTCCGGCACCACCCGGAACCCTCCCCAGAACGACGGCAGCGGGATCTCGCCGTGGGCGAACTTCTCTTTGATCTCGGAAAGCTTCTGCATCAGGAATTTCCGCGACGTGATGACCTCACTTTGGTTCGACACCCAGGCCCCGATCTGCGACTCGCGCGGTCGGGAAACGAAGTACTTCAGGGACTCCGCCGAGCTGATCTTTTCCGCCCGGCCCTGCACGATCACCTGACGCTCCAGCGTGATCCAGGGAAACAGCAGGCACACGTTCGGGTTCGCGGCCATTTGCGCGGCCTTGCGACTGCTGTAATTGGTGAAGAACACAAAGCCCTCGCCGTCGAAAATCTTCAGCAGCACCGTCCGCTGGAACGGCATCCCGCGCTCATCCACGGTCGCCAGCGTCATCGCGTTGGGCTCGTAAATCCCCAGCTCGGTTGCCTGCTGGAACCACTTTTCGAACTGCACCACCGGATCCGCATCCAGCTCCGTCCTGCTCAAGCCACGATCCGAATACTCCTTTCGAAACTCCGTCAAATCCATGCCCGAGGAAAGGCGCGGAAGTTCCAAGTTCCAAGTTCCAAGTTCCTACCGACTCGCGATGTCGCGCTACTTCCCGATCTTCATCCGCTCCAGCAGCTCCAGATCCTCGCGGTTCATTTCGGCCACGATCTGCTTTTCCAGGGCGTTCGGGAAATCCGGGCTCTGCAGCAAGGTGTCGCGTGCCACCCAATAACGCTCGACCTGATAGTAGATCGGCGCGCAGGCGGCGAAGACCACGCTGGCCAGAAGCCACGATGTCGCGGTTACCCGGGAAACCAGAAGCTGCCCGAAGATCGACTTCACCGGCATGAACAACCCGCGCGTCAGCGACACGACGAACCACAGCGCCGGCACTGCACCAGCCACCAGCATCGACTCGTCCGGCAAGGACGGATTCTCAATCCAATATTGCATCAAGGGCATCGTCGCGGCGGTGAGCAGCAGACAGATCCAGGTGAAGACCGAACGGCCGATCCCGAGATCGATTCCCCGCAGTCTACGTTTCACACGCCAACGGACGGCGATGGTCGTCGCCATCAGCACCATGAAGGCCAGCAGTCCCCACTGTGGCGCGATCAGTTTTTCAATTCCTTGCTGGAGGCTAAGTTCCAGCCCTCCCCGAGGCGATTGACGCACCACCTGATTCCAGAGAAGCGGCAGTCCGACCCCCAGCAGGAGGACCAAAAGATAGTCCACCGGGAGCAGGGCTTTCTTCAATGAATGAGTTACCAATCGCGGAAGCCGGCCATGCCGGAATCGATAGAGAAACATGATCCAGGCAAGAGCAGTCAGCAGCGCGACCCCCATCAGCGAGGCAGCACGTCCCCACAGGGCATGCTCGGCAAGGCGTCCGGGGGTGAGGGTCTCGTTGGATGGCAGGCGATCATCCGGAATCAGATCTGAATAGTAGGCGACTTCGCGATGCAGGGAAGAGGCCCGCTCCAGCACCCGCAAGCTGGCGGCGGATCTGGCAGACGTCTTCCGTTTCGAACTGCTCGGCGGGTTTTGATCCAGCCACTCGCTGAGTTTTCCAAGATGGCTGCCCTCGGGCTCGATCTTGAACTTGCTCGCCATGTTGGAGAGAAACCGGATGACGGTTGGAATCGGCGATGAAGTATGAAGTTCTCGACTCGAGGTGGGGGCGTCCAGAATGACTTTGCGCTGGATTTCCCGATAGTCGTCCACGCCCAGCTTGAATCGTTCCGGATCCACTGATTTTCCGGCTGTTTCCAGCCCGGCAATCGGAACGACGCTTTCCGCATCCAAGTCGGAATAATATCTCCAGGAGCGAGACTGGTTCAACATGATGAATATCGCACTATTGAAGAAGTCATCCCGTGGAGGAAGGAGTCGGTTCCTCTGCTCCCTGAGTTCCGTTTTGTAGCTGCGGTATTTGTCGGCTTGAGCAGCCTGGTGAATCCATTGATTCGCCTCCTCCAATTTGCTGGCGTTGCGGATGTAGAACTTGATGAGGTTGCTACCCCCGAACCTGACATCCACGGATCCGGAGCCTGCCTCCAGGCCTTTGAGATGGGAGAAATAGCCGTTTCCTGGATCGATCCTCGCAACAGTGGAATCGAAATCGCGGGGCAGCTTCTTGTTGGTCCGGAGGCAGTGCTCGGCATATTCCGCATAGAACTCAGGCCGATCCGGAAACCGATCGACGATCGCCTTCAGCCGCTGCTCCTCGGTGAGGGCATCCTCATCACCCAGCAAGATCATCTTCTCATCCGCGCTGAGACGAGAGGTCTGAAAGACATCCGGCTTGATCAGGGGAATGCTGGATCTACGGGATCCACCGTAAATGCGGGAATAGTGGGTTTCCTGAACGTAGATCATTTTTACTACCTGCCACAGACTGGGAGCGGCGAGCACAAGCACTACTGCGAAACCCAGCAGCGGCAGCAGCCAGCGCTTCCATTTGAACGACTTGCTCTCCATCCGTCGGGTGGCATCGGCCAAAGCGCCTGCATCGACCACCATCGCCCGCAAGACATTCTTCGCCGCGTGCTGGAGCTCGACATTCTTCACTAGCGGTGCCGCGACCGCTTCCAGAAACCGCTCGGGCGGCCCTTCATCCCGGGAGGGCGGAGTCGGTTCCTCGAAGATCATGCCTCATCTAGCGGAAATCGCTCTCTCCGGGCAACTCCGCATTGCAAGACCCTTGCTTCACCGGCCACTCCCCCCGGTCCTCGAGCAGGCGTCGCAAGAACAGGCCGTCGATGGCATCCTTTTCTCGATGGGTCTGCTTGGTTCTCCAGAGCAGCGCAGGGGAGGCGTAGGGGATTGGTTCTCCCTCGATCTCGATGATCGTGATCTGATGCCTGGCTTCATGATAACTGACGCCACAGGCCTTTGCCATCAGGCCCACCGTGATTTCATCAAATACCCGGATCACCACATAATCGGAAACCTCTCCAGCCTTCAGCTCCTTGGCCCCTCCGTCCGGCAGAAGGGCCAAGACCTCAAGCACCTTGCGTTCGTTCTCGAGGCTGGTCTCGATCAACAGGTCAATGTCCTCCGTGGCACGAATGAAACCGTGCACGTTGATGGCCATGCCGCCCATCACGATGTTGCCTGATTGAGCTGATGGCAAATGCCGACCAGATCGCTCAAATACGGCGCGCGGGTGAGTGGCGCATCATCAGGTGGCTCTTCCATGATTCAAATTCCTCTTCAGTCTTGAAGCGATGCACTCCTTTTGGAAACGGCAGGCCTTTCCAACTCCGGTTGACCATCTCCTGAAGTTGGTCGAAGCGAGCGTAACTCGAAACAGGCGGACGATGCCTACCAATCACCTTGGCACGCGGGTCATCCGACTCGATCACTTCGTTCATGCTGTGAGCTTGCAACAAACCTCAACGCCCTGCGAGAGGCATTTCACTTCGCTGCCTGATGATCCAGCGACTGGATGCGTTCCTTGATCGCGAGGCCGAAGCGGTCGCCATACACCACGCTGTTCCAGAGGTAGGCCTCGTTGCCGGTCAGACGGGCGAGACGCTGCCATTCCTTTTCATTGCGAGGGCGAAGGACTTCCGATCGCCCCACCAGCACGCGCACGAGTTGGTTCGGAGCAGGGGAAACCTCCAGCGGCAGGAGTTGATCGGTCTTTTCACGAGGCAAGACCCAGAACACCCGCAGGCCACGGGATTCAAAATAACTGTGCCACCAGGTCTGGACCATCGCATGCGCTTCGGCCTCGGTCAGGCCACAGCCGGCGAGTCCGGATTGCACGGACTTGTAAACAGACTCGGGGAATCCTTTCGGTTCGGTCTTGAACGAACTTTCCGGCAGATCGAGCGAACCTTCAGCGGCCAGTGCATCGCGACGCTCACTCCAGCGGAGGCTTCCATCCTCCAGACGTTCGAAGGCGATGAGATAGGGGATGGCGCCACCGGTTTGGTTGCGGAGATGAAGAACCTCGTTGGAGTCCACCGTGGTCTTCAGTCCGGGATTGAAGTGACCGAGTCCGCGATAGAAAAGATAGCCTTCAGTCTGGCCGCTGGCGGTGCGCACGACATTGGCCTCCGGCACGCGGGCACGGACCCAGCCAAGCGTGTCGCCAGGCTTGAAGAGAAGCTGCCTCGCGCTGTCGGCAGGAGAAAGGACATCCACGTTCCATTCGATCGAGCCGTGATAGGGCTGATTGAAATCAAGCAGCCAGGCCTTCAAGGGCGTCGGGTTCTTCTCTGGATCCGCAGGCGGTGCGGGCTCTGGAGGGGTGTCGCCCTTGGTGCGCTCCGGATACCACTGGCTGATGGTGCCGCCCTCGAAGCCGATGTTCACCTTCGCTCGAAAAGCCACCGGGGAATGAAAGTAGAGCACCGGAGTTTCCATCTTCACTGTCACGCCCGCGAGCGGTCGATTTGCCAGACCCTTCTGCCCTGGCTCCGCGTATCCTGAAGTCCCATGCAGTTTCGCGATCCGCGCGAAGTTTTTCATGTTCGGATGCGTGCTGTTTTCAAATCCGTCGTGGGACTCGACGAATCCAGGAAGCTGCTCCTCTTCACGCTCAAGTCCGGACAGCAGCACCCCGTCCGATCCGGAGACCGTGGTGAAGGTGCCCCATTCGTGGAGTTGATAGACCGGAGCGGCGTGCGTGATCGCAGCGGAGCAGAGCAGCAGGAATGAGGTCGCGTTCATGGCTGTTAGGCAGAATCCTCCGACATCATCGAGATCACAAGAAGTCGCAGCTCGTTTACGCCGAATTTACATAGCTCACCGCTTGTCCTTTGCTCGCTGATAGCGCGAACGTCGCTCTTCGGGTTCGCTCGGCGTCGGCTCTGTTGTCGATGGCTCTGGCGCATCCTCCTGCGTCATGACGGGAGCGGCTTCAGTAACCTGCTTGTTCGACTTCGGCACCTTGGCACGCGGAGCGGCCTCGCGTTTCCATGAGGCGGGCAGGGCTGGCAGTGGAAGCTTCCATCCGGTGCGTGTGAAAAGGGCCTCGGCCAGCACCAGCACCACCAACGCGATCGCAAGCGGCAACCGCAGCGAGGCCTCGTGCACGAAAGGCGGACGCAGCCAGGCGTCCTTGAGGTTCGTCAGTTCACGGCCGTTGGTCTGATTGGAAACACTGCGCAGCTCGGCGATCCGCTCGGGCTCGAAGGCCCACTCGACCGACGAGCCCACACTCAGCGGACCAAAGGGCAAACTCACCTCGCCCACCTGGATCGCCCCGCGCACCACCGAGCCTTCCTGCAAGTCCCGTGTGATGCTGAAATGCCCGGGCGAGATCCGCTTCCATGGCACCTCGTAAGGCTGGCCACCGCCATCTTCGAGAAGCTTGATGCGCGGTGGCTTGGCGGCGAGTTTCTCCGACCAAAGCGCGGGATCATAGAGCAGATCGACACTCAATCGCGTGCCTTCCAGTCGACGGCGGATGCCGATGCCGGGAGGCGTTTCCTGCCCCATCAGCCAACGAGTGGTGGTTTGAAGGAAGTCGCCATATCCCGGCCACGCGCGTGCCTTTTCGGAATTCTCGCCGCTTAGCGGAAAGGAAATCGCCGCCGTGCGTCCGAGACCACGACGCGCCTGAGCGACGAGTGGGGCGAGGTATTCATCGGTCGTGACGAGCGACACCGTGGTCTCCTCGCGGGCATAGGAAAGATTGTAGCCATCCGCCTCCGGCAGCCAGGCGAGTGGCTTCGGAGAAACCTCCGCCCAACGGCCGGTGGGCTTCGCGCCGACCGGATCCTTGATGAAGGCGGAGCGGGCGATCGTCACCGTTTCCTGGGCGAAGATCTTCGGGATGTCGGCCGGACGATCGGAGAAGAACATTCGGCCGTTGCCGAGCCGAGCGATGTCCTCCAGCAGCTTTGCATCCTGGTCCGCCTTTGTGCCGAGGCCGATGACGGAAACCGTGCAGCCCTGATCGGTCATCTCCTTCAGCAGCTTCTTGTAGTCGCCGGGTTCCTCCGAGTCCGCCGCGTCGGAGAAGAGGATCATGTGGCGCGTCCCGATGTTCGCCTTCTTCAACTGATCCCAGCCGGCCTTGAGGCCTTCGTAGATGAAAATGCCTCCGCCTTGGGAAGTGATCTTGCGGGTGCGCGCGCTCAGCTCACCCTTGCGGTTGCCGATGGGGGTGAGGGGGATGACCGGTTCGGGGGCGCTGTCCACCGCCAGAACGGCCACCTGGTCCATCGGGCCCAACAGATTGATCGCATCCACTGCTCCGGCATCGGCCAGGTCCATCTTGGTCAGGGCCTTGCCACCAGCCGCTCCAGGCACGCCGACTGCCATCGAACCCGAGCGGTCCATCACAATCGCCAGCGCCACTGAAAGCTTGCGGTGCTCGGATTTCAGCTCCATCGAAACCGGCAGCAGGGGATCGATGGCCGACTGGAAATAGCCGCCGGAGCCGAACGAACGATCGCCCCCGGTCATCAGAAAGCCGCCGCCCTGCTCGCGGACGTAGAAGTCGAGCGACTTCATGAAATCGTTGGGCACCTCGTGGGCTGGAACGTTGTTGAAGATCACGGCCCGGGCTCCGACCAGTTGGCCGGGCCTCAGCAACGCGGGATCGTCGATCGTCTGCACGGTGAAGTCCTGCGTCTCTAGTACTTTGGCCACCGGATCATCCTTGAAGCGGGTGGCCAGCAGCACGCGCGGGCCGCCAGCGATCTCGATCCAGCGGTTCGAGCGGTTGTTGCCGGGATGGGCGTCCTTCTCTGGCAGGATCTCCGCCTCATACTCGAAGGCTCCGGTGCGCGGGATGCGGTCGGTGAACTCGGCCTTTCCGACGCCATTGACGAGCGTGACCGTACTCTCGGTAAGCTTCTGGCCATTGCGGCGCAGGACCAGCGGCAACTGCCTGTCCTTCGAGCCGCGCACGATGACGGAAAGCAGGAAGGGCTCGCCCGCCTGCACACGTTCTGGAAAATCAAGCCGGGCCACGCGGAAGTCGTCCTCGGTCTCCTCGCGGATCAACCGGAAATCGAGCGGAATGCCGCGGTTTTGGAGCTGCGCGGCCGCTTCTGTTAGAGGCTCGGTGGAAAAGCCATCGGTGAACATCAGCACGCGGCTCGGGCGTTTCTCATCGGCCAGCGCGACGATGTTCTGAAGCGCCAGATTGCTGCGGGTCAGTTTCCTCGATCCGGTGAACGTGGACCCGTCCGCACCCATCTCGGCGATCTCTCCGGCGTAGTTGATGAAGTGAAGCCGGTCTTCGCGACCCGGCTTGTAATCCTCCAAAAGCTTCTTCCACTCCTGTAGCCCTTTATCCACCAGATCCTCGGTGGACTCGGAACGATCCAGCAGCACCCAGAGATCCAACGCGTTCTGCTGGCGGCGCAGTCGCGGATCGGCCAGCACAACTGTGACGATGACGATGATCACGGCCCGCAATGGCGAATGCAGCCGCAGCCCGCGCCAGAACCAGCCGATCAGGGCCAGCACCGGAATCAGCAGGAACCACTCAGGAGCCTGGAAGGTGGGGAGGGGCATGAAGAGGTGAGTGGTGAATCGTAAATGGTGAATCGTTAAGAGACCGAGCTCTTCGTTTCGAATTTCGGATTTCGGATTCCGAATTTCTCCTCTTTGGAACTTGGAACTTGGCCTTTGGAACTTGCGGCCGTGTATCTCCAGGAAACCAGCAACACCGCCACCAGAGCCAGCACGGCGAGGCGCCACCAGGGGTCTTCCGTGGTGTGTCGCTCGACGGCATTGCCCGCACCTTGATCGAGGTCGTCGGCGCTGCCGCAGGCGTTGAAGTCGGCTTCGCGGGTGTCGCCGAAATGGACCGAGGAGGTCAGCAGGGTTTCGTCGCCTTGCTTGATCGTGAGGAAACCGGGATCGAGCGGAGCTGTTAGAGGGTTGGCCAGCGGTAGTTCGATTTTTGTGTCGGTGAGCGTCTTGCCGCCGATGTCGGAGCTGATGGCTTCCAGCGGGCTGGCAGGCTTTTCAGTCGTGCCACTGCGGGTGGCCAGGCGGATCGGCTCGTTGGTCTCAAGGTTGTCGGCGGCCGGAGCGACCTTGGCTTCGCGGATCGATTCGGCGAAGCGGTGCAGCATGACGATGAAGCCGGGCTGCGAGGCGGCGTTGGAGCGCTTGAGGTCGAAGTTGAAACAAAGCTGTCGGGCCGCTGGCGTGGTGGCGGTGGCCGGGACATCGCGGATGAAGATGAGTGGCCGTTGTTCCTGCCAGAGGATGACCTTGTCGCGCTGGCTGCGTTCCAGCGAGATCGTCTCGCGCACCAGCAGCGACTGCCAGTTCAGTCCGTCGATGAGGGGATCCTTGTCTGCCACGATGCCACCCTTGAGGTAGGCTCCGCCCTGGGTGTCGTCGTGCACGAAGACGACGGCATTTCCCTGCGGCAGGGCGGGGTCGAGCGGATCGTAGCTGATCAGCGCGAGATCGGAGGAAGCGGCATCGTTGACTGGTTGGATCGACTCGATCGAACGCAGCAGCTTTTTTGTTAGATCGGCGAAGGCCTCGGAGGTCGCGGCGTAAAGCACGAGCGGCTTGGCGGCTGGTCTGACGAGCGGCAGCACATCATCGGTCGTGAAGCGGTCGGCGGAAAGCACCACGCGGGCCTTGTCGGTGCCTGTCGGAAAGGCGGCCTGCAGCGAGGCGAGTCCGCCGGGTTCGAGGGTGATGGATTTTTCCCCGCTGCGACCACTGGGGCTTTCAAGATGCCAGAAACGAGTGGCCGGCTCGGTGCCGTAATTTCTAACAAGAGCACGCCAGATGAGCGACTCGCCCTCGAGGCTGAAGGAGACTCCGGTGAAGCCTACGTTCCCGATCGCCTCGCCGATCGCCAACTGGCGGGCATCGAAGGGGAGGGTTTCGTTCGGGGTGTCGGTCACGTAAACGACGATGCCTTCACGGGAAACAAGCGACCGAGCGAGCCGGATCGCCTGGGCAGGGTCGACGAGCCCGTCGCGCGGGGTCCAGGTCTTGAGCGACTCGACGAGCTTCTCCACCGAGTCTCCCGCGAAGAGCCGGGGCCGGCCGGGTGTGCTTTCGAAAACCGTCAGCTCCAGCGCGGCGGCGGGGCCTTTGAGTGGAGGGAGTTTCTGCGCGAGGATGCCGAGCATGCGTTCCTTGACGACGGCCATGGAAGCCGAGGAATCGAGCACGACGGCGACGCGCTGCGTGCTACGAGGTTTCTGGTAGCGAGGCTCGGCCAGGATCCAGGCGAGGATGAGGATGGCGAGCAACTGCATCCACAGCGGCACGGAATTCATCAGGCGATCGAAGCGTCGGCCGCTGGCGGATTCGCGCAGGGTCTTCTCTAACAGGAAGAGCGTGGAGACCGGCAGGACGATGGATTTCCGCTGGAGGAAATGGATCGCGATCACCACCGGGAGACCGATGAATGCCCAGAGGCCGTAGGGATTGGCGAGGGTGATCACGGGTCAGTGCGAGGGTTCCAGCGCGCCGGCGGTGACGGCTCCGTTGAAGAGGGCGTTGGCGAGGTCTGCCTCGGCCGGGATGCGGGCGAAGGCGGCTTGGTGACGCTGCGCGGATTGTTTCCAGAGGGTGAAGTGGCGGGCGTAGGCGGTCAGGTAGCGTTCGAGGACGTTCGGTTCGATGCGGTGTTGATGGCGCGACTGGCGCTCGGCATCGACGAACTCGTAGTTGCCGGTCCACGCGGGCCTGGCTTCGCTTTCGAGGAAGGGTGAGAAGATCAGGATGCTGCCGTGGCGCTGGCCGAGGTGGCGGAGGATCGGTTCTGGGTCGCCGGGAAACAGCAGGTCGGAAACCAGCACGCGCACGGCATTCGCCCGCAGCTGGATGCGGGAAAGGTCGGGTGCGGCAGCCACGTCGGTGGTCGGCAGGCTGCGGGCGGTTTCCAGCCAACGATGGCCCTGGAGGGTGTCGGGATCGATGCGCAGCGAGGCATCACCCCGAACGACGTGCACGCTCACGCTGGCCCCGGAGCCGCGGACGCTTTCGATGATGAAGTAGAACAGCTCGGCCGAGCGGGCGGCCTTCGCAGGATCGAAGAACATCGACTCCGAGGCATCGAAGACCAGATCGACGACCGGCCGGACTTCCTCACGGAACAGCTTCATCGTGTAGTGGCCGGTGCGGGCGTAGGCCTGCCAGTTGAGATGCCGTGGATCGTCGCCGGGCACATAACTGCGGTGGTCCTGGAAATCGAGCGACGAGCCGGTGCCGCTGCCGTTGAAATCCCCCGCTTGACCGCGCCAGACCTTGGAGCGGAGTGGCAGGCGCAATCGTCCGGCGGCGGCGAGGGCGCGGGTGTGGCAGCGTTGGAGGTCGTCGCGTGTCATTCGGAAGGCGTTTCCTGTTCAAGGCTGCGGATGCGGCGGAAGGCGGGAATGGATTTGAGCAGGAGAACCAGAAGGTAGATGCCGTTGGCGATGGTGCCTGAAAGGAGCAGATGTTTCCACTCGAAGTTCACCCAATCATATCTGTCGATGAGATCTGACATCGGCAACAAGGTCACAGGGTCCCAGGCAAGGCCCCAGAGGACGAGCGAGGAACCGAGTTCCTTCCCGAGTGAGGCCCCCACAAGGCCGACGATGACGAATGCGATCCACAGCAGAATGAAGGCGGCGGCCCGGTCCTTGAACTTCGGACCCGTTAGAACGATCAACATGCCCGGAAGCAGCAGGCTGCCGAGCAGGGCCAGTAGGTAAACTTGCGACCTCATCAGGTGGGAGCCTGAAGCCCCAGGAAGCATGGCCAATCCCGCAAAACCGATCAGTCCGAGGACGAGGCTGAACACCACGCCCGAAGGCCATCCCGGATAGAGCAGTCCACCCGCGATGCGTCCGATCAGGCCCTTGCGAACGAATGGGCGATAGACCGTGGACACCGGATTCTCCTCTTCCGACAAGGCAATGCCGATGGCTGGCGCGGCAATGATGAACCAGAGGAAGGGAACGGCATCAACCGGAGCGTTCATGGCCCGAAGCATCAATGGCCACAGCAGCATCAGGCCCAAGGCGATGAGACGCCGCGGGGTCGAATGGTTTTCGGCCGTGGGGGCGATCTGCGATGCGCCCAGCGAAAGCATCGACCAGCCGATGTAAGCCACCGCCACCAGAAATCCAAGCAGGGCGAACGAACGGGTCGCATCGGACAGCGAGCAGAATTCAATCAACTCATCGAGTCCTCTTCCAAAGCCGAGTCTCAAGATCACCATCGCCAGCGCCGGAGTGCCCAGCACCGGCAGCAGGCCACGGATCAGGATCGAGCGACAGCCGGAAAGTCCGACGGTGACGGCCGTCAATCCGGCGGACAGCATGAAGATCATCAGCACCAGCAGCAGCTCGGCGAACAGATCCATGCCGCCGAGGTAGTAGCGCAGGATGAGATAGGGGAAAATCGTGACGGCCATCAGTGCGGTCTGGCTGACCACGGACACCCACTTACCGAGAACAATCCGCAGGGCTCCAAGTCGGGTGAGCACCATCAGGTCGATCGTGTTGTTGCGGATCTCGCCGGAAAGCGCACCAACCCCGCGCAGCGGCTGGATCACAAGAGCGGCCATCGAGAAGAAGACGAACACCACCTCGGAAACAAAGGTCCCCGCCCGCGGGGTGGAGCCGATCGCGCCAGCGCCGAGAAGGAAGAACGAGAGCAGCACCTGAAGGACCAGGAAGACGACGACGAAGGTCTTGCCGCGAAGTCCCTGGCGCAGCTCCTTCACCAGCATCGGTGAAAAGCGGTCCGGGAAGTCGTCGATTCGTTCGGAAGGCGTGGACATCGTCTCAGGATTCCGGGCTGGCGGTGGACACTTCGACCGGTGCTGGCTGGGAGGCAGGCGTCGGCGGCGGCAGCACGACGTTTTTCTCACCCCTCTCGATGCGGCCGAGGATGTCGATGAAGGCATCCTCCAGATTGCGCTCCTCGCGGTGGAACTCCACGACCTTGAGTCCGTCCTTGATCATCCGTGCGAGAACGTCGGCCGACTTCGCCGGATCATCGACCTCGATGCGGATGCGTCCGCCGTGTTTGCGTGCTTCGAGGAACTCGACATGCGGTTGCAGCACGCACCAGTCCGCCACGTGCTGGGCCTCGTTTGCCACCTGCACGTCGTAGAGCACGCCACCGAGGGCATCGGCGCTGCGGCGGAGGTCCTCGGCGCCGCCGTGATGGACGATGCGACCGGCGTTGATGAAGAGCAGCGAGTCGCACATTTCCCCGAGCTCGGAGAGGATGTGTGAGGAAATGAAGATCGTCTTCCCTTCCTGGGCGAGGACGCGGATGAGGTGCTTCAGTTCGACGCGAGCCTTCGGATCCAGACCGGCGGCCGGCTCGTCCATGATCAGCACCTGCGGGTCGTGCAGCAGAGAGCGACCGAGGCCGAGGCGCTGGGTCATGCCTTTCGAGAGCTTGTTGGAAAAGCGTTCGGCGAGTGGCACCAGGTCGGTGAACTCCATCACTTCCTGCACCCGCTGACGTCGCTCCTTGCCCTTGTAGCCGAGGGCGCGGGCATAGAAGTCGAGATACTCCAGCACCGTCATGTGGTCGTAGTTGCCGAAATGGTCCGGCATCCAGCCGATCATCCTGCGGACCTCCGCCGGATGATTGACGACGTTGATACCGCAGACCTCGGCGACGCCCATTGTTGGATAATCGAGGGTCGCGAGGATCCGCATCGTGGTCGTCTTGCCGGCACCATTGGCCCCGACGAAGCCGCAGACCGAGCCGTGGGGCACTTCGAACGAAACGCCATTCACGGCCTGAAGCTGGCCGAAGTAGCGGTAGAGGTTATGTACCTTAAGGGCGCTCATGGTTGGTGGGCGTTGAAGTTCCAAGGGCCAAGGGCCAAGTTCCAATCTATGAGAGAGACGATCATCGGTTGGTCTCCTTTTTGCGGATGGAGGCGGTGAAAATGCGGACTAGTTCGTCGGTTTCGGCGAGAAGACTTTTCAAAACAGCTTCAGCCTCCGAACGGACCTCGTTGGTGTCGGAGAGAAGGTTCAGCCAAAGTGCGGATTCCTTGGCTTCCTTTCGGCAGATCCGGAGTCGGTAGATGAAATCCTCATCACTGATTGCTTCGCGTGCTTCCAAGTAATTCGCTGCGACGGAACCGGACGATTTAAGCAATTGCCTCACATCCTCCCAACTGACGCGGTGCCACGCATGATCCCTCAGGAACAAGCGGGTCCTCAGCGCAAATTCGTAAGTACGATCTTCAAGATCAAAAGGCGGCTTCGATTCCGGAGTTTTCATCTGAATGTTGAAACTTGATGCTTGGAACTTGGAACTTTCACGGCTGCACGACAGGGCCGGTGAGGATGGTCCTTGTTTCCTTCCATTTGATGCCCTTGAAGGTGTCGATCCCCGGGGCGGCGGTGGTGATGGCGATGAAGCAATCGGGGCGCTTCTGCACATTGTTGAGGATTTTCCGGTTGCGCTCTCCGAACCGGGCTTTCTCGCCTGACAGGATTTTCTCGGCGTCGGCCTCGCTGATCTGGGTGGGCTGGAATCGGGTGCCGGCGACGATGTTGTCCGCCTTCCACCACTGCTTGGCGTTGTCCCTGTAGCAAAGGGTCTCGATCGGGAAATCGAAGGTGGAAAGCAACTGCGGCCTGCCACCGGGAGCGGCACGTTCGATGCGGCCCCGGGTCGGGATGACGGCATCGAGGACATGGCCTTGCTCGGAGCGGCTCTGGAACCAGTCGCCGGAAGTCTTCAGTTTTCCGTCGATGAATTCGGAGGAGTAGCCGGTGCCGCTGCCGCCGTTCCGGAGGGTCAGGCGGGCCCAACGGTTGTCGTCGGCAATGGGCACGGGCGAGAGTGTGGCGGCCTCGTTGAGCGTGAATCCGGCCCCTGTTAGAACGCCGGTGCGGCTGAACTGCTCCTGATGCAGGTAGGCGGCGTTCTCACCGTTGTCGGGCCGCACCTCCATGAGGATGAGCCGGACGCCGCGGCCGCCGAAGCCGTCCATCAGGAGGATCAGTCCGACGAGCAGCAGGCTGGTGGCCAGTGAGATCAGCGGGGTGGTGATGAAGAGCCGATGGCGGCGGCCGGATTTCGCGAAGACGAAGAGGTTCACGGGTCCGACAATCGCTCCGAAGGCAATGAGGATCAGGATGAAGACGACGTAGTTGAAGCCCTGGATGCCGAACGAAGACTGGAGCGGCCATCTGCTGCTGTAGTCCTCCGTGATGGACTTGTGGAGGATTGGGGTGCGGCGAGTGATGGTGGCGTCGACCGTTTGTGCGGCATTGAGCTTGAGACCGGGGGCGATCGGTTTCACCACGACTTCCCCGAAGCTCGGATCGGTGGGAAGGTTCAGCCCGGAAGGGCTTCCCGACTCGGAATAGATCAGCAACTGTCCGCCGAGACGCACCCAGGAAAGCACCGCACTGCGGGCACCGGCGGAGGCGGCGGTCCATTCGGAATCGGTCAGGATCAGGCTGTCGTAGCCGGCGTAGGCCCGCCAGTCCTCGGGCATCATACGGGCATCGAATTTCGCGGCGAATGGGTTGAGGCTGCCCCGGTAGGAGGAGAATTGCTTGGCCACCTCGGCATCGAGCGTGGACCCGTTGGGCGTGAAGAGTTTTTCCCCGAGCAGGACGGCAGGTTGCTCCGTGGCATACTCGCCGGACAGACTCCCCATGCCGGAGCCCATGCTGCCGCCGAGAGTGAGTTTGACCTGGGCTCCGCCCGAACGGCTGTTCTCGATGAGCGTGTTGAGCGGCACAAGGATGTCATGCTGGCTGGACTTCTCGGCAGGGGCGTCGAAGGAGAACGAGGAATTCGTCCTGCTGCCATCGGAGCCGTAGTCGTTGGTGGACTCGAAGCTCAGATCGACGGACCGGGCGATGGACATCCGGTTGGCGATGGAAACGCGGACCGGAAGGAAGCCAGAGGGGGCGGGCTTGGTGAAGAGGGCGGTGACCTCGACGTAGGAGTCGGTTTTGGCGTCGGTCTGCACCCGCAGCAGTTCCTGCTGGGCAGCAGCGGCGGTGGCGAGGGCGAGCAGGAGAATGAGGCAGCGCATGGCGGATGAGGGTTGGGCGCGGACAGGCTTCAGGCGGGCTTCAGCGTCTTCGGAGTCGCCATGTCCTGGAATGGCACTTCCTCCAGCAGGGCGCGGACGATGTCGTTGGTGGTCAGGCCTTCCACCCGGGCATTGTAGTCGAGCACGATGCGGTGGCGCAGCACGGCGGTGGCCACGGACTTGACGTCTTCGAAGCTGGCATGCGGCCGCTCGTTCATCAGGGCCCGGGCCCTGGCGGCGGAGGCAAGGCCGAGCGCGGCACGCGGGCTGGCACCGTAGCGGATGCCCCGTGAAGCGGCGGACTGGCCGGGGTGGGTGGCATCGACGAGGCGGGCGATGTAGTTTCCGACCACGTCGGGCAGGAAAATGCGGCGGACGAGTTCAAGCAATTCTTCAAAGGTCGAGGCGTCCATGACCGGATCGACCTTCGGTTCCGAGCCGAGTTCGCGGTGGTTCACGATGCGCTCCAGCGTGGCCACGTTGTTGCGGGTGACCTCGAGTTTGAAAAGAAAGCGGTCGAGCTGGGCCTCGGGCAGCGGATAGGTGCCTTCGAGTTCGATCGGGTTCTGGGTGGCCAGCACGAAGAAGGGCTTGGGCAGGGAGTGGGTTTCCCCGAGCACGGTGACGCGGCGTTCCTGCATCGCCTCGAGCAGGGCGGACTGGGTCTTGGGCGAGGCGCGGTTGATTTCGTCGGCGAGGACGATGTTGGTGAAAAGCGGTCCGGGCTGGAACACGAACTCGCGACGCCCGTTGGTCTCCTGAAGGACCGGATTTCCGGTGATGTCTCCAGGCAGGAGGTCGGGGGTGAACTGGACGCGTTTGGTGTCGAGACGCAGGAGTTTCGACAGTCCCTTGACCAGTTCGGTCTTGCCGAGCCCCGGCAGGCCTTCGAGCAGGATGTGGCCTCGTGCGAGGACGCCGGTGAGCACGAGGTCGATCAGCTCCTCTTGTCCGAAGAGCACCTGGTTGAGTCCGTTGGTGAGCGAGCGAAGATGTTTTCCAGCACTGACAACTTCGGTTTCGGAGGCGTATTCCATGGAGTTTGGTTCGGGAGCTTCCGCAAGCTAACAAACCGTCTGCTTCTGGAAATGAAGAACGCATGAAAAATACAGGCAATCCCCCGGGGCGTCGGCGCGTTGGAAATGATGTCACGAACCTCAAGGAGTTCCGAATCGCGTCTGACTCATTCGTCAGTCAGTCCGAAGATCGTCGGGACCGGTTCTGCTTTCGTGGTTTATCATTTTCCCTTCGAGGTCCATTCGTGAACTGCCTCCCGCCGCTGCTCCCGCGTCATGATGTGACTTGATGGCCGTGAGCTTGTTTCAGGAATGCCCGCGCCGCCAGACGACCCGCGGATCTGAGGGAGAGCCCCCAAAAAAAGTGGCCGTAGGAGGTCCCCACCTCCTACGGCCGAGATTATCAACCCATTCGCTGCCGAGGCAACTTAGGGGCTGACAACTGCTGTTCACCCTAACATGAAAACGCGCACGGATGCGGTCTTCGTAGAGGAGTAGACCCTCATCTCAGAAGGACGTTCAAAAATTCCCTAAAGTTTCTCATTTTTCCTTCCAGGTCGCTTGGGATTGCGCGGCGAGCCCTTCTGACGCAAGTAACGGCTGCATGACCGGCCACGAAATCAAAGAGACGCTGCTCCACGCCGGAGTGGTTCCAAGTCGTCAGTTGGGCCAGAACTTCCTCGTCGATCCCAACTGCGCGCGCTGGATCGTCTCGAATCTGGAACTCACGCCCGAGGACGCCGTTGTCGAGGTCGGCCCCGGCACCGGGGCGCTGACGGAGCACCTCGTCGGGCAGGTCAGGAAGCTGATCCTGATCGAGTTTGACGCCAAGCTCGCGGCGATGCTGAAAGCCCGCTACCTCCACCATCCCAGCGTGGAGGTCCATCACGAGGATGCGGTGAAATTTGATGTCAGGACGCTCTTCAAGCATCGGCCGCTGAAATTTCTTGGCAACCTCCCCTACTCCTGCGGCGGCGCGATTTTGAAAAACCTGCTGACCCGCCCCCATCCGTTCGAGCGGGCGGTGATCATGCTTCAGAAAGAGGTCATTGAACGCCTCTGCGCGGTGCCGAGGACCAAGAGCTACGGCACGCTGACCCTCCGGATCCAGAGCGGATGGGAGGTGAAATCACTCCGCACGGTCCCACCTGAGGCCTTTTTTCCGCGTCCGCAGATCGATTCCAGCGTCGCGGTGCTGCGTCCCAGAACGAAGGACGTGCTGCCTTTTGATGACCGCTTGTTCGATGAACTGCTGCGGCGGGGCTTCGCCCAGAGGCGCAAGCAGATGAGGAAACAGATGCCTGGATCTCACGACTGGGAAAAAATCGCGGAGGAGATCGGAGTCCCGGTGGCGGCTCGGGCCGAGGAATTGAGCCTCGACCAATGGATTGCCCTGGCTCGTGCCTACGACCCCCACCCGCTCAAGAACATTCCCCAGAAGGACGGGGAGATTTTCGACGTCGTCGATGAGCAGGATCAGGTCACGGGGCAGGCCACCCGCGTGGAAGTGCACGCGCGTGGGCTCTTGCATCGGGCGATCCATGTCTTCGCCTTCAATCGCAAGGGGGATCTCCTGCTGCAGCGGCGCTCTCTCTTGAAGGACTCCCATCCAGGTGTCTGGGACTCTAGTGTTTCCGGCCATCTGGACGCTGGCGAGGACTACTCGACTGCCGCAGTCCGGGAGTTGGAGGAGGAGATGGGCATCACGGAGCCGGAGCCTGAGGAGATTGCGAGAATCCTCCCCTCGGAGGCCACTGGTTGGGAGCATGTCCGCCTTTACCGCTGCCAGCATCAGGGGGCGATCCGCTACCCCTGCTCGGAAATCGACACCGCCGCCTGGTTTCCGATTGCGGAACTTCGGGCTTGGATCGATGCCCGTCCCGAGGACTTTGCGTCGGGATTCCTGGAGTGCTGGAAGGCGGCAGCGCGGATCCTGGAGCGATCCTGATATCACCGGGCTGTTAGGGAAATCCTCAAGAAGGCATATCTTGCTTTCTTGGAGTTTTAGGCTCGTGGCATCCCCCCCGCCTTTGATCGATTGTCCCCAATTCGCCTATCGTCAGCTATCTTCGCCGAGGCCAGTCCGAAATGACGCTCCCGGAACTCATGGTCGCGATTCCTTTCATGCGTGTTCAATCCTGGAAACGTGACTCGGACCGGACCCTCTGCTCGATGCAATTGCAGAACGCCCAGTCGGGGGCTCAGGGTTGCAGAATGCTTTCGTTATCAAGCCGGGAGACTGCATCTCCGCACTGAGGTCCCGGGTCATCGGGTTGCAGCGCCTGGTGGAGGCGGAACCTTCATGATCGCGAGCTGGGCCTACCCTGCGCGGCTGACCAGTTCCCGGTTGTTGGCGTTCTTTCCATGACCGGCTCCCTTTCCGAGTCCGAAAAGCACCAGTCGGCGAACTCCATCGACAGCTAAATCCGATTCCTGAATTGCGCCGCAGGTCGGCATGGGCCACGATCCGCCCGTAGAAACTTTCCATGAGTGTTTCAAGAGCTGCCGCGCCCCTGGGCGAGGGTTTCCTGTGGGGACTCTCGCTTGTGGCCTCTCTTGTCCTGAATGGCCTGCTGTTTTTCACCTTCAGCGTGATCGCTGCGAAGCGGGTGGAGGTGGCGCTTCAAAAGGAGCCCGAGCCCGTCATCGAGCAACAGGCCACGATCATCCTCGTCCCGGAAACGGGCACGGCCCCGGCCCCGGTCGTGGCCGCCGAGCAGCCCAGCCTGGCACCGCCGCCGCGTCCGAACCGCTTCGCCCGCACGTCGCCGGATCAGGCCTCCTCGCGATCGGAAGCGGCGGCTTTCATCGGCGAGCGCGACACCGAGGCGACGAGCAACGCGGCTCCCGATCCGACGGCCGAGGCGATGCCCGCCCAGAAAGGCATCGAGCCGGTCCATTCCGAGATCGAGACCACGGAGAGCCGCTTCGAGGATGGCGAGATCGGCGACAACGGGAAGTCCAAGCCAGAGGAGCCCGTCGCGCCCACTCCTCCGTTGGGCAAGGATTCCCAAGCCGAGGCCCAGGTCCCGCCGGCTCCTCCGATGCCCGAGGTCAAGCCACTCCCGGAGGCGCCTCCTGCCGCCAAGGACACCCTCGCGCAAGGGCCGAACCCCGTGGATGTGCCCGTCCCCATGGCTCCCGAGGCGGAATCGCCCAAACCCACCCCCGCCAGCCGCGCCTCGGAAGCCCAGCCGCCCAATCCTGCCAGCGTTCCGAAGGAAACTGCCCAGGAAAAACCCAAGGAAGCGACACCTCCGGAAAAATCTCCCGGCTTCAAGGGCTACCAGCGCAAGACCCAGATCCGGGGCTCGATTTCCCGCAGCGGGAAAGGCTCGCTCGCCGTCGAGAACACCGCCATGGGGCGCTACCAGGCGGTCTTGAGCAAGGCCGTCGAACTGGAGTGGCAGCGGAACTGCGTGCGGTATCGGGATTACATCACCCCGGGTTTCCTCACCGTCCGTTTCGTCGTCGAACAGAATGGAAAGGTCCGCTCAGTGGCCTTCGTCGAGGCCATGCAGAGCGGGGAAGTTCAAAAAGGCTTCACCCTGAATGCGATCCGCCAGGCCTCGATCCCGGCGATGCCAGCGGACTTGAAAAAGGAACTCGGCACCGATCCGCTCGAGCTGATCTTCAATTTCTATTTCTGAGGAGGCTGCTGAATGAGCTTTCATGAGAGCTCCGCATGTGACCGCCCGACCTGTTGGAAAGATACTGGATTCGCCATGGAGTTCGTCATGACCCGGAGCCGCGACATTCTTGTCGCCAGGCAGGTGTGGAGGTTTTCGCGATAGGATTGTCGCGGATCCTTAGGGTCGGATCGGCATGCGTGGAGGAGTGCTGACCTGAGGAGGTCGATCTCTTCGCGATCTGGAGAGCGGCGTTTCCATCAGGGAAAGGCTGATCCGGCGAAGTGACACGCACGGAGGCGAGGAAACGGGCAGCCCCAGGCCATTCCCCGCACCCGTCTCTCAAAATAATCCTTGATGTGTTACAGCATAAGTGTAACACCTAAAACACAGCTTCGAACCATGCTTCCGTTTTCCATCAAGTTTCGCGACGGCGAGCCGGTCTCCGACCAGATCGTGAGGGCGGCGCATCAGGCCTTTGCGGATGGCTTGCTTCGGGAAGGGGACCTTTTCCCCTCGGTGCGGGCCGTGGCGCAGGAGCTGAGGATTTCCCCGACGACGACCTTCAAGGTCGTGCAGGAGCTGAAGGACCTTGGCTTTCTGGTCAGCCGACCGGGCATCGGGATGGTGGTGCAGGCTCCCTCGCTGCCGCCGCTCGCCCAGCGGCTGGCGATGCTGGAGCCCGGCGCGCGCCGGATTCTGGCCGAGGCCCGGGCGCTGCATGTCTCGCCCGATGACCTCATCGAACTTCTCCGCGATCTTCACGAACCCGAATCCTGAACCATGATCACCATTCGCGACCTCCACAAACGCTATCGCCGGACCGAGGCCCTGCTTGGCGTGGACCTCACCATTCCGACGGGAAAAGTGTCGGCCTTTCTCGGCCCGAACGGCTCCGGGAAAACGACGACGATCAAGTGCGCGATGAACCTCATCACGCCCGATTCCGGATCGGTCGAAATTCTTGGCGTGACGCCCGCGAAGCTGAAGCCGGAGCACTGGCAGCGGATCGGCTACGTCTCGGAAAACCAGCGGCTGCCGGACTGGTTCACGGTGCCTCAGTTCCTCGACTACGTGCGACCGATGTATGGCCGTCACTGGGATCGCGACTTTGAGAAGAAGATGCTGGCGGACTTCGAGCTGCCGCTGAAAACGAAGCTGCGTTCGCTCTCGCACGGCCAGCGGATGAAGGCGGCCTTGCTTTCCTCGTTGGCCTATCGGCCGCAGCTCGTAGTGCTGGACGAACCGTTCGCGGGGCTCGATCCTTTGGTGCGCGATGAGTTTCTCAGCGGACTGTTGGAGCTGACCGAAACCGAGGGCTGGACCGTGTGGATCTCCTCGCACGACATGGAGGAGGTCGAGCGCTTCGCCGACCGCGTGGCAATCATCGACCATGGCAAGGTCCATCTGGAGGCCGACATGATGGTGATCCAGGAGCGCTTCCGCTCGGTGGAATTGGTGTTCCCTGACGAACCGGTGAAGCCCGCCCTGATGCCGGAGGACTGGGTGGATTTCCGGATCACCGGACGCAGCGCGCGCTTCACGGCGACGAACTACGACGTGCATCGTATTTCGAATGAATTTCGGGAAATCTTCCCGTCCCTGGTCCGTCACGACTCCAGCACGATGAACCTTCGGGAAATCTTCATCTCCTTGGCAAAGGAGCATCGTTCAAGGCGGGAGGTGAAGGCATGAAAGCGCTCGCAGCGGTGATGAAGGCGGAGTTCCGCCGGGCGATGCCGTTCGTGCCATGGATCGTGGTGACGCATGCCATGACCTACGGGGCACACACGCGCTGGGCGATGGAGTTCTCCGCGCAGATGATAGCCCTGATCGAATGGCTTAGCGGCTCGCTCGCCGCGTTGGTGGCGGTGCGCAGCCTGTGGTGGGATGCACCGCTGAGACGCACTCGCTTTCTGGCCACCAAGCCGATGCCGATCCTGCCGCTGATCGCGGGCAAGGGGCTGGGCTTGTCGCTGATGCTGGTCGCTCCATTTGGAATCGTGGAGGGGCTGGTTCAGTGGAGTCTTGGAATCCGAGGTGAGTATCTGATGCTCGGGATCCTCCAGATGACCCTGCTGCACCTGGTCGCCCTGGCGGCTCTTTTTCCGGTGGTGTGGTGGTGGAGAGGGCTTGCTTCGGCGATTTGTGGAGGAGCCCTTGCGGCGGCGGCCGTCATCGCCAGTGCGACTGTGGTTGCGAGGCAGCCGGGGAACTTGAATCCCTATTCAGGAACGCCTAACAGCCTGCCTTTCAGCCTGGCGTTCATCTTTGTTTCGCTTTGTTTGCTGCTGGTGGTTTGCTCGTTGGGATTACCCTTGTTGCGGAAATGGCACCGGACGCGTTTTGTGCTATTTGCCGTTCTGACAGCATCGTGCTTTTGTAGCGGACTGGGAATTGCGACGCGTCCTCCCGAGCCCGATGAGACGGTGTATCCGAAACTGGTGAATCTGATCCCGGGGCAGGCGGTCGTTGGTCTCAAGAGAATTGAAACCTTGACCGCTTCGGTGGCTGACGGATTGGCTGAGCGGGATCTCGACATCAGGTGGAACTATTCAAAACTCAAGATTGATCGTCGAGATCTGAGCTTGATGACTCCGATTCAGGGCGACAACTGGTCAGTGGATTTGACCTCTTTTCAGTTTCGGGAGGCCACGGCGAAGAGGTTTGGTGGAGGCTTCCTCCCGAACAAGTTTGATCCAGTCTATGTGCGGCCTGCCTTGTCCGTCGTGGACGACGGAACCTGTTCAGGCCCTGGAAAAGAAATCGATCTGGAATTGCTTGAAACCCGATATCGCTGGGAAGTTGCTGTGGATCTGCCCTTGAAGGAAGGTGCCGAAGCCAGCTTCGACAGCAGTCGTTTGAGAATTGTTAGAGCCAGGGAATCTCCCAGAAGCCATCGATTTTCAACTTTCGCGGGTCGGATTGTCTCAATGGGAGGGGTTCAGATCTCGGTTGTGAACTCGGAGGTCTGGATGGACTCGTTATGGACTCGCAGGAAATTCTACGACCCGGGCGGGGGATGTCTCGCGTTGATTGTCGATCCTTTGACCGGGCAAACCGAAGGGCTGGAGATGATTTCCACGACCGGATTCACAGCAGCAAAGCAGCGGGTTTACTATTCGAGGGAGAAGTTCGACTTTGGAGACAAACGATTCGAGAAGGAAGGTCTCGACTGGTCGCACGATCTCCGGCTGGTGGTGATGCAGCCACGCATGGTGGGGCGTGTCGCCCATGCATGGAAATCACCTGGAAAGGTGAGGTTCGCTCCGATCGAGTCCCGTCAGTCTCCTCCGGCAATTCCTGTGGCCCCTTCTGGAGTGGACATCGTCAGCTGGGTTGGACTGCATCCAGTTCCCTCGCGTGACGCCAGTGCTCAAGAAGTGAAGAAATGGTTCGATGACTTTCTTCCGTTGATGAAGTCCTTGGACAAACGGGGCTCCCATCAGGACATTCCCGCCGAGGCGGACAACGCGATGGTGGAGTTTGTGAAGAATCATCCGGATGTGGCAGTCCTCGCCGTCAGAGCCTGGTGGGATTTTCCCTGGTTCGTCCATGATTCGATCAGTCGGAATCTCCCACGAGACGTCATCACGCGCTTTCCTGAACTGGCAACGAACGGGTTCATCCAGAGCTGTTTCAGCAACAATGGTTGGACGGCTGACCTCGCGAATGCGGCCCGTGACAAGGCGAGAAGCGGGCAAGCCTGGGCCGTGGATTCAATCCTAATGTCCGTGCCCGAGAAACTTGGCTTGTCCGAAGAGGAGTGGATGGAGTACTTCCGGATGCGCCGTACAGTTGATGTCTATAACGCTCTGGCTGACAAGGTGGTTTCACGGGCGAGAATGGACGAGGAAGTGGATTCGGTTCTGGATCATCTTCAAGCTCATTCCGGGACCATGCGAACTTCGCCCATGTTCGAGCTGGCGATGGCCATTGGCAGTAAACATGTGCCTCGTTGGATGCATGAGGATCTGCAACGCGAGATGGAGAAGATGAATCCGGACTACTACTCTTTGATTCGTCGACTTGATGCCCACTTCGTACAACCGGACCTGGATTTGCCCGAGAAGGTGATTGATGCGATGAAGGTCAAGGCCTCCTGGTTTCTCGGTATCGATCCCGCGCGCTTCGTTTTCGATCCGACCATTCGGAAATATCAACTCCGTCCCAATCCCTGACGCCATGCCTCTATCACCTCTCACCCGTTGGCTGATTGGGCTGACGATGATCGCATTCCCGATGGCCCTTTTGACCATGGTCAAACCCGAGTCCTGGATTGCTCCAGGCACATTGGGCGTGGCGTTATCGCTCTGGACGGCAAGCGTCTATCGGATCGTTTCGGCCGGAGCGAATCTCGACGAGAACGCTTTTCATCTCACTCGTCCAAAGGGTGGAACGAAGGCTTTTGGGCGGACGAGCTTCCTGTTGCTCTCAATGGTGCTGGTTGCATCACTGATGGTGGCCGTGAGGGCCTGGTGGTTCCACCTCGGTTGGAGGACGATACTTGTAGGCTTCAGCATCGCTTTTGCGTTGCTGCTGATGATCACGACAGGGCTCGCCACAGGGCTTCAGCTTTTATTCAGTCGGACGCGTCCGGTGAGATGGGTCGGGTGGCTGATGGTCGCTCTCCCGCTGGCGGTGAGTGTTTACAAGTTGGAAGCCCACAAGGCCCAGATCTGGTTGGGAAACCGGATCATGGAGACTTGGGCCTCGAACCTCAGTCCGGCAGTATTGATCGCAGGAACTGGATACGGTTTGGCCTGGTGGCTGTCAGCAGGCAGGCGGAAATGGTGGCCCGGGCTGATGGTGTCAACACTCGCAGGGCCTTGTCTGTCGCTCGACGATCAAATGGAGCCCCTGTTCGGACCCAGCCCGCTACCGCTGCCGATGGCGAGTGTGGAGTTCAAGCGTCAGCCCTTGAGGCCATCGGCAAGGGAGAGTGACACCCCGGAAGGGAAACAGGTGGTTTTTCCGCCGACCGACTCTGTCTCTTTCACCGGGTTGCGAACAGATGAATTGCTTCGAGGACACTATGTTATTCCTTTTCCAATTCATCGACCATCGTCCCCTTATGAGTCGTTTGATCTTGATCATCCGGGTGAGACATCAATCCTCCTGCAGGATGGATGGCGTATTGGAGAGGGGAAGTCATTCGATTGGAGGACAATGGATCGCTTCCTGGCATTCAACCTGGGCAGGAAGCTTGAGCCGGGAGTTTGGAGTGAAGTGCATCTATTTCCTATGTTCGGCTGCCTCAAGGTATCCGAAGATCAGGTTTTTGATCGTTTGAATCGCGAGCCTTGGAAGTTCCGCGGCCTCGTGAGCCGGATCGAGTACCAGGGGAGTTTTCCAGCACAATCCAGCGGCGGTCTCGAATTGGAGCCGCAAGGGCATCTGGATTTTCAGGTGATGATCTGGAAGCGCACGGCGATCCGCTTGTCCCTGCAATTGATGCTGCCTGATCCTCGATTGGATGGAATGCGGAAAGCTGCTACCTATTTCGGAGGCGAGTCGAAACCAAGGCTCATGCTGGTCAGTCGCAGTGGAACCCGCGTCGCCGGGTTGGAAGGTCTTCACGCCTTGCGCCAGCATGCCGCACTCGGTTCCCAGTGGACGGAAATGGAAGGAAGGGTTTCCGAAAGGGAGGTCGAGTCCTGGCCTGAAGACGAGCTGTCCGGTGCTCGGTTCCATCTGTTCATGGAACGTTCGGTCTCCCGCGTGGAGGCGGAGATCCCCCCACCGGTGGAGCCCTGATTTTCCCTGAAAGCGCCGCGAATCTCCGATTCTTTCGTCCGAAACCGCCCCGAAATCCCTCCCCGGATGGGCGTTGACGGGGTCCTTTTTTCGGTTCAAGGTCCCGCATCCGTCCGGACCAACCTCATCCCTCAATCATGACTCTCATTCGAACATTCCTTGCCGTGGTGCTCGCCGCCTCGCTTTCTGGCGTCTCCATGGCCCAGGAAGGCAAGCTCAAGATCGCCACCGTGGACATGCAGCAGCTCTTCAAGGAGTACTACCGCACCAATGACGCGCAGAAACAGATCAACGTCGAGCGCGCCCGCATCCAGAAGGAAAACAACGACCGCCTCACCCGCATCCGCGAACTGGAAAACAACC